>CAXAVJ010000094.1:0-13126 GCA_963972065.1 uncultured Rhodospirillaceae bacterium
GTCCTCGACGAAGCCGACCGCATGCTCGACATGGGCTTCATCGGTGACGTCAAGCGGATCGCCAAGGTGCTGCCCCACGAGCGTCAGACTGTGCTGTTTTCGGCGACCATGCCGAAAACCGTCGAAGGCCTGGCGAACGAGCTTCTGAACGATCCCGTGAAGGTCGAAGTGACACCCGCCGCGACGACGGTGGAAAAGATCGAACAGCGCCTGCTGTTCGTCGCCAAGGACGACAAGCGAGCCCTGCTGGGCGAGTTGATGAACGATCCGCGTATCGAGCGGGTTCTCATCTTTACGCGCACCAAGCACGGCGCCGACCGGGTCGCCCGTCATCTCCACGACAACGGCGTGAAGTCCGATGCGATCCACGGTAACAAGGCCCAGAACGCCCGCCAGCGGGCCCTCAAGGGCTTCCGTGACGGCGACATCCGCGCCCTGGTGGCGACGGACATCGCCGCCCGCGGCATCGATGTCGACGGCGTGACCCACGTCATCAACTTCGACCTGCCGAACGATGCCGAAAGCTATGTCCACCGCATCGGCCGTACGGCACGGGCGGGGGCTTCGGGCATCGCCATTTCCTTCTGCGCCCATGACGAACGCGGCTGCCTGCGCGATATCGAGAAATGCATCCGCCAGCCCGTCCCGGTGTTCGACGGCCATCCCTACCATGCCGCCGATATCGCCAATTCGGCCGCTAATGACAGTGGTCCTGACGTGCGCAAGAACAACGGCGGCGGTGGCGGGCGCAACGGTCAGAACCGGGGCGGTGGCCAGAACAGAGGTGGTCAGAACCGGGGTGGCCCAAGCCGCAGCGGCCCGGGCGGCGGCGGTGCCAAGCGCGGCGGCGGTCGTAGCCGCCGTGGCTCCCAAGGCGGCAACCGCGGTATGGCGGCTTAACACGATCAAGGGTTAGACTGGCGGCTGTCCTGCGATTTAAGACCAAGGGAACAACGTCAAGATGACGGCATCGCCCACGCTTCCGACCCACGGTATCCATACGGTGACCGTGAACCTGGAATTGGCGGGGCGTGCCGTCGCCCTTCAACTTCGTGTCGATCTGGGGCAGATGTCCCAACGGTCGATCCTGCAGGCACTCAGCCAGGGACTCCTTTACGAGGAGTCCCTGTCGCTGTTTCTGATCCGGGCGTTGCGGCCGGGTGACTGCTTTCTCGACGTCGGTGCTCATATCGGGTTCTTTTCCTTGCTCGCCTCCCATCTGGCCGGCGATGCCGGGCGCGTCGTCGCGGTGGAACCGAATGCCGACAATTTCACCTGGCTCAAGGACCTGATGGCGCTGAACGAACGCTCGAACGTCACGGCGATCAATGCCGTGGCCTCGGAAACGGACGGTACCGTCGACTTCTACCGCAATGCGGACAACGACGGCGGCCACGCCATGTGGGATCCGGGCCTGCATGATTTCAATCAGCGCTCACGAGCAACCCCGGCCAAGGACAGCTATCCCTCGACACGCCTGGATACCCTGGCGGCAGCGGAAAACATCGATGCCTGTCGCGCCGTCAAAATCGACACGGAAGGCGCCGAGTTGACGGTGCTCAAAGGCGGTGCGGATTTTTTCGCGCCCGACCGGGTGCCCTTCGTGATCTGCGAGGTCAATGACTTCGGCCTGCGGCAGATGGGGGCGAGCCAGCGCGACTTGCGCAGTTGGATGAAGGCACGGGGGTACGATACCTTCGCCTTCCCGCAGAAGGATCACCTGCCGATCCTGGTGCCCGAGGCGACGGAGCTTGCTTCGCCCTATGTCTTCAACGTGCTGTTTTCGACCCTGGATACGGTCGCCGAAATTTGGCCCCGCGTTACGCCGTTCGAAGGCTAACGGGCGTTTGGCCTGACGACGGCCTCATAAAATCCGAACAGCATGTCGGCGGCTTCGTTCACGGCGTTGTTCAGGCAATGGCCGATGCTGGCGACGAAGGCCGTATCGGCCAGGGCGGCGGGCCCGAACCGGGCATCCATCGCGGCCGGCGGCAGCACCGGTGCGGTCCCCGTCCAAGTGAAGCGTCCCGTGCGCAGGACGGCGTCATCGGCCCGACGTGGCGTCATCCCGTCGGCGACGATAAATTTTTCAAACACGCCGCCGCCGGCGAACGACGGCGTCAAGGCACCGACCCATTCCTCGAAATCCGCATGGTGCGTTTCGCCTTTGATGGTGTGTCCGTACTGCGCCAGATCGCCGATGTAATGCATGGCTGCGCCCAGGAAATAGGCGGCATGGTCCGGCCTGCCGGCGCGGTAAGCCTGGACGGCTTTTTCATATTCCTCTTGCGCGCGTTGGGCAGGCAGGTCACGGGTGATCCCGCCGTTTGTATCGAACCTCAGGTCATGGCGGCCTTGGCCGGTGTCGTTGTAACCCCGATTGGGCGCGCCGCAGAAAGCTTCTATTTTCGCGTAGTCAGGGGCTTCTGTGCCGATCAGCATGAGAACACGGTGCGGGTCCAGCCAGGCGCGCGCCGCCGACGGCAGCAACGCTCGGGCGTGGTCGGCGATCCAGTCATGGGTCGAATAGGGCGGCGCCAGGCAGTCGGCGGCGCTGTTGGTGACCTTATTGTCCGGCGGGCCATTCTTCCAGGCCTGGGCGGGTGTTGCCGTCAGGGCGGCCAGAATCAGAACCGCCACGGCGTAGCGCGGTGCCATTACGTCACAGAGCGAACGGAGAGACGACAAGGCCACCGTCCCCGGCGATCACCAGATGGTCCGGCTCGATGGCCGTCCATTGCTTGAGATCGTCGTCCAAGGGTTCCGACAAAATGATGATCGCCGTGCCCGTGGCCACGGTTACTTCATCCGCCATGTCATGGGGCTTGGCGCCAACGCCGACGTATAGCGTCGGCACCCGGCCCGCGGACGCATGGCGCAGGGCCCAGACGGTCTGCCCGTCCGTCAGCGCGATGGTCATGTTGAAGGGTTCTTCCACGCCGGCGTCCTTCTGGGTCTTTTCGATGGTCTGGATCGCTTGGCGGATGGCGGCTTCCGGGTCTTCGTCCAGGCCGAAGGTCAGCATCAGGTGGAAGAAGACTTCACTGTCCGTGGTGCCTTGGATATTGGGAAACAATTCCGGCGACACGGCAAAGGCCAGGGCGCGGCGCACCTTGGACCATCCGCCGATTTCGCCGTTGTGCATGAACAGCCACTTGCCGTGACGGAAGGGGTGGCAGTTGGTGCGGTTGACGGAGGTCCCGGTGGTTGCCCGCACATGGCCGAAAAACAGATGCGACTTCACCTGTTCGGAAATGTTCAACAGGTTCACATCGTTCCATGCGGGCAGGATGTCCTTGTACAGGCCAGGGCGGTCCCTTTCGCCGTACCAACCGATGCCGAAGCCGTCGGCATTGACGACATGCGCGCTTTCGCTGGCCGACAGGCTTTGCCGGGCCAGCGAGTTTTCCGGTCGCAGCAGAAGGGTATCCAGGTAGATGGGCGGTCCCGCGTAGGCAAGCCAGCGGCACATGTCGGTGGTCCTTTTCCGATATCAGCTGTAACGGTTTCCGGCGGCGACCCCGCCGCCGTCGACGACGAGAGTCTGGCCGGTGATGAAACTGCCGGCGTCCGAGGCCAGGAGGATCGCCGTCCCGGCGATGTCTTCCGGTTCGCCCAGGCGGCCGAGCGGATAGGCGGCTTCGGCGCGTGCACGGGCTTCCGGGTCTTCCCAGAGGGCGCGCGCGAAATCGGTCTTGATCAGGCCGGGTGCGATGGCGTTGGCGCGGATATTGTGCGGTCCCCATTCGATCGCCAGATTACGCGCCAACTGCATGTCAGCGGCCTTGGACACCGCATAGGCGCCCAGGTTCATGGACCCTTTGAGCCCACCCACGGACGAAATCAGAATCACCGCGCCGTCGCGCCGTGCCGCCATGTCCGGCAGGACCATGTTGCACAGCTTCAAGACGTTGGTGACGTTGACCTGCAGGATTTTCTCCCAGGCGCCGTCGTCGATCCCGGACATGGGGCCGTGATAGGGGTTTACGGCGGCGTTGCAGACCAGAACGTCGATCCGGCCCCATTCCTCCTTGACCCGATCAACCAGGGACGTGAGCTGGCCCACGTCAGATACGTTGCAGGCGATGGCCATGGCCTCGCCGGGGGCGTCGAAATTTTCTTCGTTGATCTGGGCGGCGACCGCTTCGCAGGCGTCCAGCTTGCGCGAGGTGATGACCACCTTGGCACCTTGGCGGGCGTAGGCTTCGGCGATGGCCTTGCCGATTCCCCGGCTTGAACCTGTGATCAAGGCGACCTTGCCTGTCAGGTCGAACATGGTGGTCATGGTGTCTCCTTCGTCTGGCCGGGTGTTTCCCCTTGTCCGGCGACACTTTTTCACGGTTTTCGGGGTTTGGGAACGGGCCAGCGTGCGAATTTCCATGACTAACTTTAGGCAGGGTTGACCGGGGCCGGCGCATGCACTTCACTTTGTGCAAACAGAGGGTGGGATTCCCGCCACAAATAACGTTTCCGTGTCGAACACGGAACGCAGACCGCTCGTGAGGCCCGACTTGGCCACCATAAATTTGCGTTCTTTCACCGTCCTGATCGTCGATCAGGACGATGCCCATCGTTGGATGCTGCACAATCTTCTGCAAGCCCTGGGCGTCGGCGAAATTCTGACCGCCAACAGCAACGACGACGCGCTCAATCTTCTGAAGCGGCTGTCGAAAAAAAGCATCACAGAACGGGTCGATACCGTCGATTTCATGATCTGTGACATGTTCGAGGAACTGTTGAACGGCATCGACATGGTGCGGTGGATTCGCATGAATAGAGATTCGCCGAACCGCTTTCTGCCGGTCATCCTGATCGCCAAGACGTTCGATCCGAAGACCGTCGCCGCGGCCCGCGGCTTCGGGGCGACCCAGTTCCTGCTTAAGCCGGTGACGGTGGATGCTCTGGTCGACCGCATTTTGACCGTGATCAACCGGCCCCGGCCGTTCGTCTACAACACCGCCTATTTCGGCCCCGACCGGCGGGGAAACCTTAAGCCGGTGCCCAAAGAACGCCGTGACCTGGACCGTTCCGACGTCCGTGTCGACCGCTCGCCGTTGGCGACCGCGCTGGAACGCTTTCCCAACGACAGCGTGATTCGCATCTTCCGCCCGCCCAACCATCTGAAGCGCAAGGCCGGCGGCGACGACGATAGCGATGCCCTGTTCACCCAGGGCGCCGTATTCAAGGCGCAGAAGGAATTGGACCGATCAAAGGAAGAATACGTGGGCTCGGCCCTGGATTATGTGATCAGCCTACAGCGGATCATGGTCGAGGCGGGGGCGGCGCCGGACAAATCGGAACACTTCCAGCGTATTCACGGGCTCGCCAAGCAATTGGGCCTACAGGGTGAGACCTTCGGTTATCCCCTGGTCTCAATGGTCGGCAATTCGTTGATGCGGTTTACGGGCGGCGGCCTGCCCAACAGCACTTCCAGCATCGATCTGGTCAAGGTGCACATTGATTCCCTGACCGTTATCCTGCGTAACAATATCGCGGGCGACGGCGGCGATACGGGGCGCGAGCTGGTGTCACAGCTTCAGGCGGCGATCAAGAAAATCACCCGGGCCGCCGCCGCGGGATGACAAGGGCCCGGGTGGGGTATTTTATATATTGTTTTATATGTAATTTTATATTTAAATAAATATTCAGTTGGCGCCGTACGCTTTCGGTTGCCCGAACGGGAAGGTAAATCATGCAGATACCGAAACCGACATTAGGCCCCCGTCACGGTCATGTATGGCTACCTGCCGCCCTAGCGTTGACCCTGGGGCTGATGCCCTTGCCGGCGGCGGCGGAGACGACGGTCATGACCGGCGTGGAGGCTTTGGAATTTATTCTGCCGGCCCCTGCCGACCAGGATGGTCCCGCAGTGACAGCCCAGCCCGTAGCCGGGGTCGAGGAACAAGAATTGTTGGCGCCGGCAACCCCCGCCGCCCGGGAGGCGCCGGTCGTCATGGCCGGGACTGATGCGGATACGGCGTTCTGGCGGCAGGCCGATGCGTCCAATGATGCGGAAAAGGTGAAGGTTTATCTGCTGACATATCCCCAGGGCCATCACGTGGCGGCGGCCAAGGTTCGGTTCCGCGAATTGTTGAGCGCCTTGTCGGCGCGACCCGCGCCATTGCCGCAGCGGCGTCCAGCCCGGCCCGCGCGCTTTTTCGACGGCCCCCCGCCGGTCCTGCGCCGGTATCACGCCCTTTAGGTCGGGCGTCCGGACATGGACTTAACCGAACCGTCATTCGGCGTTCATGCCCGGGTCATTCGGGCCCTGTATCTGTCGGGGCCATGTTCGCAGCCCCCCGCATCCCCGTCCGCGCCGTGACCCAGGACGTTTTACCCGGCACCATGGTTCTGGTTGTCGGCCCGTCCGGGGCAGGCAAGGACAGCCTGATCGACGGCGCCCGGCAGACCCTTGCCGAGGGCGCCGGCGTTGTTTTTCCCCGCCGTGACATCACCCGCCCGGCCGATGCCGGGTCCGAGGACCATGTCGCGGTCACGGAAAGCCAGTTCCATGCCCGCCGTGAACTGGGCGGCTACCTTCTGTCCTGGGGTGCCCATGGCCTGTGGTACGGCATCCCGACGGAAACCGTGGATGACCTTCTGAGCGGGCGGACGGTGGTGATCAATGCGTCCCGTTCCGTGATCGAAGAGGCGCGGGGCCGGTTTCAGCACCTGCGTGTCGTCTCGGTGACGGCTGATGAGGCGACGCTGCGCGCGCGCCTGGGCGCGCGCGCCAGGGAAACCGATGAACAGGTTGCCCGCCGGCTGGAACGCGCCCGGGCCTTCCGTGTGGAAGGCCCGGACGTCATTGATTTTCCCAATGATGGGCCGCTCAAGGCCGCGGTCGGTCGGTTTACCCGTATTCTGCGGGACTTGGCTTGAAGCACATCCCCTAATTAGTACAGGGCGACGACTTCGACCCGTCGACTGCCGTTGAACCACAACCAACTGGGTGCCGTGTCGCCGAAGGCTTCCGCCCGTGACGAAACGCTGAGGTCCTGCGGCGCCACGCCGGCGCCGATCAGGCGGGCGGCGACGGCGCGGGCGCGGTTCATGGCAAGTTGGTCGTTCAGGTCCACGGGACCGCGTTTGTCCGCCTGACCGACGACGCAGATGGTCGTGCCGGGCGGCAGGGTGTTTGCATAGGCGTGGATATCGCCTTCCTGGTCGACAGGAACGGCGGCGCTGCCGGTTTCGAACCCGGTGACAATCAAGGGAACGGATTGGCCGTGTTCGGGCACTGCGTCGCAGGCCGCGTCATAAGGTTCCGCCGCGCCGGCGACACCCGCGGCAAGCAGGGCGGTTGCGAATAGCCCTGCCGCAGTCAGGCTGGCGGCGACCAGGCCGGTGGCGAGGCTGAAACGGCGCATCACGCCCGCGGCGGGCCGGGGAGGATAAGCATGGCTGGGCATGGTCTGTCTCCTTTACCGGGTTGATCCGATGACAGGAGATATCGCCTGCAATCAGGGCCATTGTTGGCGGTAAATAGGACCATTTCGTGCCGCCGTGCCTTATTTCGGCGGGATGTGGCCAGGGGCTCAGCGCTTGCGGGCGAGGGTCAGGCCGTCGGCTACGGACAGCAGCGAGATCGTGACCCGGTCATCGTTCTTCAGGCCTGCGTTGAAGGCGCGGATCGCCTGTGTATCAACGCTGTCGTCCGCAGGGTCGATGACCCGCCCGTTCCACAACACGTTGTCGACGGCGATCAGGCCGCCCGGGCGGATCAGGGTCAAGCAGCGCTCGAAGTAGTTCTGGTAGTTTTCCTTGTCGGCGTCGATGAACGCCATGTCGAAGGCGCCGGTGCGGCCCTCGGATATCAGGGCGTCCAGGGTCTCGACCGCAGGGGCCAGGCGTAGGGTGACGCGCCCCTCCACGCCGGCCTCTGCCCAATAGCGGCGGGCGACGGATGTATATTCCTCGGACACGTCGCAGCACACCATCTCGCCGTCGTCGGGCAGGGCCATCGCCATGGCCAGTGAGCTATAGCCGGTGAAGGTGCCGACCTCGACGACCCGCCGGGCGCCCAGAAGTTCAACCAACAGGGCCAGCAGTTGGCCCTGGTCCGGCGAAATCTGCATGCCCGCGCGGGGGTGGCTGTCCGTCTCGCGGCGCAGGCGGGCCAATATCTCAGGCTCGCGCAGCGTCGTTTTCAGAATGTAGTCGTAAAGGGCTGGGTCGAGCCCGGTTGTCGCTTTGGTCATGGGTCGCGCCTCCTTGAGGCCAGAGTACTATTCGCCGCGTTCGACGGATATGGATGCGCCCGCCGGGACGGTGGCCAGGGTCTTCACGTCCTCGACGGCATCCGCCCAGATGTTGCAGGGCGAGGCCAGACGGCATTCGTCGCCCTGGGAAATGGGCGTGGGGCCGAACCCGATGGCGATGCTGTCGCCGTCGGGCCAGAACGCAATCTCGCCCGGTTGAACCACGGCGCGGGCATCCGGCTCGCGGCTTAGGGACACGGGCGTCGAAAAATAAACTTCATCGCCCCAGGTGTTGGCTTGGGACGTAAAGGGCGCGGCTTCCCAGATCGCGGCGGCGGTCTGGGTGTTGCGCAGGTTGACGTTCAGGGTCACGCTTCCGATGGTCATCTTGATCGTCTTCATGGTTAAACGAGGCCTCCTCCTCTAGAATTCAGTGTCTGCTCCCCACAGACTTTTTAGCGCATTCGTTGAATGTTCCGAACCCTCTATTGCAGGGTTGGGTCGCTCTCCTCCCGGTCGGCGGCGCCACGGTCCTGGCAGGGGCCGGCCTGATGGTGGACCATGCGCCACAGGCCCCCCATCCGCACGAACACGTTGGTTGCGGTCAACAGCGTTCCCGGCATGCGTTCAAACCCGGTGACATAGGCCATGTCACCCAGGGAATACGCCTGGGCGCCGACACAGCGGATGTTCGTCGTCTCGCCCGTCGACAAAATCGTTGTCCAACTGTCCATTACCTCCTGTTGGCCGCTCAGGGGCCGCCAGCCCGGATGAATGCAGGTGATGTTCCGGTCGTCGGCCCAGGCGGCACGCATCTGTTCGATGCTGCCGCCGGCGAAGGCTGCGTAAAAGGTGTCGTTGGCGAACAGGATCGCTTCCCGGTCTGGCATGTGTGGATTTTCCCCATTTTGCTTTGCTGCCCCGGGGCCCGCGGTCTGGCGGGAAGACAAGAGCAACGGATTGACCCTAATCAGCGCCAGGGCAGTCAAAGTTCTGGCGGTCTCCCCGATCATTCTTGAAAATGGCGGCAATCGCCGGCGACATCAACGGCGAAGCTGTTCATGTTAAGGATTGGAACATGGCCGACGCTCCTGATTCGAATGACGACCGCAAGGCCCAGGTCGAGGATGCCAAGACGGGCCTGCCGCTCGACCTCATGACGGCGGTGCCGGGATTGAATCCCCGCGACATGTCGGTGCTGATCGTCGGCGGCCTGGGCAAGGGGGTGACCCTGAACGCGGGCGTCGACAACGGCGACGGCACGGCGACTCTGCTTGAACACGACCTGACCATTCCCGGCGGCCTGCGCATGCGGTTTCCCCCGGGGGCCAGTGGCCCGCACGCCTTCCCCGTTACGGTTATCTCCAGCGACGGGCATGTGCGCACGGGCAGCCTGACGGTGGAGCCGGGCTTGGCGGCGTTGGAATCAGGGCTGCGTTTTTCCATCGAGGCGCCGGTGGTCCTGGACGGCAGCGGGCGCGTCGGTTTTCCCGTCGCGATTTCCTTCGCCCGTGGGATGGGCAAGATGGTCGGCGATGTGGCGTTCATATTGGACGGGGTTCCGGCGGGGGTGCATCTGACCGGCGGTGTTCGGGACGGCGAGGCCGACGGCGACGGCCCGTGGCGTTTGGCGATGGACGATCTTCGGGATCTCAGCCTGATCGTGCCGGAGGGGCAGGGGGCGTTCGATGTGGACCTGACCGTCGAGGCCCGCGGCCAATCAGGCGGCCGCCTGAAATTGACGCGTCAGGCCCGCGCGGTGCCGCCCGGTGCGCGGGCGCAGGAAGCACGGCCGTCCGCTGCCGCCCCGTCGACCGAACCGAAATCAGTCGCCGTGGACAAGCCCGCGCCGCCGGCCGCGCCGATGACGGACTGGCTGACGGGCAACGGCGTGTTCACCTTTGCCTCGGGCCATGGCGGCGATCTGTTCGAAGGCGGCTATGGATGGAGCGAACCCACGGAATCCGCAGAGCCGCCCCGCCCCCGACGGTCTGACGGCAGCGCCGGGGAATTGCGCCTTCTGGCGGGCGGGCCGGTCATCGACGGACCTGACCCGATCATTTGGTAAGGGGGTTAGTTGGCCCGCATGCCGGGGAATACTTCTGTGTCATCGAGGGTATCCGCTTCCAGCATGGCACGGTAGATTTTGGCCGCCAGGGTCTCGTCGATGCCGCCCGCGCGCGCGCCCGCCTGGATCATGGCAAGCGACGGCTGCATGGGGACGAATTTAACGCCCAGGTCGACCTGTTCTTCCAGTTCGGCCAACGCCATTTCCAGGTGCGGCGAGAGTCGGTTGGTCTTGGAACCCATTTTTTTCTCTTTGTTGCGTATGGTTGCTTGTTTTTGAATTCGCACGAATTCGGGTCGGACTACGCAATCGGCGTGCCAGACATCCCATCCCTGGACTTCGGTCATAGAGCGATGACGCACACGTTGCCCGGTTCCCTCAGGCGTCGATGTGCTCTAATCTCCCGCCCGGAAACATGCCCGGAATGACAGCCGAAACCGATATGAAACCTAACGATTCCGCCATTTATCACATGTGCCGCCGGGACGAATGGTCCGCCGCCGAACAGGCCGGGGCGTACGGCGGGTCGTCCCAGGACATTGCCGACGGCTTCATTCATTTCTCCGGCGCCGATCAGGTCGTGCAAAGTGCCGCCAAGCACCGCGCCGGTCAGTCCGGGATTGTCCTTTTGCGTGTCGATCCGCGAAAACTGGGCGACGCTCTCAAATGGGAAGAATCACGGGGCGGCCAATTGTTCCCGCATCTTTACGGGCCGTTGCCCGTATCGGCGGTGATGGCGGTCTATGATCTGCCGCTCGATGCCACTGGCCGCCATCAATTTCCGGCCGAACTGAACCTGCAGGAAGCCCCATAGATGACCCTCGCCGACCGGCTGATGCCGGCCCTTCGCTGTCTCGATCCGGAAACCGCCCATTCCCTGGCCCTCATGGCGTTGTCCATGGGCTTGGCCCCGCCGGTGACGACGGCACCGCGGCCGATCCTGAAAACCCGTGTCTGGGGCATGGAGTTCACCAACCCCGTTGGCTTGGCCGCCGGGTTCGACAAGGACGCGCGTGTGCCGCGGGCCGTGCTCGGCCTGGGATTCGGGTTCACCGAAGTCGGCAGCGTCACCCCCAAACCGCAGCCGGGTAACCCCAAGCCGCGCCTGTTCCGCCTGACCGAAGACCGCGCGGTGATCAACCGCATGGGCTTTAACAACGGTGGCCACGACGCCATGGCGGCACGCCTGGCCAAATTCCGCGCCGGGCCGGCGGGGCAGGGCATTGCCGGCGTCAATCTGGGCCGTAATAAGGATTCCAAGGACGAGGTCCGGGATTATGTTCTGGGCGTCGAACGCCTGGGTGCCTTGGCGAGTTATCTGGTGGTCAACGTCTCGTCCCCCAATACCCCGGGGCTGCGCACCCTGCAGGATCGGGGGCCGCTGACGGCGTTGTTAACGGCGGTCAAGGCGGCGCGCGACGGGCTGGCCAACCGTCCGCCGCTATTGGTCAAGATCGCGCCCGATCTGGCCAGTGCCGATCTGGAAGACATCGCCGCCGTTGCCGCCGACGTGGGCATCGACGGCATCATCGCCACCAACACGACGATCAGCCGGCCGGCCAGCCTCCGCGATTCACAAAAAGGGCAGATCGGCGGCCTGTCCGGCGCGCCGCTGAAATCCATGGCCAAGGGCGTGATTTCCGACCTGTACCAGCTTGTCGGCCGCGACATCCCCCTGATCGGGGTCGGCGGCATCGCGACGGGGGCGGACGCCTATGCCCGCATCCGCGCGGGTGCCTCGCTGGTTCAAATATATTCGGCGCTGGTGTTCGAGGGGCCCTATCTGGCGGCGCGCATTGCGGCGGAATTGGCGGACCTTCTGGAACGCGACGGCTTCAAGTCCGTCGCCGCCGCCGTCGGCGCCGATCACCGCTGATCCGCATCAGCCCTTGTTGGCCGCCTCGGCGCGTTCCAGCACCCCCTTCAACAGCTTGAAGGCGATGGGCGCCATGGCCACCAGGAAGATCACCCGCACCATGTGATGGACCGACACGAAGGCCACGTCGATGCCGAGCGACAGGCTGATCAGGGTCATTTCCGCAAGGCCCCCGGGCGCGAAGGCAAGCCACAGCGTGTTCACCGGTAGCCCCGTGAAATAACTGACGGTCCAGGCCCCGGCATAGGCGGCGCCCAGCATGAAGGTGGTGATGCCTGCCGCCTGGACCATGGTGCCGAACATTTCACGCAGGGAAATACCGAGGAAGCGGCAGCCGATCGAAGCGCCGATCACGACCTGGGCCAGGGCGACGATTTCCTGAGGTGGGCGGGCCTCGGTCAGGCCCGACATGTGGACGATGGCCGACACCAGGGTCGGCCCCAGAAGCTGCGCCGCCGGAAACCGCAGGCGCCGCGCCACGTAATACCCGACCACGGCGCAGGCGATCAGGATCGCCGCGTCCTTAAGGCGGATATCGGCCATGTTGCCGAGGGCCCCCATGTTGCCCGGCTGATAGCCCTCGAAGAATTTGAACCAGAACGGGATGACCAGCACCGTCAGCATGATGCGGACGGAATGGTTAAGGGAAATCTTGCGGTCGTCCGCACCCATGGCTTCGCCCAGCAGCGCCATTTCCCCGAACCCGCCCGGCGAGGCCGAGAAATAGGATGTCGCCGGATCCCATTTGGCGACCCGGACCAGGTAGTAGGACACCATGGCCGTGATGCCGACCGCATAGACCAGCAGCATGGACAGCGAGGCGACCCATTCGGAGGCATGGCGGATCGCTTCCGGCGTGAACCCGGCCCCGAGCATCACGCCGAGCACCGGCACCATGTAAAGGCGCAGGCGCTTCGGCCGCACCAGGGGGGCACCGGACAGGGAGGCGACCACCGTGAACACCAAGGCTCCGATCATCCA
>CAXAVJ010000095.1:0-12913 GCA_963972065.1 uncultured Rhodospirillaceae bacterium
GGCGGGTCTGGCCCTGCTGCTTATCGGGTTAACCCTGCGCTATTCCCTGGGCGCCTTCGTTGGCTGTTCATTCAATTCCTGGATCCGCGACTTGGTGCCGGAACACCGCATGGGGGCCGTGTTCGCCAATCGCCTGATGTGGATGACCGGGATCGGCATGCTGGTCAGCCTACTGGCCGGCCTGTTCGTCGACGAATGGGACCGCCTGGTGCCGCACCGGGAAGCTTACGGCTATGCGATTCTGCTGGTTCTCGCCTTTCTCGCCGGTTGCGTCAGCGTCTATTGCATGTGCCGCATTCCGGAACCGGCGATGCCGCCGGCGGAACGCCATCTGCCCCTGACCGAACGTCTGGCCGAACCCTTGAAAGACGTCAATTTCCGCAATCTGGTGATCTTCCTTGGCTCGTGGAACTTCGCCATCAATCTGGCCGCCCCCCTCTTCACGGTCTATCTGTACAAGCGCCTGGGCCTCAGCGTCACCATGGTCACGGCGCTGCTGATCGTCAGCCAGGCCGCCAACATCGCCGTGCTGAAGACCTGGGGGCGGATCGCCGACCGGGTGTCGAACAAGGGGGTGTTGACCGTCGCGGCGCCGCTGTTCGTGCTGTCGATCTTCCTTTGGACCTTCACGACCTTGCCGGAAAAACATGTCCTGACCATTCCGCTGTTGGTCGTCATTCATATCCTGACCGGTATCTCGACCGCCGGGGTGACCCTGGCGTCGGGCAATATTAGCCTCAAACTCGCCCCCCGCGGCGCGGCGGCGAGCTATCTGTCCGTCTCGTCTCTGATCACGGCCATCTGCGCCGGAACGGCGCCGATCATCGGCGGCCTGTTCGCCGACTGGTTCACGGACCGCGAACTGACCCTGATCCTGCGCTGGACCGAACCGGAAACCCGCCATGTGTTCCAGGCCATCAATCTGCGCCATTGGGATTTCTTCTTCGGTCTGGCGGCGATTTTGGGTTTCCTCTCGCTCAACCGCCTGCGTCAGGTTAAGGAAGTCGGTGAGGTCGAGGAGGATATCGTCTTGGAAGAAATCATGGCCACCGCCCGCCAGGGCATGCGCAACCTGACGTCCGTCGCGGGTTTGCGCTCGGCGGCGACATATCCGGTGGAACTTCTGTTCCGCAAGGCGCGCTTTAGCCGCCGCCGCGCCGGGGCCGTTCCTTCCGACGAACCGAAACCCTGACATGATCACCGATCCTCTGTTCTACCTTCTGGCCGTGCCGGCGGTCTTGATCGCGGGCATTTCCAAGGGCGGGTTCGGCTCCGGCCTGGCGCTGATCGCCGTGCCCATGATGTCGCTGATCGTGCCCGTGCCCATGGCGGCGGCGATCATGCTGCCGGTGCTGATGTCCATCGACTTCATCAACATCTGGGTCTACCGCAAGGACTTCAGCCGACCCGACCTCAAGGTCCTGTTGCCGGGGGCGGTTCTGGGTACGGCGGCCGGCTGGGCCGGGTTCCAGTTCATGACCGAGGAAGGCACCCGCCTGATGGTCGGCCTGATCGCCATCGTCTTCACCCTCGACCACTGGCTGCCGATACGGCCCAAGCCCGACGGCGCCCGGCAGCCGGGCTTGCGCGGCGTGTTCTGGGGCATGTGCGGCGGCTTCACCAGTTTCTTCGCCCATGCGGGGGCCCCACCGGTGCAGGTCTACCTGCTGCCGCGCGGCCTGGCCAAACGGCCCTTCGTCGGCACCTTCGCCATCTTCTTCTGGGCCGTGAACCTGATGAAGTTCCCGGCCTATTGGGAATTGGGGCAGTTCACGCCGCAGGTTCTCTGGACCGCGCTGGTCCTGGTGCCTCTGGTGCCCATCGGCATCCGCATCGGTCTGTGGGGCCAGAACCGTTTGTCGGACAAGGTGTTCTTCGGCGTGTGCTACGTGCTGCTGTTCTTCACCGGCATCAAGCTGACCTGGGACGGCCTGCGGCCGTTGATCGGCTAGGCTGGTTTGGGCACCCAGGTATGGGTTTCCGCCACCGCGTGGCGGGTCCAGGCGAACAACGCGTCATAGACGGCCATCCCGGCATCCAGCATCGCCAGATCGTCGTCCGCGTACAGCGCCGACAGGCCGAGCGACGTCGCCAGCAGCCCGGCGCATTCAGGGGCCAGGTCGAGTTTACCGGTATCCGCGCCGCGGACGATGTCCGCCAGCCGGTCCAGGGCCGGGTCCTTGATTCCCGACCAGGCGACGAAGGCGTCGAAGCTGCAGTTTTCGCCGACATGACTGAAATCCACATCCGGGATGTCATAGGGAATGCCGCCGGTCTCTGTCGCCACGTCGGACACGAACTCCTTGCCGACGTAATGAAACACGGCGTCCGGGTCGATGAAGCGGCGAATGAACCAGGGGCAGGCGATGCGGTCGATCTTGGGCCGCTCGCGGGTGACCCAGATGCTGGGCCGGTCTTCGGGCACCAGACCGTGCTTGACGGTGACGCCGCCCGCGTCGGCGAAATGCTCAATTCCGCCGTCCAGGAAGTAGGCGTCGACGCCGAGCGCCCGCAGGGTCGCGGCGGCGCTCTGGCTGATGGCATGGCCGTGCACGCAATAGACGACGACGGAGCATTCATCCGGCAGGCTGTCGGCCCAGTCGGCGGCGGCCGCATGGTCGCGCCATATCGCCGTGGCGATCATGGCATCGGCCTTGTCGAAGGCGGTGCGGCGGCGCACGTCGACGATGACGGGGCAGGCGTCCGTGCCGATCAGGCGGTTCAGGTCGTCGGCGGAAACGGCATTGGCGGACAGGGGCAGGGCGGGGGCAACCATGGCTCAAACCTCTCTTGGTATCAGAGGGCCGAGCAGTGCTTGGGCGGACCGCCGCCTTGAACGTCGCCGGGGGACTGCGTGACCCCGGCGGAATGGGTGATTTTATACGCCCGTTCGCGGACCGGGACAACGGGACATCAGCGAAAATATCTTCCCGGCGATACGCCCAGCGCCTTCTTGAACATGGCGATGAAGGCCGACGGGCTGTCGTAGCCGAGGTCCAGCGCCGTCGCCGTCACGGACTGTCCGGCGGCCAGAAGTTCCAGAGCCTTGAGCAGCCGTGCCTGCTGTCGCCAGGCGCCGAAGGTCATGCCGGTATCCTTGACGAAAAGCCGCGCCAGGGTACGGGCGCTGGCGCCGGCTGTCTTGGCCCAGTCTTCAAGCCCGGTGTCCTGCGCCGGGTCGTCGGAAAGCGCCTCGGCGATGCGTTTCAGGCGCGCGTTCTCGGGCCAGGGCAGGTGCAGGGGGGCCTGGTTGAGGACCTTCAACTGGTCGAGAATTACCGCCATCAGCCGACCGGCCGGGCCATCCGCGTCATATTCGGCGGGAACGTCTACGGCGGCGCGAATCAGTTCGCGCAGCAGCGGCGACACGGTGACGACGCTGCAGGCCCGGGGCAGGCCTTGGGCGGCCTCCGGGCTGACCCAGAGGCTGCGCATCTTGACGTCCGTGGGAAAATCGACCCGGTGCGCCATGCCGCCCGGCACCCAGACGGCGCGTTCCGGCGGCACGACCCACACCCCGGTCTCGGTCGTCACGGCCATGACACCGGATATGCCATAGACCAATTGGGCACGGGGATGGGAATGCCAGCGCGTCGCCTGGCCCGCCGGATAGTCCGTCGCGGCGGCGACCACGGGGCGCGGCACGGCCTGCAGAGCCTGAACCCGGTCGATGTTGTCCTGATGGGTTTGTTCGCGAAGGGGGCCGTCCATGCGGTGTCTCGTCTGTCAATTTCACGATATAAATTGACAGAATACCGCAAGACTGTCGAGGCGGGTTCGTGCATCTATCCTAAACGAATACCACGACCAGACCAAAAACCCGGATGGGCATAAAGCCTCACCGGGAAGACGAGGAAATGACCATGTCCTACACCGACCGCCACGGCGTCCAGTTTCTGTTCCTGAACATCGGCCATCTGCTGGATCATTTGTTCCTTCTCATCTACGCGACGGCCGTCGTGACCATTTCCCTGGATCCGGCTTTTCAACTGACTTTCGCGCAGGCAATCAAAGAGTTGGTTGGCGCACTGCCGTTTGAGGGCGGGGCTCTGGACGCGGTCGTCGAATGGGCGGACGGATTGACCGAAAAGGGATCGTACGGGTTTCTCCTGGCGCTCTCGACCGCGAGTTTCATCGCCTTCGGGGCGTTCTCTCTTCCCGCGGGATGGCTGGGTGACAAGTGGTCCAAGCACGGCATGATGACCGTGTTCTTCATCGGCATCGGCACGGCATCGGTCATGACCGGGTTTGCCAACGGACCTTATCAGGTCGCGGGCGGTTTGCTTGTCATCGGCGTCTTCGCTGCCATCTATCATCCGGTCGGTATCTCCATGGTGGCGGAAAACGCCAAGTCGCTTGGCCGGGAGTTGGGCATTAACGGCGTATGGGGCAATTTCGGCGTCGCCTGTGCCGCTGTGGTTTCCGGCTTTCTGACCGATCACTACGGTTGGCGGGCCGCCTTCATCGTGCCGGGCGTGATCTCGATCCTTGTCGGCCTGGCCTATCTGGTGTTTTCCCAGAACGCACCGGAGCCCCACCCGCTGGCCAAGAAAGACAAGTTCATCGGTGCGACGCCGGAACAGGTCAAACGCGCGATCTTCGTTGTGCTGTTGGCGTCGGCACCCGGCATGCTCATTTTCAATTCGACGACGAATTCCCTTCCGAAGCTGTTCACCGAACGGTTGGGCGACCTTGCTGAAAACGTGTCAGAAGCGGGAATCTGGGGTTTTGGGGTGTTTGCCCTTGCCTCCATGGCCCAGGTCATGATGGGGCATCTGCTGGACAAATATCGTCTGAAACCGATTTACATTATCGCCGTCGCGCTGCAGGCACCGCTGATTTTCCTGGTCGCCTATGCCTATAACGAAGGTTTGCTCGGCGCTGCCACGGCGATGATGTTCATCGTCTTCTCAATCATCCCGATCCACGACACCATCATCGCGCGGTTCACGTCCAAGGAAATCCGCTCGCGGGTGTTCGCGTTGAAATATCTGGTCGGATTGCTGGTTGGTGCCGCGGCGTTGCCGCTGACGGGGTGGCTGCACTCGGTGGTCGGCGGCTTTACGATGGTCTTTCTCGTGTTGGGTGCGCTTGCTGTGTTCGAAAGCTGCGTCACCTTCTTTCTGCCGGCCCGCGATCACCTGACGCAACAGGCTGAAAATGCAGCTCAGCCCGCGGAATGACCCCACACATACCGTAGGCGCGGAGCGGCCCCATGCACCAGCATGGGGCCGTTTTGCTGTTTGGGGATCGGCTGAACGGGGGGGTGGAAAACCTAGAACCGGCCCACCTTGCGTGCCCGGCGCAGAGCTTCGGCGACGCAGCGGCTGTCGGAAAGGCCCTGATGCATGGCACCGGGCGGGGTGAAGTCCATCAGCTCCGGCAGGTCCGAGCTGTTGGGTATCCAATCAACGCCGAGGTGCGCCATCACCACCGCGCGCACATCGTCACATCTGCAATCGGCGAAGGGATTGGCCAAGCCGTATAGCTGACAGTTGGTGACGATATGGGTGAATTCGTCACCAAATCCGAAGGCTTCCGTGGAGGGGGCAATAAATTCGGCAAATTCGCCCAGAGCCACTTTCAAATCCACACCTTCGCGGTCCAGGCGGTCTTGGGTAATGCCCGTCAGGTCCGTGAAATAGCGGTCGAGGGTCGGGTTGATGCGGGGGCGGACCAGAATTTCGAAAGCGCCCAATTCCTCCAGCCCCGGTGTGTCCGCCAGCTTGACCGCGCCGATCTGAACGACCTCCATTTCCTCGCCAGGGCCTGACCAGGTCCGTTGCCGGGCCCCCTCCCAGGCGGTCCACTCCAGGTCCATGACGATCAGTGCGTGATCGTCGCCCCTCATACCTCAGTATCCTCCGTCCGCGCGGCCCGGATCAGGCGGTCGTTGATGGCGCGGCCCAGGCCCCGGTCGGGAATGGGCATGACAGCGATGGCCGGGGCCGGCCCATTGTCCAGGTCGTGCAGCATGGCGAACAGATTGGCGGCGGCCTCGGTGGTGTCACCCACGGCACTCAGGTTCATCGCCTGTTTGGGGGCGTCGGGGCCAAAGCCGAGCAAGGCCTCTCCGGGTTCCGCCGACAGGGCGTTCAGGCGCAGCCGCTTCGACGGCGCGTAATGGCGGGCCAGCATGCCCGGGGAGCGCGGTCCGCCGGGGCCGATTTCATGGGCTTCGGCGACCGGACCATAGGCACCGCAGACAGCCTCGATATCTTCGCGCGCCAGGCCGCCCGGGCGCAGGATCACCGCGCGGTCGCCGGTGGCGTCGACGACCGTGGATTCCAGGCCCACGGTACAGGGGCCGCCGTCCAGGATGATTTCCGGCCCACCCTGATCGGGGCCGGGCAGGGAGGCCGCGACATGGGCGGCCTGTGTCGGGCTCATATGGCCCGAACGGTTGGCGCTGGGTGCCGCGATGGGCAGACCGCCCGCTTTTAGAAGGGCCTGACCCACGGCATGGTTGGGGGCGCGGATGGCGACGGTATCAAGCCCTGCCGAGACCAGCCGCGACAGCCTGCAATCCGCCCGCCGAGGCAGGACGACGGTCAACGGCCCGGGCCAGAACGCATCCATCAACACGCGGCCAAGCGCCGTGATCTCGGCATAGCCAGCGGCGGCATCAGCATCGGCCACATGCACGATCAGGGGATTGAAGTCGGGGCGATCCTTGGCGGCATAGATGGCGGCGCAGGCGGCGTCATTGGTGGCGTCGGCGCCCAGGCCGTAAACCGTTTCCGTGGGAAAGGCGACCAAGCCGCCCGCCTGAAGAACATCGGCCGCGCGGGCGATGGCGGCGGGGTCCGCCGCATCGGCGATCAAGGACGGGGCGCTGCCGCTATCCGTCAAGGCCGATCCCCTTGCCGACCGCGATGAAGTGGGGATTTTCGAGTCCGGTCTTGCCGTAGGCCAGAGGGGCGCCATCCGTCGTCAACACCCGGCCGCCGGCAAAATTCAGGACCGCATGACCCGCCGCCGTGTCCCATTCCATGGTCCGCCCGAAGCGGGGGTAGATGTCGGCCGCTCCTTCGGCGACGCGACAGAATTTCAGGGAACTGCCGGCGCCGATGCGATGCGCCACGGTATAGCGTTCAAGGAAGGCATCCGCTTCCTCGGCTCCGTGGGAACGGCTGACCACGGCGGTCAGCCCTTCGGCCGGGGCGGTGCGTGATGCGATGGGGGTAAGCGGGCCGTCGCCGGTCTGCTTGAATGCACCCGGCGCGCCGGCCGCGAAGGTTTCGTTCAGCACGGGCAGATGCACCACGCCCAGGACCGGCCGACCGTTTTCGATCAGGGCGATGTTCACCGTGAATTCACCATTGCGCTTGATGAATTCCTTGGTCCCGTCCAGCGGATCAACCAGCCAGAACACGGGAGCGTTTGGTTGCCTGAGGCCCTCGGCCTCGGCGGCTTCCTCGCCGACGATGGGGATGTCGGCAGTGATTTCACCCAAGATCGCCTGGGTAATCAGGTCTTCGGCCAGGCGGTCCGCCTGCGTGACCGGGGAGTTATCGCCCTTGGTCTCGACCTCGAAATCGGTTTTGTAAACGGTGAGAATCTGCGCGCCCGCGCGCCTGGCGATATCCGCCACCCGTTCAAGCAGGGTCAGGTCGATGGTCAGCATGTCCGGTGCGCCCGGTTATGGGAAATGGGGGATGGGCCCCGTTTCGGTTTGTCGCCCGTGCGCCGCGTGGAGTCAACCGACGGCGGCGTAGGTTATGACGGTTGGGCGCGCCACAGCGGCTGATCAGCGGGAAGGTCCGCGGATTGGGCTTCCTCGGCGACGAATCGCTGTGCCGTGAACGTGGACGACCAGTGATTGCCCGCCATGCCGGCCTTGCGCTTCAGATGCATCAGGAACGTGCGCTTGTCAGGCAGCTGGTCCCACACGGCGGGCAGGAACAGGGCGCGCTTGCCGCCGTCGGCGATGACCAACCCGTCGATGCCGGGGCGAAGCTGGGCCAACAGGTCGGCCTCGTCGCGGATGGTCATGGGGGATTGCGGGCTGAGCACGGAAATCGACAGGGTGACCTCGGGCAGCTCGGATGCTTCCAGATTAGGGAAACGCGGGTCGCGGAAGGCGGCGGCATAGGCATTGACGGCGACGTCGGTCAACAGCGGGCGGTGCGCCTCGGGCGAGCCGATACAGCCGCGCAATTGCCCGTTCTTCTTGAGCGTCACGAAACAGGTGCCGGGGGCGGCCAGATCAGCCGGGGCCGTGGAGATGTCCGGCATCAAGGGCTGGCCCGTCGCCAGGCCGTGTTCGATGGACGATGCGGCCAGGCGCAGCAATGCCGTGCCGTGGCGATCCAGCAGCGCCTTGGTTTGGGCTGCGAAATCGGTTTCGCCGTCTTTTGCAGCGGCCTGCGGCGGCTCCATGAACAGCCAGGACCCGTAGCCGACGACCCGGTCGCGCGGCCCCGCCGTATCGCCGGAATTGCGCAGGTCCACGGTTTCCACCGTCATGCCTTTCGCCTTGGCCAGTTTCAGCAGGCCGCCGAGCGGAAAGCGGCCGCAGGCGCCGTGGGTGGAAATCTGCTCCGGCGCCAGGGCTTCGATGGCCTGGCAGGTGCGCCGGTCAATATCCCGCGCGCTGTCGTAATCGAGATAATGGCTGAGATCCGAAGACACCACGATCAGCGTTTCCGGCCCGCCCCAGAGTTTCTCCAGCACCTCCGCGACCTGATCCGCCGTGGCCTGGCCGACGACCAGCGGCAGAACCTTGAAATCGTCGAGCACGCGCATCAGGAACGGCAGGTGGACCTCCAGCGAATGTTCCTGGGCGTGGGTTTCGTCGAACACCTGGACCTGGGGCAGATCGGAAATCAGCGCCGCCGCGTCCTTGTCGATCTCGACCGGGCCCAAGGGGGTGGCGAAGGCATCCGCCCCCGACAGCGCCAGGCCGTTCACCGCGACCCGGTGGCAGGGACCCAGCAGGATGACCCGCGTGATCCGCCCGTGCGCCGGCTTGACCCGCGCATAGGCGCTGGCCGCCACCGCCCCGGAATAGACGTAGCCCGCGTGGGGGGCGACGATCGCCTTGGGCACGGGGCCGACGGTGATCTTGGCGTCGTCCCAGCAGCGGGCGAGCAGGGCGTTCAGGTCCTGGGGCCGGTCCGGATAAAACGATCCGGCGACGGCGGTGGGCCTGACGACGCTTGATGATGTGACGGTCATTGGTGTTCACCGAGTTGCATGACTACATGATAATATAGGTCCGTTCGGGGCCATTCCACAGCCGTTCGAGGAAATAGATGGCGTCCGCCGAAACCGATATTGAAACCTTTCCCGGCGCCGTTCCCGGCCGCTATTGGCACAAGCTGGCGGACGGGCGCATTCAATGTGACGTCTGCCCCCGGTTCTGCAAGCTGCGGGCGGGGCAGCGGGGGCTGTGTTTCGTGCGGGCAAGCGACGGCGAGCAGGTGGTGTTGACAACCTATGGGCGCTCAAGCGGGTTCTGCATCGACCCCATCGAGAAGAAGCCGCTGAACCACTTCTATCCCGGCACGCCGATCCTCAGCTTCGGCACGGCGGGCTGTAATCTGACCTGCAAGTTCTGCCAGAACTACGACATTTCCAAATCCCGCGAGTTCGACAAGCTGCAATCCCTGGCCACGCCCGCGATGATCGCCGAGGCGGCGGTCAAGAGCGGCTGCACATCCGTCGCCTATACCTACAACGATCCGGTGATCTTCCTGGAATACGCCGTCGACACGGCCAAGGAATGCCGCAAGCGGGGCATCAAGAACGTGGCCGTCACGGCGGGCTATATCACGCCGGAGGCGCGGCCCGAATTCTTCGAATACATGGACGCGGCCAATGTCGACCTGAAGGCCTTCACGCCCGAGTTCTACAAGGACCTGTGCAGCGCCGATCTGGAACGCGTGAAGGAAACCCTGGTCTACATCAAGCACGAGACCGATTGCTGGCTGGAAATCACCGATCTGGTGATCCCCGGCCGCAACGACAGCGACGCCGAGATCGAGGACATGACCCAATGGATCGTGGATGCCCTGGGCCCCGACGTGCCGGTCCACTTCACGGCTTTTCATCCCGACTGGAAGATGATGGACGTGCCGCCGACGCCGCCGGAAACCCTGGTCCGCGCCCGCGAGATCGCCATGAACAACGGCATCCGATACGCCTATACCGGAAATGTTCACGACAAGGACCATCAGTCGACCTATTGCCACGCCTGCGGCGGCGTCTTGGTCGGGCGGGATTGGTATGAACTGTCCGAGTTCAACGTCACGACCGCAGGCAACTATCCCGGCAACTGCACCGCCTGCGGCGCGGAAATTCCCGGCCGCTTCGACGGGCCGGCGGGGGACTGGGGACGCAAGAGGGTGCCGTTACGGTTTCAAGGGGCCAAGGCGGTTTAGGGGGCTTGCGCCTGCGCCCCCATTGTATACAATCCGCCGTTCGCAGATTTCATTCAGGGAGAGGACTCCGACCATGGCCCCCGACGCATCCGCCGCCTACGACGCAAACCGCCCCGCAGACATCAGCCCCGAAGAATGGGAGGTCCGGGTCAACCTGGCCGCCGCCTATCGTCTGGTCGATCTGTTCGGCTGGTCGGACCTGTTGGGCACGCATCTGTCGGCCCGCGTGCCGGGACCGGACGAGCACTTCCTGATCAACCCCTTCGGCGTGCTGTTCGAGGAAATGACCGCCTCGGCCCTGATCAAGGTCGATGAGCACGGCACCTGCCTGACCAATTCCGAATACAGCATCAACCCGGCGGCCTTCGTCATCCATTCCGCCGTGCATCTGGCGGTGCCGGAACTGAGCTGCGTCATGCATACCCACACCCGGGACGGCGTCGGCGTCGCCTGTCAGGCGGACGGCATCCTGCCGATCTCGCAGCAGGCGCTGTCGATCTATGCCCATACGGCCTATCACGAATACGAAGGGTTGGCCGTCGATCTGGATGAGCGGGAGCGGCTGGTCAATGACCTGGGCGATAACCGGGTCATGGTGCTGCGCAACCACGGCCTGCTGACCGTCGGCAAGACCATCGGCGAAGCCTTCATGTGGATGTACCGGGCGGAGCGCGCCTGCCGCTATCAGCTGTCGTTCCAGCAGTCCGGCGCCAAGTTGACGCCGATCCCGCAGGAAGTCATCGACAAGACCGTGGAACAGGGCAAGATCGCCAATTCGCCGAACGGCCACCGTCCCATCGGCCAGAAGGAATGGCCGGCGCTGCTGCGCAAGCTGGACCGCGCCAACCCCGGCTACGACGCCTGATCCGCGAAATTCCAGACTGCCCCCGGCAGAATCCCCTTCACCCGAAGGGGCATGGAACCCTATATAGTGGAACCCATCCATTCGGCGCGGGCGATTCCGCCTGCGCGTCTTTACGCCGTCGCGCGGCCGGACCCGATGTTGGGGACGCGCGCGGCGTCCCACATGAATAGTCCCAAGGACAGATAGATGAAAATCACCTTCGCCAATCCCGCACTTCCCGCCCAGGGCGTCGTCGTCGTGACCGCGACCGAGGATGCCAAGCTGTCGAAAAGCGCCACCGTCCTGGACGTCAAGCTGGGGGGCGCGATCACCCGCGCCGCCAAGGCTGCCAAGTTCAAGGGCAAGGCGGGCGAAAGCCTCGACCTGATGGCGCCGAGCGCCAAGTTCGAACGCGTCGTCGTGGTCGGCCTGGGCAAGCCGGATGAATTGAAGGACCTGAGCCTGCAGGAAGCGGGCGGGCGCATCTATGCGATGCTGTCCGGCCAGGGCGCCGCCGCCACCGTGGTGATTGATGCCCTTGATGGCGGCAAGATGACGGCCGCAGACATGGGCGCCAACCTGGGCTTCGGGGCGCTGCTGCGGTCCTACCGCTTCGACAAGTACCGGACCAAGGAGCCCAAGGAAAAGAAGCCGCTGCTCAAGGCCATCAAGGTTCTGTGCCCGACATCCGCCAAGGCCAAGACGGCTTTCACCGATATGGAAAAGGTCGCCGAGGGCGTGTTCTTCACCCGCGATCTGGTGTCTGAGCCGCCGAACGTGCTCTACCCCGCGACCCTGGCCAAGGAAGCCCTGGCGCTGAAGAAGCTGGGCGTGAAGGTCACGGTTCTGGGCGAAAAGGAAATGACCAAGCTGGGCATGGGTGCCCTTCTCGGCGTCGGCCAGGGCAGTGCCCGCGAAAGCAAGATGGTCATCATGGAATGGACCGGCGTGGCCAAGTCCAAGGCCGCCAAGGCGCAGCAGCCGGTTGCCTTCGTCGGCAAGGGGGTGACCTTCGACACCGGCGGCATCTCGATCAAGCCGGCCGCCGGCATGGAAGATATGAAGTGGGACATGGGCGGCTCCGGCGTGGTCATCGGCCTGATGAAGGCCCTGGCCGGCCGCAAGGCCAAGGTCAACGCCATCGGCGTGGTCGGTCTGGTCGAGAACATGCCCGACGGCAACGCGCAGCGACCGGGCGATATCGTCAAATCCATGTCGGGGCAGACCATCGAGGTCCTGAACACGGACGCCGAGGGCCGCCTCGTCCTCGCCGATGCGCTGTGGTACACGCAGACCAAGTACAAGCCCAAGTTCGTCGTCGATCTGGCGACCCTGACGGGGGCGATCATCGTGGCGCTCGGGAACGAGCGCGCGGGCATGTACGCCAACGACGACGCGCTGGCCGATCAGATCTTCCAGGCCGGCGAGGCCGTGGACGAACTGGTCTGGCGCATGCCGCTGGGCAAGGCCTATGACGAGCTGATCAATTCCGACGCCGCCGACATGCAGAACATCGGCGGTCGTTGGGGCGGCTCCATCACCGCGGCGCAGTTCCTGCAGCGTTTCATCAAGGATGGCACGCCCTGGGTCCACCTGGATATCGCCGGCACCACCTGGTCGAAGAAGGCCAAGCCGGTCACGCCCAAGGGCGGCACCGGATACGGCGTGCGCCTGTTGGACCGGC
>CAXAVJ010000096.1:0-12852 GCA_963972065.1 uncultured Rhodospirillaceae bacterium
CATCACCAAGGACGACACCACCGTCGTCGACGGTGCCGGTAAGAAGAAAGACATCGAAGCGCGTTGCAGCCAGATCCGGGCGCAGATCGAGGAAACGTCCTCGGACTACGACCGCGAGAAGCTGCAGGAACGTCTGGCCAAGCTGGCCGGCGGCGTGGCCGTCATCAACGTCGGCGGTGCCACCGAGGTCGAGGTTAAGGAAAAGCGTGATCGCGTCGACGACGCCCTGCACGCCACCCGCGCCGCGGTCGAAGAAGGCGTGGTTCCGGGCGGCGGTTCGGCCCTGCTCTATGCCACCAACGCCCTGAAGAAGCTGTCCCCGGAAAACAACGACCAGCAGGTCGGCATCAACATCGTGCTGCGTGCCCTGCAGGCCCCGATCCGTCAGATCGCGGAAAACGCCGGCTTCGACGGTGCCGTGGTTGCGGGCAAGCTGCTTGAAGGCAAGGTCAAGACCCAGGGCTTCAACGCCCAGACCGGCAAGTATGTCGATATGCTGAAAGCCGGCATCATCGATCCGACCAAGGTCGTCCGGACGGCTCTGCAGGATGCGGCGTCCATCGCCGGTCTGCTGATCACCACGGAAGCCATGGTCGCCGAAAAGCCGGAGAAGAAAGACGCCGGTGGCATGCCCCCGGGTGGCGGTATGCCCGACATGGGCGGCATGGGCTTCTAATCCCGCTGCCGACCGTTTGTTTCGGAAAGGGCCGCGCCTTCGGGGGCGGCCCTTTTCTTTTGCGTGACCTGGATCAAGGGTGGCTGGGGCCACCTCGGCTATAGGGCGGGATGCAGAAGTTTGCTAGGTTTCGGGAGACGGGAAACATGCAAGCCGGGTATCAACGGATGACCATCGACGCCGCCGCCGGCGACATCAAGAAACTGATCAGTGCCGGACGCCTCGCCGACGCGGCGCAGGCCGCTTATCAGGCCGCCGTGACCGGCCGCGCCGATGGTGAAACACTGGGCCTGGGCGCGGCGGCGGCCTATCAGGCGGCGGCCGACGACCTGGCGTTGGAACTGTTTTCCCGCCTGGATGCGCGCCGCCCGCTGGATGCCGGGCAATGGGCGATGATGGGCCACGCGGCGGACCGGCTCGGCGTATCGCGGGTGGCCGTCCCGGCCTATCGCCGGTCCCTCGACCTGGCGCCCGATTCGCCGCCCGTGCACTACAACCTGGGTTCCCTCCAACTGCGCCGCCATCAGTGGACCGAGGCGATCCGGCACCTGACGGCAGCCTGCGAGGCCATGCCGGATTGGCAGCCGGCCTGGGAAAACCTGGCCCAGGCCAAGCTCGGCACCGAACATTACGAGACGGTCATCCCCTTCCTTGCGGACTGCATGCGGCGGTTTCCGGACAACCCCCTGTTCGCCCTTCAGCATGCCCAGGCCCTGATGCAGAGCGGCGACCATGCGGGCGCCGAAGGCGCGTTCCGGGCATTGACGCAGCGCGTGCCGGACGACGCCGGGGTATGGGCCGGGTTGGCGGCGGCGGTGATACAGGAGGGCCGCAAGGACGAGGCCGCCGACATCATCGCACAGGCGGCGGCCAAAGGGGCAAAGTCCGCGGACCTTGACGAAATGGCCGCGACCCTGAAACTCGACGCCGGCGACATCGCCGCTGCCCGCGCCGGATACGAGACCGTGCTGAGCGCCGAGCCGGGCCACCGCCTCGCGCGGGTCAACCTGATCGACGCCTTGGTCCAGGCCGGCGACCATGCGCGCGCGCTTAAGGTCTGCGACGACCGTCTGGCGGCCGTTCCGGGCGATCCTGAAATGCTCGCTTACCGGGCCATCGTGATGACCGACATGGGGCAGGCGGCGGAGGCCGAGGCCTTCCTGCCGCCCAATCTGATCATGGGCCACCGGCCCCTGGCGCCGGAAGGGTTCGCCTCCCTGGCCGACTTCAACAAGACGATGGTCCGCCACATCCTGGGCCATCCGTCCCTGGTCCCGTCACCGCCCAGCCACGCCACCGTCGCGGGCCGCCACACGGGCAGCCTGGTCTGCGATCCCTGGGGCCCGATGACCCAGTTCAAGGACATGATCGCCGAGGCCGCGCGCGCCTACCGCCGCCGCCACCGCAACAGCACTCATCCCGTGTTCACCCGCTGGTCCGACGAATACTCTCTGACCCTTTGGGCGGTGGAAATGAACGCCGGTGGTCATCAGATGCCGCATATCCATCCGTCCGGCTTTCTGTCCGGGGTCTATTACCCACAGCTGCCGGTCCAGGTGACGGATCCGGGCGACACCAACGGCTTCATCGAATTCTTCCAGGCCCCGCAGCAGTTTGCCCTGCGTCATCCACCGCGCCTACAGTTGTTCCCGCCCGAGGAAGGGGTCATGTACCTGTTCCCCTCGGCCTATTTCCATCGCACCATCCCGTTCACCGGCGACGGCACGCGTATCAGCGTCGCCTTCGATCTGGTCGCCCTTTAGGGCAGGGGGCGTTCGTGGCGGCCCGCTTCGTTCTGGTCCACGGCGCCTATCACGGCGGCTGGTGCTGGGATCGGCTGACGCCGCTTCTGTTGGCCCGGAGGGCGGAGGTCATCGCGCCCGACCTGCCGGGCCATGGGAGCGACCGGACACCGTCGGCGGATCTCACCCTGACCCTCTATGCCGACCATATCGCCGAGGCCGTGCGCCAGGCGGGCGGCCCGGTCACCCTGGTCGGCCATTCCATGGCCGGGGCGGTGATCGCCGAAGTTGCCGAGCGTGTGCCGGACCGGCTCACCCGCCTGGTCTATCTCACGGCCTATATGCCGGGACCGGGGGAAAGCATCATCGACTGGGCGCGCCGTGACGGGGAGACGCGGGCGCGGGCGGACAAGGTTACGTTCGAGGACACGCCCTGCCTTGCCGTCGACCGCCAGACGACCTGGGACGCCTTCTATCAGGACGCGCCGGAGGAAGACCTGGACTGGGTGTTTCCCCAACTCCGGCCCGAGCCCGTGGCGATCTTCCGCCAGGCCCTTTCCCTGACCCCGGAAAAGTTCGGCCGGGTGCCGCGCGATTACATTTCCTGCCGCCAGGATTTCGCCATTACCGCCGACCTGCAGGATTCCATGCTGGACGCCCTGCCGGCGCGGCGGACCTGGGACCTGGACTGCGGCCATTCGCCCTTCGTGGTCTGTCCGGATGCCCTGGCGGACATTCTCATGGCGGGCGAGGCCGCAGGTTAAAGGCCGAGTTCGGTTAGGCTCGGAAAATCCTCGGGCCGGGGGCCGAGCGGCCAGGTGAACTTGCGCTCACTTTCGCTGATGAGGACATCGTTGATCGAGGCCTCGCGGCGGCGCATCAGGCCTTCCGGCGAAAACTCCCACTGTTCGTTGCCATGGGCCCGGTACCATTGGCCGTTGTCGTCGTGATATTCGTACTGAAAGCGCACGGCGATCCGGTTGTCGTGAAAGGCCCAAAGCTCCTTGATCAGGCGGTAATCAAGCTCGCGCGCCCATTTGCGTTCCAGGAATTCGACGATCTTGTCGCGGCCGGTGAAGAACTCGGCCCGGTTGCGCCATGCCGAGTCCGGCGTATAGGCGAGCGACACCTTGACCGGGTCGCGGTGGTTCCAGGCATCCTCGGCCATGCGGGCCTTCCGGGTTGCGGTTTCGAACGTAAAGGGGGGCAGGGGCGGGCGTGTTTCCATGACAGGACTCCTCATCCATCAAAACTGGTTCAGTCTGGGGAGGGCGTCTCGGCCCGGGGCCGCGTCCGTTCGCGGGATGGCGACGTCCGTTCGCCGCATGGCCAAGAATATACACAGGGGTTTGGCGAATGCATCTTGAAAGGTCGGCGAACTGATTCTACCGTCGCGGTTAATGACGGACGGAAATTAAGACTGTCCGCATCTGGGGCGCATCCGAGCAGATACAGTCGCAGCCAACACGTCATGTGTTTGGAGATGAGAAATGTCGGGCGCCGTCCTGAAGATCCTGGTCATTGATGAGAGTGCGGAACGCGCCGAAGTCCTGTTGGCGGGGCTTGAAGACGCGGGCTATCATCAGGTCCATCACCTGCGCGAAATGACGGATCTGGTGCCCCGCATCGCCGCCATCGATCCGGACGTGATTCTGATCGATCTGGAAAATCCCAACCGCGACACGGTCGAACAGATGTTCCGCGTGTCGCGCGAGGTCAAGCGGCCGATCGCCATGTTCGTCGACGAAAGCGACCCGGAAATGACCAAGCAGGCGATCCGGGCCGGGGTCAGCGCCTATATCATCGACGGCCTGCGCCGCGACCGTATCCAGCCCGTGGTCGATGTCGCGATCTCGCGGTTCGAGGCCTACCGCGAACTGGAACAGCGGGCGACGGACGCCGAACTGCAATTGGCCGAACGCAAGGTCATCGACCGGGCCAAGGCCGTGCTCATGGAAAAACGCGCCATGACCGAACCCGCCGCCTATGACGCCATCCGCGCCATGGCCCGGGCCAAGGGCAAGCGCATGGTCGAGGTCGCGGAAAGCCTGCTGACGGCCCAGGAACTGGGCATCTAGTTCAAGTTGGTGTTCCGTCTTGCCTGCGGGCTTGTTTTCATCACGCATTTTGACGGACCCGGCATCGGCAGCATGATCGCCGATTGCTTGCGCCCGGGTATCTTTCCAAGGCGTCCGGGTAATTGACTCGATGGGGGAATCGGCGTACGTGATGAATATAGCAAGTTAACTAACTAGGTTAATTTTTGATGCAACGTGCCGCCGCGCAAGCGAAACAGAAAGACTTGGTGAATGCCGCCGCAGACCTCTTTCATGAGCAAGGGGTGGCGAAGACGACCCTGACCGATGTGGCGAGCGCCGCCAACATCCCGCTCGGAAGTGTCTTCTATTATTTCAAGACCAAGGATGATCTCGTTTCCTCGGTGATCGATCGGAGGGAAGACGGGATCGCGCGATTGATCTCGCGCCATCAGTCTCTTCCAGACCCGCGTGATCGCCTGCTGGCGCTTGTGCAGATATGGGTCGAGGACCGTGAGGTCGATGCTCTCTTCGGATGCCCGGTCGGTAGTCTCTGTTTCGAGCTGGCGCGGGCGCGCGGGCCACTGAGCGACCATGCGGCGCGGCCGTTCCGATTGCTGCTCGATTGGTGCGAAGAACAATTTCGCCTGCTTGGCGCCGAGGATGCGTCAGGCCGATCCGCCCTGCATCTCGTCTCGGCGCTTCAGGGCATCAGTCTGATCGCCGCGGTTTTTGCCGATCCGGAGATGATCGTCACGGAGGCGGCGCATCTGCGGGAGTGGCTGCAGACAGTTTAGCGGCAACAGCTTTCTTGCGGGCAATCGCGCATGCGCTGTCGTGCGGCTGCTTCGATGACAACATAAAGACAGCGCCTCAACAGGGAGGACCAAGATGAAACGGACATTTCTAATCGCGGCCGCGAGTGCGGTTGCAATCTCGATGAGCACGACCGGGTTTGCCAACGATGAGTTGTCACCCTACGGCACGTCGAAGACCGACTTGCACGAATATCCGACGATCGATGCCGTGTTCGACGCGAACTATACGGAACCCAAGGATCTCAACATGCTTTACGCGTTCGTGAAGAACACGATGAAGCCGTTGAAGGGCAAGATGGTGGTCGTCAGCCACGGCCCGGAACTGCGAGTGTTCGCGAAGGAGAACTACATCAAGTACCAGGGCATCGTCGACAAGATGAAGGAACTGGCCGACAAGGGCGTGGATTTCCGCATGTGCCACAATGCGGTGAGGGCCGCCGGCTACAAGGCCGACGACTTCCATGGGTTTATCACGGTCGTTCCGGCGGGATTCCCCGAAATCGCCTACCTGCAGTCCCAGGGCTACCGCTACATCAACCCGCTTCCCTATTCACCCAGGGATGTCCGCTACCTTGACCAGCCGCAGTTGAAGAAGAACTAGGGCGTCTGCCCCTACCGCTATTCCGCCCCGGCTGCCGGCCGTTCAGATGTGACCGGTCGCCGGGGTTGGAAGGCAAGATTCCGCCGCCTATTTAAGGTCGGCCAGGACCGTCTCGATGGCGCGCATCATGGCATCGCATTTTTGGGCGTCCCGGGCGTCGGCATGGGGCGGGGCGAAGTGACTGGAATCGTTGTCGAAATACTGCCCGGAGGCATCGGCGAAGGCGTCGTCCAGGGCGGTGCGGCGCAGGATGTCCGCGCCGATGCCGATGTCCTTGCCGTCCATGCCGAAGGCTTCCTTCACCATTTTACTGCCGAGCAATGAGCCCGGATTGACCGCGATGACGGCCGGGCCGTCCGGTCCCAGGGCATCGGCCAGCGCCCGGGTCCACATGGTGATCGCCAGCTTGCTTTGCGCGTAGGCGGCGCCGTCGGCGAGCCGCGTCCGGCCGGCCAGGGCGTCCGCATCGACGGGGGCCTGGGCGGCGGAGGACAGGTTGATCACCCGCCCGCCCGCGCCGAGCAGCGGCAGAAGACGCCGTGTCAGCAGATAGGGGGCGATGGTATTGACGGCGAACCGCACGTCGAGCCCGTCCGCCGTGACGGCATCGGGTGCGTTGTAAACGCCAGCGTTGTTGATCAGCACGTCCAGGCGGTCGTGCCGGCCGGCCACGGCCTTGGCCAAGGCCTCGACCTCGGCCATGCGGGACAGGTCAGCCAGATAGGTTTCCACCCCGCCCCGGCCGGCGATCGAGGCTTCCGCATCGGCCAGTTTCGCCGTGCTGCGGCCATGCAGCAGAACGGTATGGCCCAACGCCGCCAATACCTTGGCCGTCGCCAGGCCGATCCCGTCGGTCGCGCCGGTGATGAGAATGGTCTTTGTCATGGCGTCTACTCGAACCCGGCCAGGACGGTCTTGCCGATCGCCCGGCCGCTTTCCTGTTGTGCATGGGCGGCGCGCAGGTTGGCGGCGTTGATCGTGCCGCCGTCGCTGTTGGCGGTGGTGACGATGCGGCCCAGGTCGACAAGCTCGGACACCCGGTTGAGCAGATCATGCTGTGCGGTGATGTCCGGCGCGTCGTGCATGGCGCGGGCGAACATGAATTCGAAATGCAGGGTCAGCGCCTTTGACTTGAGCTTCAGAGCGTCGAGCGTCATGGGATCGTCGATCAGGGCGATGGTGCCGCGCGGCTGGATCAGGTCGATGATCGCATCATAGTGCTGTTCCGTCGCGGTCAGGCCGGCCACGTAGCGGGGCCGGAGGCCCAGGGCATCAAGCTGCGGTTTGAGGGGCTGGCGGTGGTCGATGGTGTGGTCCGCCCCCATCCGCAGGCACCAGTCGCGGGTTTCATCGCGCGACGCGGTGGCGACCACGGTCAGGCCGGTCAACGCCTTGGCGATCTGAATCAGGATCGAGCCGACGCCGCCGGCCCCGCCGATGATCAGCAGGGTCTCGCCGACGCCTTCACCTTCGCGCAGGCCCATGCCGTCGAACAGCAGTTCCCAGGCGGTAATCGAGGTCAGCGGCAGGGCCGCCGCCTGGGCATGGTCGAGGGTCTTGGGTTTGCGGCCGACGATGCGCTGATCGACGATGTGCAACTCGCTATTGGTGCCGGGACGCCCGATGGCGCCGGCATAGAACACGTCGTCGCCGGGCTGAAACAGGGTGACGCCGCTGCCGACCGCCTTGACCGTGCCGGACGCGTCCCAGCCGAGAACCTTGTGCCCCGTTTCCGGCTCGGCCCGCATGCGGACCTTGGTGTCGACCGGGTTGACGGAGACGGCGGCCACCTCGACCAGCAGGTCGTTGGCGCCGAGGTCAGACGCCGTCGGGTCCGGCAGGTCGATGTCTTCGAGCGATTTCGGATCGTCAATGGGTAGGCTCTTGGCGTAGCCGATGGCACGCATGTCGGTTCTCCTGGTACAGGTCGCTGTTGGGCGATATATTGCTTGTATAATGGATTAGAGCAAGTACGCACATTAAATGCTTATAGGAACATTTTGGATACTGTAAGAGAATCCCCGATGTCATGGAGCCTCAGATGACCCTTGCCAAGCCGGTGCCCGCCGCCGAAACGCCCGATCCGGGCCGGATGCCGCGGTTTTCGCAGTACGATTGTTCCCCCGGCTGCCCTGTCGAGGCGGCGTTGGAACAGATCGGCGGAAAGTGGAAAGGGGTGGTGCTGTACCATCTGGCCGACGGCACCAAGCGCTTCAGCGCACTTAATCGACTGGCCGGGTCGGTCACGCAGCGCACCCTGACCAAGCAGCTGCGCGAGCTTGAGGCGGATGGAATTATCAGCCGGACGGTCTATCCCGTGGTGCCGCCGAAGGTCGAATATGCGCTAACGCCCAAGGGCGAGTCGTTGATCCCGGTGATCATGGCGTTGCGGGATTGGGGCATGGCCCATGCCATGCCGACGGTCCCGGCCGAGTCTGTTTAGCGCGTCGCGTTCTTGAAGGCATTATATGCCTAAATTTTATGCCTCATGTTTATGTATGACTATTTTTTATGCGTTCGTGCGGCCCACCGTTACCGCAACCGTTAAAAATATCCAGCAATATCAATAATCTGAACGCCACCACCGAGTTGGCACGGGCCTTGAAATAGGAACTGTGCCGGAACGCTATGCCGTCCGGCGACCTCTGCGCCCAAGGACGGGCGACCTTACAGAGGCCATTTGCCCCATGACGGGCTGGAATGCCGGCTGAGGCCGGGATTTGTAGCTTTCGCCGCCGAACCTTTCGGCGGTCTGGAATGGAATACGGGGCGACCACGGTCATGCAAATTCGTCTGATGACGCCAGTTGGCACCAGCGTTCTCGTGGTCGAGCGGGACCGCCCGCGCGCCGAGGCGACCAAGCGCCTGCTGGTCGAGCAGGGCTACAGCGTCACCGGCCTGCTGACCGACATCAGCCGGTTCGCCGAGGCCGTCGCCCAAACCACCGCCGATGCCATCATGATCTATGCGACCGAGCCCGATAAGGACTTGCTGGACGCGCTGCGCGCCCTGCCGACGGAGCAGCGCCGCCCGACCATCCTGATCACCGAGGACGGCTCCACCGACGCCATCCACCAGGCCGTCGCTGCCGGGGTCAATGCCTGCGTCGTGGTCGGCGTCAACGGCAACCGCATCCGCTCCGCCATCGATCTGGCCAAGGCCAACTTCTCCAATACCCGGGGGCTGCGCGAGGAACTGGACGAGGCGCGCAACGCGCTGCGCGACCGCAAGGTCATCGAGCGCGCCAAGGGCATCATCATGCGCGAGCGGGCCCTGGACGAGGACGCGGCCTATACCCTGCTGCGGACCCGCGCCATGCAGCGCGGCGTGCGCCTGGTGGTGGTCGCGGAAATGGTCAACGAGGCTGCCGAGGTCATGCAGCTGTAGGGATTTCGCCGCCCGGCGCCCCCGGAAAGCGGGGTCAGGCGACGGCGGCACCAGAGTTTGGCGGTTGGACGATGACGCCCGACCGCTGGAGAACCGAGACGGGCGACGATGAGGTCGTCGGGCTCATACAGGGGGACGATGACGGCCCCCGACAGGACCAGGACGTCCATCGACGGGACCGCGGAAGCGGCCGCCGCGTTGGGCGTTTTTTTTATGGAGTAAATCAATGGGCGCTTTTGCAAACCCGTTTGATCCCGACAAGCTCTTGTGGAACGGCTGCCCCTGCGGGCAGCACCGTTCCATCATCGAGCACAACATGGCCATGGCCGCGGCGCAGGGTAAGGACGCGTCGCGGTTCCAATGTTCGGAAGACGTGGACCGCGCGGAGGCCACGTCCGCTGCTGGGGCCGCCGGCTCGGGCCACAGCGCGGCCAACTGCTTCGACCCGTCCTGCCAGGAAGCCGCCTGCGTGTCCATGCGTCAGGCCGCCGAAGCAAACGGCCAGGGCGACATGATGCGGGCCGTCCAGAACCATCAGCAAGAGATGGCCGACCTGGAGGCCGAACCGGAAGCCTCGGACCTGGAATCCTCCATGTCCCGGGCCGTCGAGTCGGCCGTCATGCAGGGACTGTTCGGCGGCGACATGCACCGCCGGGCATTCCTTAAGGCGGTGGGTGCGGGGACGGCTTATGCCGCCATCGCGTCCATGTTCCCGCTGGAAGAAGCCAAGGCCATGGCGGTCGAAATGGCCCAGGCCGGCGGCAAACTTGAAAAGACCAAGCTGAACGTCGGTTTCGTGCCGATCACCTGTGCGACGCCGATCATCATGGCCCATCCCATGGGCTTTTATAAGAAGTACGGCCTCGACGTTTCCGTGATCAAGACGGCCGGCTGGGCCGTGTCCCGCGACAAATCGCTTTCCGGCGAATACGACGCGGCGCACATGCTCACGCCCATGCCGCTCGCGATCAACATGGGGGCGGGCTCGACCAAGGTGCCTTGGACCATGCCGGCGGTGGAAAACATCAACGGCCAGGCCATCGTGCTGTCGACCAAGCACAAGGACAAGAACGACCCGAAGATGTGGAAGGGCTTCAAGTTCGCCGTGCCGTTCGAGTATTCCATGCACAACTTCCTGCTGCGCTACTACGTGGCCGAACACGGCCTGGATCCCGACAAGGACATCCAGATCCGCGTCCTGCCGCCGCCGGAAATGGTCGCCAACCTGCGGGCGGAAAACGTCGACGGGTATCTGTCGCCGGATCCGTTCAACCAGCGCGCGGTCTATGACGGCGTCGGCTTCATCCACAAGCTGACGAAGGACATCTGGGACAAGCATCCCTGCTGTGCCTTCGCCGCCTCCAAGTCCTTCATCGACAGCAACCCCAACACCTTCCTGGCGTTGTGGAAGTCGATCATGGAAGCCACCGACTTCGCGTCGGTCAAGGCCAACCGTAAGGAAATCTCCAAGGCGATTTCGCCGAAGAACTACCTGAACCAGCCGGTCACGGTTCTGGAACAGGTGCTCGTGGGGACTTATGCGGACGGCCTCGGCAATGTGAAGAAGGTCCCAGATCGGATCGATTTCGATCCGTTCCCGTGGCACTCCATGGGGGTGTGGATCCTGACGCAGATGAAGCGCTGGGGCTATATCAAGGGCGACGTCGACTACAAGCAGGTCGCCGAAGAGGTCTATCTCGCCACCGATGCGCAGAAGCTGATGGCCGAGATGAAACTGACCGGTCCATACGGCACGCCGCCGAAAACGACCTACGAAACCTACAACATCATGGGCAAGACGTTCGACGCCGCGAAAGCGGAAGAATACGTCGAGTCCTTCGCCATCAAGAGAACGTAAGGGGCTTATCCATGTCCATGTCACTGCAATCCCGTGCCATTGTCCTGTCGATCGCGCTGTTCTTCGCCTTCGCCGGTCTGTGGCAACTGTTACTGCCCGCCGGCACGGGATCGGCGGCGGACATGGACCCCGCTTACGCCGCCTTGATGGGGGCTACGGCCAAGGGGGCCTCGGCAATGCCGGGGCCCCTCGAGGTCGGCAAGCAGATCTGGGAGCACGTTCTCAATCCCTTCTACGACGCCGGCCCCAACGACAAGGGCATCGGCATTCAGCTGGGCTATTCCATCCTGCGCGTTCTGGTCGGGTTTTTCTTCGCTGTGATCGTGGCCTTGCCGCTCGGTTTTTTGATCGGCATGTCGCCGCTGTTCTACAAGGCGCTCGATCCGTTCATTCAGATCATGAAGCCGGTCTCGCCGCTGGCCTGGATGCCGCTCGCCCTCTACACGATCAAGGATTCGATCATTTCCTCCGTGTTCGTGATTTTCATCTGTTCGGTCTGGCCGATGTTGACCAACACCGCCTTCGGTGTCGCCAGCGTGCGTAAGGAATGGCTGAACGTGGCCAAGACGCTCGAGGTCGGCCATCTGCGCACGGCCTTTCGCGTGATCCTGCCGGCGGCCGCCCCCACGATCATGACCGGCATGCGGATTTCCGTCGGCATCGCTTGGTTGGTCATCGTCGCGGCCGAGATGCTCGTGGGCGGTACGGGCATCGGCTACTTCGTGTGGAACGAATGGAACAACCTGTCGATCACCAACGTGATCGCCGCGATCTTTTTCATCGGCCTGATCGGCATGGTGCTGGACCTGATGCTGTCCTACCTGGCGCGTCTCGTCACCTACACCGAATAAAACAAAGAACGGAGCCCTCAGATGAGCAGGATCAAAATGACCGAGAGCGCAACCGCTTCCTCCCACCCCCGTATTCGGGTTGAAGGTCTGGCACAGCGCTTTCCGACCCCGGACGGATCGGGTGAGACCACCGTTTTCGAAGACATCTGGTTCAGTGTGGAGCCCGGTGAGTTCGTCTGCCTGATCGGTCATTCCGGCTGCGGCAAGACGACCCTGTTGAACATTCTGGCGGGTCTGGCCACGGCCAGTTCCGGCAACGTCATCGTGTCGGGCCAGGAAGTCACGGGCACCTCGCTGGAACGCGCCGTGGTGTTCCAAAGCCACGCCCTGATGCCGTGGATGACGGTGATGGGCAACATTGCCTTCGCCGTGCGTTCGAAATGGCCGCGCATGGCCAAGGCGGAGATGCTCAAGCATTGCCAGAAGTTCATCGACCTGGTGCATCTGACCGGCTCGGAAAACAAGAAGCCGTCGCAGCTGTCGGGCGGCATGAAACAACGCGTCGGCATCGCCCGCGCCATGGCCATCGAGCCGCAGATCATGCTGTTGGACGAACCGTTCTCGGCGCTCGACGCGCTGACCCGCGGGTCCCTGCAGGACGAGCTTCTCAGCATTTGCGCCGAGACCGAGCAGACCGTGTTCATGATCACCCATGACATCGACGAGGCGATCCTGCTGGCTGACAAGATCATCCTGATGACCAACGGGCCGGATGCGCGGATCTGCGAGATCGTCGAGAACTCGCTGCCGCGCGACCGCACCCGCGGCAACATGCATACCCAGGATAATTATTATCCGGTGCGCAATCACCTGATCGAATTCCTGGTCAACCGGTCCGTCGGTTTCAAGGACGAACTGGCCTCCCCCGATTACGACCCCCGGC
>CAXAVJ010000097.1:0-12619 GCA_963972065.1 uncultured Rhodospirillaceae bacterium
GCTGCGTCGGTCAGGTGACATTCATGCCGAGCCAAATCGGGTCGGCGAAGCGTTTGGCCATGAAGTCGACGAAGGCGCGGACCTTGGCCGACAGATGCCGGTTGTGGGGATAGACGGCGTAGATACCGCGGTCGTCGTCCTCATACTCCGCCAGCACCTGTTCCAGCCGCCCTTCCACCAGATCGCAGCCGACGATGAAGGTCGGCGAGCGGACGACACCCAGCCCCGCCACGGCGGCGGCACGCAACAGGTCGCCGTTGTTGCCGCGCATGGGGCCGTCGACCCGCACGGCAAAGGGGCCGTCGGGCCCGCGGTAGCGCCATTCGTTCAGGTTGGACAAATAGCTGTAGAGCAGGCAGGCGTGGTTGCGCAGGTCGTCCGGATGCTTGGGCCGCCCATGCGCATCCCAATAGGCCGAAGACGCGCAGGTCGCGATGCGGAACGGCGCGATCCGCCGGGCGATCAGGGAGGAGTCCGGCAGATCGGTGATGCGGATGACCACGTCGTAGCCTTCGTCGACCACGTTGACGACCCGGTCATCGAGGGTCACGTCCAGGCTGATTTCCGGATAGGCCGCCATGAAGTCCGGCAGGGCATCGGCCATGTGGATCATGCCGAAGGACATGGGCAGGTTGACGCGCAGAGTGCCCCGGGGTTCCGCATGCAGGCGGGTGACGGCCAATTCCGCCTCCTCCGCCTCGGCGACGATGCGCCGGCAACGCTCGTAGAACGCGGCCCCGACCTCGGTCAGGCTGGACCGCCGGGTGGTGCGGTTCAACAAGCGCGCGCCCAGGCGGTCCTCCAGCTTGGCGATCTGCTTGCTGACCGCGCCCTTGGATAGGCCCATGGCCTGCGCCGCGCCCGTGAAGGTTCCGGTTTCCACCACCTTGGCGAAAACGGCCATGCCGGTCAGGTGATCCATATGCTGTTCAATTGTTTATTTAAAGAAACAATTATATTCCATTTAGGCCAATTGTCTACAAATACGCTCAGTATTAGGGTCCCCGTCAACAGCCCGCCCCCGGAAGTTTCCGGGCCCGCCGGCCGCCTCAGACAATCGAAAGGACCCGACCATGAGCATTCTTCTCATCAGTTCCAGCCCCAATCTCGAAGGCTCCGCTTCCCGCGCCCTGGCGCAAACCCTGGCCGACAGCCTGGCCGGTGACGCCCACATCGTCGTCCGCGACCTGGGTGCGAACCCGCCGCCGCATCTGGACCAGGAAACCATCGGCGCGTTCTACACGCCGGAAGCCGACCGCACGGCCGAACAGAACCAGAAACTCGCCCTGTCCGATGAATTGATCGACGAGTTGTTCGCCGCCGACGCCATCGTCATCGCGGCCCCCATGCACAACTTCGGCATCGCGTCGTCGTTGAAGGCCTGGATCGACCAGGTCGCCCGCATCGGCCGCACGTTCGAACCCACGGGCCAGGGTCCCAAGGGGTTGGTGACCGACCGCCCGATCTATGTGGTGACCACGCGCGGCGGGGTTTACGGCCCGGGCACGCCGTTCAACCACCTGGACCATCTGGAACCCTATCTGCGCCGCGCCTTGAACTTCATCGGGCTTGAGGACATCTCGTTCATCTATGCCGAAGGCACGGCCAAGGGCGACGACGGCATCAAGGCCGCCCAGGCGGAAATCGCCCAGGTCGCCCAGGCGGCCTGAGCCCCGGCGGACGCAGGACAAGGAGTTACGACAATGGGATTGCTTGTGAACGGCGAATGGCGCGACCAATGGTACGACACCAAGGCGACCGGCGGCCGGTTCCAGCGCGAGGACGCGGCCTTCCGCAACTGGGTCACCGCGGACGGCGGCCCCGGGCCGACCGGCAATGGCGGCTTCAAGGCGGCGGCTGGGCGATATCACCTGTATGTCGCCGCCGCCTGCCCCTGGGCCCATCGGACCCTGATCTTTCGCGCCCTCAAGGGCCTGGAGGACATGATCTCGGTGACCGTGGTCGAACCCCTGATGCTGGAAAACGGCTGGGAAATCGCCGCCGGCGCGGACCCGATCCTGGGTGCGCGCTTCCTGCATCAGGTCTATACGGCCGCCAAGCCTGACTATACGGGCCGGGTCACCGTGCCCGTGCTGTGGGACAAGCAGACAGGGGCGATCGTCAGCAATGAATCGGCCGAGATCATCCGCATGTTCAATTCGGCCTTCGACGGCGTCGGCGCCAAGCCGGGAAACTACTACCCTTGCGACCTGCGCCACGAGATCGATCTGGTCAACGATCGCGTCTACCGGACGGTGAACAACGGCGTGTACCGGGCGGGTTTCGCGACCACGCAAGCCGCTTACGGCGAAGCCGTCACGGACCTGTTCGACAGCCTGGACTGGCTTGAGGACCTGCTGGGCGAAAGCCGCTATCTGACGGGCGGCCGCATCACGGAAGCCGACTGGCGGCTGTTCACCACGTTGCTGCGGTTCGATGCGGTCTATGTCGGCCACTTCAAGTGCAACATCCGCCGCATCGCCGATTACCCCAACCTGTCCGGCTTCCTGCGCGAACTTTACCAATGGCCGGGCGTCAAGGGGACCGTCGATATGACGGCGATCAAGGCCCACTACTACGGCAGTCACAAGACCCTCAACCCCACGGGGATCATCCCCGCCGGCCCCGATCAGGACCTGGACGCCCCCCACGGGCGTGGACATCTGTCCCAATGCACGGAAATGGGAAAAGCGTCATGACGTCCATCCATTCGTTCGATCTCGATGCCTATCTGGGGCGGATCGGATATCGCGGCGCGGTCGCGCCGACCCTGGATACACTGACCGAAATTCAGGCCCGTCACCCCGCGACAATCACCTTCGAGAATCTGGATTCCCTGACCGGCCGCGTCCCCAGCCTGGCCCCCATGGATGTGCAGCGGAAATTGGTGACCGAGGGGCGCGGCGGCTACTGCTTTGAGCAGAACCTGCTGTTGCGCCACGTGCTCGACGCCATCGGGTTCCGCGTCTCGGGCCTGGGCGCCCGGGTTCTGTGGAATACCCCCGCAGGCCCGACCCCGCCCCGCAGCCATATGGTGCTGCGGGTCGACCTGGATGGCGATGCCTACATCGCCGACGTGGGGTTCGGCGGCATGACCATGACCGCGCCGATGCGTCTGACCGCCGGCACGGCACAGGAAACGCCCCATGGCCCCTACCGCCTGGTGCCGACGGAAGACTCCCACCGCCTGGAAGCCCGGATCGGGGACCAGTGGCATCCGCTTTATGTTTTCGATCAGGTCGAGCAGACCAGCACCGACTATGAAGTCGGCAACTGGTACGTCGCGACGCATCCAGCCTCCCCCTTCGTCACGACGCTGATCTGCGCCCGGACGGATGCGGGTAGACGCTATGCTTTGCGCGATATGGAACTGAGCATTCATCACACGGTCGGGCCGTCCGAACGCCACCGCCTGGATACCCCCGCCGCCCTTCGCGATGCGCTTGAAGGCACCTTCAATCTCAACCTGGCGGGTCTGGACGATCTGGACGCACGGCTGGCCGCCGTTTGCGCCAAATCGTGATCCGACCCCGCAACCGCCGCCTAAAGGATGAAAGGAATACCGTCATGATCACCACGACCCCCCTGGAAAACCTGGGCCGCTTCGCCAACGATTGGCTGAACGCCCGCTATCACTTTTCCTTCGCCAATTACTACGATCCCGCGCGCACGGGCCTGGGCCCGCTTCTGGTATGGAACGACGACACGGTCCAGCCGGGCCGGGGGTTCGATCCGCACGGCCATCGCGACATGGAAATCATCACCTATGTGCGGAAGGGCGCCATCACCCACCAGGACAACCTGGGCAACACGGGCCGCACGGAAGCGGGCGACGTCCAGGTGATGTCGGCGGGCACCGGCATCCGGCACGCGGAGCACAATCGCGAGGACGAGCCGACCACCCTGTTCCAGATCTGGATCGAGCCCAATAAGACGGGCATCCAACCCCGCTGGGACGCCCGCAAGTTCCCCAAGGACAGCCGGGGCGGCAGGTTGGAGGTCCTGGCCTCGGGCCGCGCGGCCGACAAAGACACGGACGCCCTGGTGATCCAACAGGACGCCGCCGTGCTGGGCGGCACGCTCAAGGCCGGCGAGAAAACCACCTTGACCCTGGCCCCGGGGCGCAGCGCCTACATCGTGCCCGCCGTGGGCGACCTCACCATCAATGGTGTGGCGGCCCCCGAACGGTCGGGCACGGCGGTCACGGACGTGGAAACCATCACCATCCACGCCGACACCGACGCCGAAGTGGTCGTCGTCGACGTGCCGTAAACAGCTTGGTCCGGCGGCCTGGGAAACTAGGCCGCCGCGACCGCCTCGACCTCGGCCAGCCAGTTGGGCGACGACAGCCCGGCGACGATCAGCAGGCTCGACGCGCAAAGATGCCCGGCCATGAAGCGGTCACGCACCTTGCGCATGACGCCCGCGTCCTCGGCCCGGGTCAGGAAGATGGTGATCTTGACCAGATTGGTGCGGTCCATCCCCGCTTCTTTCAGGATTTCCCCCAGCTTGAAGAATATCGCCTCCAGCTGGCCTTCGATCCCCTCGACCGGATTGCCGTCGCTATCCGCCCCGACCTGGCCGGAAATATGCAGCCAGCGCGTGGCGTCCTGAACCTCGGTCGCCAGGGCATAGGCCGAGAACGGCTTATGCACGGTCGCCGGTTGATGGTTGATCATCTTCATCACTGATGCTCCAGAGTCTTCCCCACGACGACCTGGGCGACGCCGTGGACGTCGCCCGCCTCGACCGCCTCATGGGCCTTGACCATGTCCTCGAACTGGAAACGTTCGCCGATGCGGTGGACCAGGGTGTCCGGCGACATCAACGGGCTGACCGTCTGCAGCACTTCATCCTGGGTCAAGCGGTCGAGCTGATAGATCGTGAACATGCGGATGTTGACGTTGCCGCCCATCCATTTGTTGAAGGGGAACGAAGGCTCCGGCACGGCGTCGGACGCATAGGTCGCGACGGTGCCGTTAGGTTTCAGAATATCCGGCAGCAGGTCCGTGTTGGACCCGAAAGCGACCTCGACGATGCGGTCGACGGGGCCGCCGGCGGCTTCGAGAATGCGTTCCTTCAGGCCCGGCTCCTTGTAATTGAGGGCCGCGGCCGCACCCAGCTCCCGCGCCTCGGCGCAGTGTTCATCGGACCCGCAGGTCGCGATCACCCGGGCCCCGCCCCACACGCCCAACTGCACCGCATAGGCGCCGACGCGCCCCGTGCCGCCGGTCACCAGAACGGTCTTGCGCGACAGATCGCCGTCGCAGAACAGCGCGTGATAGGCCGTCACCACCGGCACCCCGGCGCAAGCCCCCTGGCTTAAGGATACGTCGCCCGCGAGCGATATCGCCTGGCGCGTCGGCAGGACCACGTATTCCGCCGCCGTGCCTTGGGGGCGGCCGTGCTGGGCGCCGAAGATCCAGACCTTCTGGCCGATGCGGGCGGCATGCACCCCTTCGCCGACCTTGTCGATGACGCCCGAGCCGTCGTTGTTGGGAATGATCGGCGAGAACTGAGCCAGTTCGCGGCCCGAGGCCCGGCGCTTCACGTCCGTCGGGTTGATGGCGGAATAGGCGACGCGGACACGGACCTCGCCGGGGCCCGGTTCCGGGTCGGGAAGGTCGCCGAACTGCAGGACGTCCGCCGCCGGGCCGGCGCGGTCATACCAATAGGCGCGCATGGATATCTCCTCCTTGGGAATTCTCATCGATTGTCCGGGCCTTCGCGGCGCCGGAAGGGATTGACCGGAAGGTGACGCGCCGGGCGCGCGATGACAAGCCCGATCGGCGGCCTTCCCGACCCTGAAGTGCCGCCCGACCCGGCAAGAATTTCCCCTTTGCGGGCGGTTTCTGCCGTCCCGGACCCCGGGAAATTCATTTAATCGATTGAAAATAAACAATTCTTCATGTGGCACGGGGATTGAAACACCCCCAGCAGCACCTGGATCGGGGTCAACCCCGGCGAAGGCGAACGTACAAGGAACGGGAAAAATGAATCCACTCTATATCGCAGCCACCGGAATGGTGGCGCAGCAGGAACGCGTGGACGTGATCGCCAACAACCTGGCGAACATGAACACCACCGGCTATCAGCGCCGCCGGGCGTCGTTCAACGATCTTCTCTATGAAGACAACAAGCGGCCCAATTCCAAGCATTCGCGCGCCAGCGGCATCGTGCCGGGCGGCGTCAAGGCCGGCCTGGGCGTGCATACGGCGTCCTTCTACCGGGTCGTCGAACAGGGCAACCTAGCGCAGACGGGCAACCCCTTCGACGTGGCCATTCAGGGCTCCGGCTATATGCCGGTCACCCTGGCCAACGGCGAAACCGCCTATACCCGCGCCGGCGCCTTTCAGTTGAATCAGGCCGGGCAGATCGTCACCCATGACGGCCTCACGGTCGGCGCCGGCATCGCCATCCCGCCGGGCGCCATCGAGGTCACGATCAACAATTCCGGCGAAGTCTACGCCTCCTTCGAAGGCCAGCCCCAGCCGCAGAACCTGGGTCAGATCAACCTGGTCCGCTTCCCCAACGAAGGCGGCCTGTACGCCATCGGCGACAGCATGTTCCAGGAAACCACGGCGTCGGGTGCTCCTCTGGTGGGCACGCCCGGCACCGCCGGGTTCGGCTCCATCCTGCAGGGCTTCCTGGAATCGTCGAACGTCAACCCGGTGGAAGAGATCGCCAACATGGTCAAGGCCATGCGGGCTTATGAGCTGAGCTCCAAGGTCATTCAGACCGCCGACCAGATGATGTCGACCAAAACCGGCTAATCCCGGCCAAGGCGTTAATCTTCGGTAAACCATCCCCCGGCATACTCTGCCGGACGACCACCGCGGCACAGAGATCGCGGAACCAGAACAAGGCCGTTCGGGCGGCCCTAAAAAACCGATATACGAAACGCTTCGTTTCGAACGATCCAAACGGCGGCGGGAATCCCAGAATGCGGGTTCCCGCCGTCATTTGTTTTGCAACGGCCTAGCTCGCCTGGAACACGAGGAACGCGCCGAAAGCGATGCAGGCGAAGCCCGCCGCGTGCATCCAGGAAAAGCTTTCTCCCAGATAAAGCACGGAAAACCCCGCGAACACGGTCAGGCTGACGACCTCCTGGATGGTCTTCAACTCCGCCACCGAATAAATCCCGTGGCCATAACGGTTGGCCGGCACGGCGAAACAGTATTCGACGAAGGCGATGCCCCAGCTGATCAGAATCACCAGCCACAGGGCCTCCGACTTGAATTTCAGATGTCCGTACCAGGCGACGGTCATGAAGATGTTGGACACGCAGAGCAAAAGGATCGGCGATAGCGCCGCGAGGGAGAAAGTCGGCATGAAGGCCTCCGGAACAAGCAATGATGACCAGAAACGAAACGCGGACCCAATTTACGGCCAGGCGACGTCCGGCGGCAGGGACATCAGGATCGCCTCGGTATTGCCGCCCGTCTGCAGGCCGAAGATGGTGCCCCGGTCATACAGCAGGTTGAATTCCACATAGCGCCCGCGCTTCATCCGCTGCGCGTCACGCTCGTCCGTGGTCCAGGTCTTGTTCATGTGCTTGCGCACGATCTTGGGATAGACGGCGGCGAAGGCCCGGCCGACGTCCTGGGTGAAGGCGAAATCGGCGTCCCAGTCGCCCGTGTTGTGCTGATCGTAGAAAATGCCGCCGACGCCCCGCGCCTCGTTCCGGTGCGGCAGGAAGAAGTAGCGGTCGCACCATTCCTTGAACTTGGGATAGTAGGCCGGATCATGGGCATCGCAGGCCGTCTTGAAAGCACCGTGGAACTGATCCGTGTCGGCGTCGTCGGGGAACACGGGCGTCAGGTCGCCGCCGCCGCCGAACCAGCCCTGGGTGGTGACGATCATGCGCGTGTTCATATGCGCCGCCGGCACCAGCGGCGAATTGGGATGGATGACGGTGGAAATGCCGGACGCCCAGAATCGGGGGTCTTCGGCAGCCCCCGGGATTCGCGCCCGGAATTCCTCGGAAAATTCGCCCATGACGGTGGACACGTTGACCCCCGCCTTTTCGAACACACGCCCGCCCCGCATCACGGCCATGACACCGCCGCCGCCCATTTTACCGGCCACGTCGCCGGGACGTTCCCAGGATTTGCGCGCGAATCGGCCCGGCTGCCGCGCACTGGTGCCGTTGGGGCCGGTGACCGCGTCCTCGATATCCTCCAGCGCCGTGCAGAAATCGTCGCGCAGGCGCTCGAACCAGGCCTTGGCGCGGGATTTATGGGCGTCCGAGTAATCGGCGGCGGGGGGCGTTGCGTCGTTCATGGGGTGTCTGGGTCTCCGGGATAGGCGCCAAGCTGGCCCAGCGCCGTCGCCAGAACCATGGCCGCACTGGCCGCCAGGTTCAAGGACCGTGTGCCGGGAGCCAGGGGAATCCGCACCCGCGCATCGGCGGCGGCATGCACATCGTCCGGCACCCCGGCGCTTTCGCGCCCGAACAACAGCATGTCGCCAGCCCGAAAGCGGAAATCCGGCAAACGCGTGGCCGCCGCGGTGGTCAGCAGCACCAGGCGGCGGCCTTCCAATGCCTCCCGGAACGCAGTCCAAGAGGCATGACGGCGCATGTCCAGGCGATCCAGGTAATCCATGCCCGAGCGCCGCATGCGGGCATCCGACAGCACAAATCCGCAGGGTTCGATGATATGCAAGGCCGCCCCCAGGCAGGCCGCCGTGCGCATCACGGCGCCCGTGTTCTGCGGGATATCGGGTTCATACAGGGCGATTTCGACCGATGCGGACATGACCGCCCCATGAAGGCCCCGAAAGGCCCGGTTTGCAAGCTATTCTCAACACTTAGCGCTTGCCTGAAAGCCCCTCAGGACATAAGGTCTCGCCGGTTCGTGCGGGCGTCATGCGTCCGCACATTCTATGACGGTTGGGTAATATACAGCCTGCCGTTGCCTCTTTTCCGCCGGTCCCTTAGATTTGGCGGTGAGTTCGGGGGCCGTTCAGGTTTGACACCCATCAAGCCGGGGCGGCGAACACAAGATCAAAACACCTTTTAAGGGGAAGTGCTTATGAGCGACACGGCGAGCACCCCGCCAACCGCCGAAATCGACGCGCAGACGCGCCGCGATTTCCTACTGGTTTCCACGGCTACTGTCGGCGCGGTGGGTACCGCGTTGTCCCTGTGGCCGTTTGTTAACAGCCTCAACCCGGCGGCCGATACCCTGGCCCTGGCGACCACGGAAGTGAATCTGGAGCCCATCAAGGACGGCCAGAGCATCACGGTCGTCTGGCAGGGCAAGCCGGTGTTCATCCGCAACCGCACCGCGGCCGAGATCGAACAGGCGAAAAAAGACGACACCGCGGCCCTGCCGGACCCGGCCAAGGACGCCGACCGCGTCCAAAAGGACGACTGGCTGATCATGGTCGGCGTGTGCACCCACCTGGGTTGCATTCCGTTGGGTCAGAAAGAAGGCGAGCCGAAGGGTGACTTCGGCGGCTGGTTCTGCCCCTGCCACGGCTCGCACTACGACACCTCGGGTCGGATCCGCAAGGGCCCGGCGCCGCAAAACCTGCTTGTCCCGAACTATACGTTCGCGTCGGACACCCAGGTCGTGATCGGGTAACGGGGGACGTCATGAGCGAACAACAATCGACAAGCAAATTCATGCAGAACGGCGTCGTGAAGTGGATCGAGCATCGCATGCCGATCTTCAGCTTCATCGACCATTCCGTGGGCTCCGGCTATCCGGCTCCGAAGAACCTCAGCTACTGGTGGAACTTCGGCTCCCTGGCCGGTCTGGCGCTGATCATCATGATCGTGTCGGGCATCGTGCTGGCCATGCATTACACGCCGCACACCACGCTGGCCTTCACCTCGGTCGAGCGCGTCATGCGCGACGTCAACGGCGGCTGGCTGATCCGTTATCTGCACATGAACGGCGCCAGCTTCTTCTTCATCGCCGTCTACATCCACATCTTCCGCGGCCTCTACTTCGGGTCCTACAAGAACCCCCGCGAACTGCTGTGGATCATCGGCGTGCTGATCCTGCTCGCCATGATGGCGACGGCGTTCATGGGCTACGTTCTGCCCTGGGGCCAGATGTCCTATTGGGGGGCCACGGTCATCACCAACCTGTTCTCGGCCATTCCGGTGGTCGGCGACAGCATCGTGACCCTGCTGTGGGGCGGCTTCGTGGTCGACAATCCGACCCTCAACCGCTTCTTCTCGCTGCACTACCTGCTGCCCTTCGTGATCCTGGGCCTGGTGGTCGTGCACATCTGGGCGCTGCATACCTTCGGGTCGAACAACCCGACCGGCGTTGACGTGAAGGGCCCGCAGGACACCATTCCCTTCCATCCCTACTTCACCATCAAAGACCTGTTCGGGATGGGCGTGTTCCTGCTGATCTTCAGCTTCTTCGTGTTCTTTGCACCCAACTACTTCGGCGAAGCGGACAACTACATCCCGGCCAACGCGCTGGCGACCCCGCCGCACATCGTGCCCGAATGGTACTTCCTGCCGTCCTACGCGATCCTTCGCGCCTTCACCAACGACTTCATCCTGTATTGGCCGGTTTCCTGGCTGATGACGGCGAAGTTGGCGGGCGTCATCGCCATGTTCGGCTCGATCATCCTGCTGGCGCTGGTGCCCTGGCTCGATACCTCCAAGGTGCGTTCGGCCCGGTTCCGGCCGATCTACAAGTGGTTCTTCTGGATCTTCGTGCTCGACTGGATCGTGCTCGGCATGGTCGGCGCCCATCCGCCGGAAGGTGTCTGGGTTCTGCTCGGCCAGATCTCGACGATCTACTACTTCGCGCACCTTCTGGTGATCCTGCCCATCCTGGGCGTCATCGAACGGCCCAAGGCCCTGCCGGAAAGCATTTCCGCCTCGGTCACTCAGCCCGCGGAGTAAGGAAAATGATGAAACCAACCATCAAGACCGCCTTCGCGGCCGTTCTCACCGCCGGTGCCGTCGTGGCGCTGACCCTGACCTCCGCCCCGGCCCAGGCGGCCGGCGCCGCCCACAAGCCGGCGGTTCAGGACTGGACCTTCAAGGGCCTGTTCGGAACCTACGACCGGGCGTCGGCCCAGCGCGGCTACAAGGTGTACAAGGAAGTCTGCTCGGCCTGTCATTCCATGAACCTGATCAAGTTCCGCAATCTGCAGGACATCGGGTTCTCGGAAGCGCAGACCAAAGCCCTTGCCGCCGAGTATGAGATCCAGGACGGCCCCAATGACGACGGGGACATGTTCGCCCGCAAGCGCACACCGTCCGATCCGCTGCCGTCGCCGTTCGCCAACGACAAGGCCGCCGCCGCCGCCAACAACGGCAAGGCGCCGCCGGACCTGTCGCTGATCACCAAGGCGCGCGCCCAGGGCGGCGATTCGGTGATCAAGGTGTCCATGAAACACCCGGACGGATTCACCATCGGCGCCGACTACGTCTATGCGCTGCTGACCGGCTACGGCGAGCCTCCTGCGGGCTTCGAACTGCCGGATGGCGGAAGCTATAACAAGTACTTCCCGGGCGGCGTGATCGCCATGGCCAACCCGCTGGTCGAGGATGGCGTCGAATTCTCCGACGGCACCAAGGCCACGGTGGCCCAGCAAGCCCATGACGTGACCACCTTCTTGGCCTGGGCGGCGGAACCGGAGCTTGAGGCGCGCAAGCGCCTCGGCATCAAGGTGATGCTGTTCCTGCTGGTGCTCACGGGCATGCTGTTCGCCCTCAAGCGCAAGATCTGGTCGGACGTGCACTAAGCCCGACCGGCTCTGAACCGAATAAAAAAGGCCCCGGAGAAATCCGGGGCCTTTTTCTTTTGACCCCCTGAGGCGGTGAGGCCGTGAGAAGCGAGCCGAAAGAATCGTCATGCCCGGACTTGATCCGGGCATCCACGCCCCCCCCAAGAAAGACATGGATGGCCGGGTCAAGCCCGGCCATGACGGATAAGGGGTTTCCCTCTTCTCACCGCCTCACCGTCTCTGTGGTTTTCTTAATCGTAATTTGCACAAACCGCCGTCGCGGGCCTGAAATCAGCCCGCTTGGGATTTGTGGCTAGAGAAAATCCTCGATGAATCCCCGGATCACGCTGTCCAGGTCGACGTCCTCGGGACATCCCAGGGCCTTGGCCTTGGTGCTGTCCATCTTCAAGGGCCAGGAGCCGCAGATGGCTTCGACGGCCGGGTCGCGCTCACGGGTGATGGGGCCGAGCTTGATCCGTTCTTCCGCCGCCACGCGTTCCAGGGCCTCGATCATCTGCGCCACCGCATAGGCCTTGTTGGGCAGGCAGACGGTGCGGTCCGGGCCGATGGCGGCCCCATCGGCTTCGTGCACGGCAAGGAAGCCCTCGACCGCGCTGCGGTAGCCCAGCAGCATCATGTAGAAGCCGTCGTGCACGGGCAGGACGTGCTCTTTCCCTTGCAGGGGTTCGCGGAAGATGCCGGACGCCCAGCCCGAGGCCGCCGCGTTGGGCACGCCCGGGCGGATCACGATGGTCGGCAGGCGCACGGTGCGGCCGTCGATGAAGCCCTTGCGGGTATAGTCGTTGATCGCCAGTTCGCCGAACGCCTTGGTCATGCCGTAGGTGGTTTCCGGCGTGTGGCGGGTCCAGTCGTCGACCTCTTTCGGCAGGTCCGGGCCGCCGAACACGGC
>CAXAVJ010000098.1:0-12564 GCA_963972065.1 uncultured Rhodospirillaceae bacterium
GGGCAGCTTACCCGCCATGAAGTCACGGAACGACTGCCCGGCGGCGTTGATGTAATTGCCGTCGCGGTAGACGAAGTACATGGGCACGTCGAGGATGTAGTCGACATATTGTTCGAACCCGAAGCCGTCTTCGAACACGAACGGTAGGGTGCCGCAGCGGTCCGGATCGACGTCGGTCCAGATGTGCGAGCGGTAGGACAGGAAGCCGTTGGGTTTGCCGTGGCGGAACGGCGAATTGGCCCACAGCGCCGTGGCGATCGGCTGCAGCGCCAAGGCGACGCGGAACATCTGGCGCATCACCGCTTCGGAATTGAAGTCCAGGTTGACCTGCACGGTGCAGGTCGACTGCATCATCTCGAGGCCGAGCTCGCCCCGGGTCGGCATGTATTCCCGCATGATCGCGTAGCGGCCCTTGGGCATCCAGGGCATGTCTTCGCGCGCCCATTTCGGATTGTAGCCCAATCCCAAGAACCCGATGCCGAGCTCACTGGCCACGGTTTTCACCTGCTTCAGGTGCTCCGTCACTTCGCCGCAGGTCTGGTGGATGGTTTCCACGGGTGCGCCCGACAGTTCCAGCTGCCCCGCCGGCTCCAGCGAGATCGAACTGCGGTCCGGCTTCGACAGGGCGATGACGTTGCCTTTCTCCAGCACCGGGGTCCAGCCGAAGCGGGTCAGGGCGTCGAGCATCTGGCGCACCCCCGGTTCGCCGTCATAGGTCAGCGGGCGCAGGGTCTTCAGATCGTAGGCGAATTTTTCATGTTCCGTGCCGATGCGCCAGTCGCGCGCGGGCTTGCAGCCTGCTTCCAGGTATTCGACCAGGGTGGCCTTGTCGGTGAGGGGATGGGACTTCGGGGAACTGTCATTGGCCATGGCCGGGTCTTTCGTCGTTGGAGGGAACGGGCGGGAAGAGGGGAAGAAGATAAGGTCCGCCGTTCCTATATTTGGTCAGGTCCAGTCGCCTACAACCGCCTGCCATACGGAAAGTGCGGCAAGGCAGGCCGTTTCGGCGCGCAGGATGCGGGGACCCAGCGTCACCGGGGTGATGAAGGGAAGCTTAGCAAACCTGTCAAGTTCCCGCGCCTGAAAGCCGCCTTCCGGGCCGACCAAAAACCCGACCGCCGCGCCCGCCGTCGCGGCAATGACTGCAAGGGGGGCGCCGCCCCCGGTCTCGTCGAGGGCGAACAGGGGCCGGTCCTGGGGCCAATCGGCCAGAAGGGTGTCCAGATCGGTCATGTCGGAAACTTCGGGCACGGACAGGCGCTCGCATTGTTCCGCCGCCTCGACGGCCTGGGCGCGGAGGCGCTCCGTATTCGTGCGCCCGGTCTGGGTATTGGCCGTGGCGACGGGCATCAGGCGCGATGTGCCCAGTTCCGTCGCCTTCTGAACGATGAAATCCGTGCCGGTCTTCTTCACCGGCGCGAAGGCGAGCCACGGCCCCGGAGCCTCGGACTGATCGCGGGTTTTCTCCATGATCACCAACCCCGCCGCACGCTTGTCCATTCGCGCGATCTCAGCCCGCCATTCACCGTCCTGGCCGTTGAACAGTAGAACCGGATCACCCACGCCCAGGCGCATGACCCGGCCCAGGTAATGGGCCTGATCGACCGTCGCCTCGACGGTGGTGCTGGCCCCGAGGGGGCCGTCGACGTAGAGGCGGATCCCTGCCGCCATGGCGATTTCCCCTTTGAATGTGCTTGGTCCCGACCCTATTACTTGAGGCCATGGATGAGCGACAACAAGTTTCCGCCTCGGACATTCCACCGCAAAGCTGGATCGACCGGGTTCCGGGGGAAGGCCTCAGGCCTTATCTGCGCCTCGCGCGCCTGGACCGACCGATCGGCACCTGGCTGTTGCTGCTGCCCTGCTGGTGGGCGACGGCGATGGCCGCACCCGGCTGGCCCAACCCCTGGTTCATGGCTCTGTTCGCCGTGGGGGCTCTGATCATGCGGGGGGCGGGCTGCACCGTCAACGACATCGCCGACCGGGATATCGACAATAAGGTCGCACGCACGGCCGATCGGCCCATCACCTCCGGTCAGGTCTCGGTCGTCCAGGCGCTGGCGTTCCTGGCCCTGCAGCTTGGAATCGGGCTCGCCGTGCTGCTGCAATTCAACACCTATACGGTGATCCTGGGGGCGTCGTCTCTGGTCCTGGTCGCCCTCTATCCCTTCGCCAAGCGGGTCACCTATTGGCCCCAGTTCGTGTTGGGCCTGACCTTCAACTGGGGGGCTCTGGTCGGTTGGGCCGCGGTGACGGGGGGGCTGGAGGCCCCGGCGGTACTGCTGTATGCCGCGGGCCTGCTGTGGACGATGGGCTACGACACCATCTATGCCCATCAGGACAAGGAAGACGACGTCCTGGTCGGCGTCAAGTCGACGGCCTTAAAATTCGGCGATGCGACCCGCCCCTGGCTGGCCGCGTTCTACGGCGGCACGATCACCCTGCTGGCGGCGGCGGGTGTGCACGCGGACCTGCACCCGATTTATTTCGCGGGTCTGGCCGTGGCGGGACTGCATCTTGCCTGGCAGGTGCGCAGCCTCGATCTCGACGACGCCAAGGTCTGCCTGGGCCGGTTCAAGTCGAACCGGGATTTCGGGCTGATCGTGCTGGCCGCCATCATCGCCGGACGGCTTGTCGGTGGTGCCGGCTGAGACAGCGGTAAAGCTGCCAAGGCGTCAGCACCCAGGGTTCCTGCAGGCCGAGCACGCGCTTGGCGGCCTCGACACAGGTATAGGGCCGCCAGGCCTGGGCGCGGGGCGGCGGCATGCGGGGCCGCGCCAGACGAAGACGACAGCCCCGGCGGCGGAACACGCGCAACAGGCCCAGCAGCGGATAGGCCCCGATCGCCGAGGCGAAGGTGTAATGGGCCATGGGGTCGTAATAGAGCCAATTGTCCCGCGTTCGCAGCAGCACGAAGCAATGACGGAACCCGGGCTTCAGCAGGCGCAACCAAGGCAGGGTCGCCCGCCCGGTGAAGGCGACCACGGCCAGGTCCGGACCGGCCAGGGCCTTGTCGTCGTTCATGTCAGGATGCCCTTGCGGCGCAGCACCGTCGCCATTCGGTCGAGCGCTTCGTCCCATAGACGGGCCGGCCAAGCCTCATCGCGCAGGCGGGCGTCGGGGGGACGGTCACGGGCGCCGTATTCCAACAACGTGCGCAGATGCAGCGCCTTAAGCACCCGTGCCCGCACCAGGGAGACGGCGGCAAGGTAGACATCATCGGCTTCGCAGGGACGGGCCATGCCGCCGCCGGCCTCGAACCGCTGGCCATCACGCCGCGCCCGATGGGCCCGCATGAACCAGAACCAGGCCTCTTCCGCCGTGTCGAAGGGCCGGACCGCGCCAGCGGGCTGGGGGCGTGGGAAATAGCGTTTGCGTTTCACGGGGTGCGGCCTCCTTACGACTTGAAACAGAGAAGAACATTTCAAGAACAAATACAGATAACCAGCCTAAAATTCCCATGTCAATAATTTTTGAGGTTGATTTTCCTATATACCTTGCGAACCCATCTCACCTCAAAATCGGCCTGCCATGACGATTCGCTATGGAAATTTCCCGCAAATTGTAAGACAATGTTCCCATGTTGCGGCATTCAAGCGTATGGCATGCAGTTGACCGGCTGGCCCGCGAACATGGCCTGTCGACCTCCGGGCTTGCCCGCAAGGCCGGCCTCGATCCGACCACCTTCAACAAAAGCAAGCGCACGACGCGCGACGGCAAGCTGCGCTGGCCGTCAACGGAAAGCATCGCCAAGATTTTGCAGGCCACGGGGGCCAGCCTGTCAGAATGGGTATCCTACGTGGACGAGACCGAAGGCGGTGGCGTCTACCGCAACGTGCCGCTGATCGGCTTCGCCCAGGCCGGCAACTCGGGCTTTTTCGACGATGCCGGCTATCCCGTGGGCGGCGGCTGGGATGAAATCCCCTTCCCTGGCCTGAACGATCCCAACACCTTCGCCCTGGAAATCAACGGCGACAGCATGGAGCCCGTATTCCGCGACGGCGACACCATCATCGTCGCCCCCCATGCCTCGGTCCGGCGCGGCGACCGCGTCGTCGTCAAGACCACGGAGGGCGAAGTCATGGCCAAGGTGCTGATCCGCCGCACGGCGCGTCACATCGATCTGCAGTCCTTAAACCCAGCGCACGAAGACCGGTCCCTCGACCTTGCCCAGGTCGAGTGGATTTCCCGCGTGGTCTGGGCCAGCCAATAGGCCACGCCCTGGGATAACGTTGTCCGCCGTGGGCCGACACTTTCCCTCACATCCCTGAATTTCCTGTATTTCCCGCCTACCCTTGGCCTTTCCGCCATCAGGGGTTATGCTGCACATGCGAAGAGAGTGGCGCTGGCTTTGGGAGTTTTGAAAGGCCGATGCCATGAAATACGGACAAAGCAGGGGCGGTAACGCCGTCAGTTGGATCGACGGCGAATGGCATACAGAGGAGCCCGCCGTCGCCAAGGCGACCGATCACGCCATGTGGCTGGGATCGGCCGTGTTCGATGGGGCCCGGTCGATGGCCGGCAAGGTCCCCGACCTGGAAGCCCATTGCGCCCGCGCCATCCGCTCGGCCCGCATCATGGGCATGGCGCCGGACGTGACGACGGAAGACATCGTCGAACTGTCCCACGAAGGCATCCAACAGTTCTCCGACGACGCCCAGTTGTATATCTGCCCGCTGTTCTATGCGTCGGGCGGGTTCGTCGTGCCCGACCCGGAATCGACCCATTTCGTCCTGACGGTGGAGGAAGCGGCCCTGCCCGCACCGACCGGCTTCAAGGCCTGCCTGTCGCGGTTCCGCCGTCCGGCCGCCGACATGGCGCCGACCGGCGCCAAGGCCGCCTGCCTGTACCCCAACGTGTCGCGCGCCGTGGCCGACGCCAACCAGCGCGGCTTCGACACGGGCGTGATGCTGGACCCGGACAGCGATGTGGCCGAGTTCTCGTCGGCCAACCTGTTCATGGTGAAGGACGGCGTGGTGCACACGCCGGCGATCAACGGCACCTTCCTCAACGGCATCACCCGCCAACGGGTGATCCAGCTTCTGCGCGAGGCCGGGGTCGAGGTCGTGGAGCGCCAGATCACCTATGACGACCTGACCGAAGCCGACGAGCTATTCGCCACCGGCAACTATTCCAAGGTCGTGCCCTGCACGCAGTTGGACGGCCGCACCCTGCCCCGGGGCCCCGTGTTCCAGGAAACGCGGGACATGTATTTCAGCTACGCCGACGCCTGCTGAGGCCTATTTCCAGATCGGCTTGCCCGATCCCGGCAGGCCGTAATCGGCCCATTTGCGGGTGACCTCTTCGATCACGTCATCCGACATGCGGATCTTGCGGCCCCATTCCCGATGCGTTTCCGCCCCCATCTTGGCCGTCGCGTCGATCCCCATCTTGCTGCCCAGGCCGGGTTCCGGCGAGGCGAAATCCAGATAGTCGATGGGCGTGTTTTCGATCATCGTCACGTCGCGGGCGGGATCGACGTTGGTCGAGATCGCCCAGATCACGTCGTTCCAGTCGCGGGCGTCGATGTCAGCGTCGACCACGATCACGAACTTGGTATAGGTGAACTGACGCAGGTAGGACCACACGCCCATCATGATGCGCTTGGCATGGCCGGCGTAGGCCTTCTTCATGGAGACCACGGCGACGCGGTAGGAGCAGGCTTCGGGCGGCAGCCAGAAATCGACCACTTCCGGGAACTGCTGGCGGAACAGGGGCACGAAGACTTCGTTCAAGCCCTCGCCCAGGATCGACGGCTCGTCCGGCGGGCGGCCGGTATAGGTCGAAAGATAGATCGGGTCGCGGCGCATGGTGATGGCCGAAACCGTGAACACGGGGAACGGCTCCACCGAATTGTAGTAGCCTGTATGGTCGCCGTAGGGTCCCTCGTCGCCATAATCTTCCAGCGAGACATGGCCTTCGATGACGATCTCGGCCTCGGCCGGGACCTTCAGGGGCACGGTCTTGCAGTCGACCAGATCGACCCGCTTGCCACGCAGCATGCCGGCGAACTGATATTCCGACAGGGTGTCCGGCACGGGCGTGACGGCGGCCAGGATGGTGCCCGGATCGGCGCCGATGACGGCGGCGGCGGGCAGGGGCTCGGGCCGGGAGTCCTTCCACCGGGCGTGGTGCTGCGCCCCGCCACGATGCTTGAGCCAACGCATCAGGGTGGTATTCCGGCCCGTCACCTGCATGCGGTAGATACCCAGGTTGAAGCCGTCGCGCTTGTCGCCACCCTTCTGCCCGGCCTGGGGCCCCTGGGTCACGACCAGCGGCCAGGTGATCAGCGGCGCCGGTTCGCCGGGCCAGCAGGTCTGGATCGGCAGAGCCGAAAGGTCGATATCGTCACCCTTCAGCACGATTTCCTGGCACGGCGCGGTCTTCACCGTTTTCGGCTTCATCGCGACCATGGTTTTCAGCAGCGGCAACATGTCCATGGCCTGGCGCAGGTTTTCCGGCGGTTCCGGTTGACGCAGGAAGGCCAGGGTCTCGCCGACCTCGCGCAGTTCCGCCGGTTCGCGCTCCATGCCCCAGGCGACGCGTTCCACCGTACCGAACAGATTGACCAGGACCGGCATGCCGAATGCCTTACCGTCCCGTCTCACGACATTCTCGAACAGCACGGCCGGGCCGCCCTCGGCGATCAGCCGCGTCTGGATTTCCGTCATTTCCAGTTCCGGCGACACGGGTTCGGTGACGCGCACGAGGCGGCCCGCCGGCTCCAGCCGGTTGAAGATGAAATCCCTAAGCGAGGCGTAAGCCATGTTCGGTTCCTTGGCCGCCGGGGCATGCTGTTCGGCGCGCGCCGACGTTAGCCGCTGAAACAAAGTGGCAAAAGGCGAAAATGCCACCCCCGGTCCATTTATCCGCCGCACCGGGTTCAGTTGTCACGAAGGACAAAGGCGGATACCCTTTCCGATGTCGGTAAATGACATTAACTCCCTATAAACACCGGCGGATTAGGATTTCTAGGGATGCCCGGTTGGAGAGGCCGGAAAATTTCCAAGGCTCGGTGGGAAGTGAAGACCTCATTGGTGAAACATGTCCGGTGACGCGATGACTGCGCAGACCGATCCGGCGCTGAAGAACTTTCAGCGCCTGATCGACATCGGCATCGCTCTGTCCGCCGAACGCGACATTAACCGCTTGATGGAAAAGATTCTTTTGGAGGCCAAGGACCTGACCTCGGCCGACGGCGGAACCCTGTACATCAAGACCGACGAGGACGCGCTGAAGTTCGAGATCATGCGCACCGATTCCCTTAACATCGCGCTGGGCGGCACCACGGGCAAGGACATCACCTTTCCGCCGATCCGCCTGTTCGATCCGGAAACGGGCCAGCCGAACCAGAAGAACATCGCCAGCTACTGCGCCCTGACCGGCGAATCGATCAACATTAAGGACGCCTATGAGGCCGAGAATTTCGACTTTTCCGGCACTAAGAAATTCGACGAGGGCACCGGCTACCGTTCAAAATCATTTCTGACCGTACCCCTGAAGAACAGCCAGGACGAAATCATCGGCGTCATCCAGCTGCTCAACGCCACAGATGCGTCAGGCACGGTCATCGAATTTTCCAAGCAGATCCAGCCCCTGGTCGAGGCCCTGGCCTCCCAGGCCGCCGTGGCGCTCGACAATCAGCAGCTGCTGGAAAGCCAGCGCAAACTGCTGGAAAGCTTCATTGAGTTGATCGCGTCTGCGATCGACGCCAAGTCCCCCTATACCGGTGGGCACTGTCAGCGCGTACCCGAGTTGACCAAGATGCTGGCCAAGGCTGCCTGCGACGACAAGGACGGCCCGTTCAAGGATTTCGACCTGACCGAGGAGCAGTGGTACGAGCTGCACATCGGGGCGTGGTTGCATGATTGCGGTAAGGTCACGACGCCGGAATACGTCGTCGACAAGGCCGTGAAGCTGGAAACCATCTACAACCGTGTCCATGAGGTGCGCATGCGCTTCGAGGTGGTCAAGCGCGAGGCCGAGATCGAGTACTACAAGGCATTGATCGAAGGCCGGGGAGATCCGGACGCGCTGAAGGCCGAGTTGGATGCGACCCTGACCAAGATCGACGCGGACTGGGAATTCATCGCCAAGGCCAACGTCGGCGACGAATTCATGGCCCCCGAGGCCCAAGATCGCATCCGCGAGATCGCCAAAACCCAGTGGACGCGCACGCTGGACGACCGCCTGGGTCTGTCCTTTGAGGAACGCAAGCGCAAGGATCGCAAGCCCCCCGTGCCAACGCCGGCCAAGGAATACCTTCTGGCCGACCGCGACGATCATGTCGTCTTCCGCGACGCACTGGAGCCTGCGGCCCAGCCCGACAACCCCTTCGGGTTCAAGCTGAACATCCCCGAGCACAAGTACAATTTCGGCGAAATCTACAACCTGTGCATCGCCCGCGGCACCTTGACCGAGGAAGAGCGTTTTAAGATCAACGACCACATCGTGCAGACCATCATCATGCTGGAACAACTGCCCTTCCCCAAGCACCTGAAGCGGGTGCCCGAATACGCCGGTGGCCACCACGAAAAGATGGACGGCACGGGCTATCCCCGGAAGCTGACGGAAGCCGAAATGTCCGTGCCGGCACGCATCATGGCCATCGCCGACATTTTCGAGGCCCTGACCGCCGCCGACCGCCCCTACAAGGATCCCAAGAAGCTGTCGGACAGCATCAAGATCATGTCGTTCATGAAAAAGGACGCGCATATCGATGGCGAGTTGTTCAAGCTGTTCCTGACCTCCGGCGTGTTCCAGGAATACGCCGACAGGTTCCTGGAGCCCTATCAGATCGACGACGTGGACATCGCCAAATACCTTGAATAACCCGCCCGCCCCACCCGACCGTCCACGCCGCCCCCGGTCTGTTTCCCGGGCGCTGGCTTATCCCTACGACGTACCCGACCGTTCGTTCGTGATCCACGCCGGCCATGTCCAACCGGTCGACAGCGACGCGCATCTTCACGACCTGACGGGCGGGGACCTTGAGGGACGCGTGCCGGTGATCGCCTGCGGCTCGAACCAAGCACCCTCGGCATTGGCCTGGAAGTTCTCCCGGTCGGAAGACGGCGCCGTGCCTGTGGTGCGCCTTCATCTGAAGAATTTCGACAGCGTCTATTGCGCCCATTTCGCCGGCTACGGATCGGTCCCGGCGACCTTGCATCCCGCCCCCGGTACCGTGGTGTCGCTGTTCGTCAACTGGCTGACGCCGGCCCAGCTCGCCCATATGCACACCACGGAAACCACGCGCGGCAATTACGTCTTTGGCGAACTGGCGAACCTGGAGGCCGAGGTCGAATTCGGCCCCGCCGTTCGTAGTGCCGGCGCCTACATCTGCACCCGAGGAGCCCTGGCCATCGACGGGCGTCCGGTGCCACTTGCAGAGATCCCGGCCCGTGACCGTACTCATCCCGCCCTCGGCCAGCGCGACCTGATTCAACGCCTGCTCGCCCTGCACGACCTGGCCGACACGGTCGAGACCTTCGTCCAGCGCAACATCGACGACGAGGACGAACGCACCCGCCGTCAGGCGCTGCTGCGCACAGGTGCCCTGCCCTTCGATTACCCGGCCTTTCGCCCGGCGGACTGACCCGCCCCGCGAATCGCCGGGCCGGCCAGACTATGCCGCCACCCCGCATCCCCACCATCCGGCCCCGGCCAGCGCCCCACAGGCGGGCGATTGGGCCATTCCTCTGTGCAAATTCGGCATGGACGGGTATTTTTCCCGGCTATGGAACAGTTTCTGTCGGACTTGGTGCTGATCCGTGACGGGGTGCTGAACGCGACCGCGGACCTGTGGGTCCCGCTGGTGGAATCCGTTGCGACGATGCCGACCTGGGCGCTTGCCGCCGCCGGGGCCGGCGCCCTGGCGCTGATCGGCGTGCTGCTGTTCGGCGGCCGCAGGCTGCGCGGCGGTGACCGCCTGGACCGTCCCGACCCCATCCTGCGCAGCCAGCCGAACGTGGCGGACACACCCCCGTTCGACGCAATGGCACCCGAACCCATGGAACCCAGCCCCCTGCCCGACACGCCCGAGATTCAAGGCCTCGCCGAAATTCTCGCCGAACAGGGGGTCGACGATCAGGCACGTGACGGGCGGCTGCGTTCCTTCGCGGGCGAACTGGACGACCTGCGCGCGCGGCTTGGCACCGTCAGCGCCGGGTCGCCGGCGGCAGCCAAGCTGCTGCATGACGCCCGGGGCGCCATCGCCGTCGGCGACATCGCCCGCGGCACGGACCTTCTGATCCGCGCCGCCGAGGAAGAGGACACCACCGGCCACAAGCATGCCTGGACCGCCGGCATTCATGGCCGCGCTGCGGCCCTGACCCGCCTGGTCGCGGGTGACCTTCTGGCGGCGCGCGGCGATGCTGAGGAAGCGACGACCCTGTTCCGGCTCGCCGCCGACGCCGTGCCGGAGGACGACCTGGAACTGCGTGTCGAATGTCTGGGCCGACTGGGCGCCTTGGCCCACGGCCGGGAGGACTACAAAGCCGCGCGCAAACATTTCGCGGCCGCCCTCGACCTGCTGGAAAAATCCGGTGCCGACGGCCACCCCGACCTGGGCGGCATCCTCAACAACCTGGGCCTCGCCTGCGACTTGGCCGGCGACGCCAAGGCGGCGGAACTGCATTATCAGCGCGCCCTTGCCGCCGACGAGACAACCTGGGGCGACAATCATCTCAACGTCGCCGCCGTGGTCAACAACCTTGGCCTTTATTACCGGCGACGGGGTAAGACCCAGGCGGCGGAGCCCCTGTTCCGCCGCGCCGTCGCGATCAAGGAAAAGCATCTGATGCCGGGCGATGCCTCGCTCGCCCTCAGTCAGGTCAACCTTGCCGCCGCCCTCCGCGCGCTGGGGCGCGAGGAAGACGCCCAGGATCTGGAACGCCGGGCCGGCCTGCCGCCGCCCGAGCCGCCGGAAGCCGAGGAGCCTGGGGAAGAGGATTCCCCGGAAACCGGCGACGCGCCATCCCCCCTGGAAGACACCGAAACGGACGGACGGCCCGTGTCCGCCGGTTGACGCGGCGTCACCCTTTCCCCTGATCCTGAAATCTGTATAGTCGGCCCTCTTTCCCGCTCGGAGGCAATGACCAGGCGGCGAAAGATCAGACCATTCCGTCGGCAATGACGCCGACGGTCGCTCGAAGGCAAGGACCAAGCGAATGACGCAAAAGACCGGTATCATGATTTGCGGCCACGGCAGCCGTGACCAGGGGGCCGTCGATGAATTCGGCACCCTGGCAGGCCATCTGGCCAAGCGATTCCCCGATTACGACGTGGAAAGCGGTTTCCTGGAATTCGCCACGCCCGTCATCCGCACGGGCCTGGACAAATTACGGGACCGGGGCGTCAACCGCATCATCTGCGTGCCCGGCATGCTGTTCGCGGCGGGCCATGTGAAAAACGACCTGCCCTCGGAAATTAACAGCTTCGCCCAGGCCCATCCGGACCTGGATGTGCGCTTCGGGCGCGAACTGGCGATCGATGCCCGGCTTCTGCGCGCGGCGAAGGTCCGCATCGAAGAAGCCGAGGCCGCCGCCAACGCGGCCAAAGGTGAGATCGCCCGCAAGGACACCCTTTTGATGGTGGTCGGGCGCGGCACCAACGATTCGGACGCCAATTCCAACGTCAACAAGGTCGCGCGCATGCTGTGGGAAGGCATGGATTTCGGCTGGGCCGAAGTCAGCTATTCCGGCGTCGCCTATCCGCTGGTCGACGAAGGCCTCAAGAAAGCGGTGAAGCTCGGCTACAAACGCATCATCGTGTTCCCCTATTTCCTGTTCACCGGCATCCTGGTCAACCGCATCTACCGCTGGGCCGACGACTGCGCCCAGGCGCACCCCGAGATCGATGTCGTCAAGGCGCCCTATCTGAACGACCACGAAGACCTGATCGACTGCTTCGCCGACCGGGTCGAGGAAGCGCTCAACGGCGACAACAAGATGAACTGCCTGCTGTGCAAATACCGGGAGCAGATCATCGGCTACGAAGACGACCATGGGGCTCCCCAGGTCGGCCACCACCATCATGTGGTCGGCATCGGAACGGACGGCCACGGGGCCGAGGATCACGGCATCCACCACGGCAAGCACGGCCATCATCATGGGCATGGGCACAGCCATGACCACGGACATGATCACGGCCACGGGCATTCCCATCCGCACCGCCACGACGCCGACAGCTGACGCCGGGGGCGTGATGTTCGATTACGTCCGCGACCCGGCGGAGATCTACCGCCGTTCCTTCGCCGCCATCGAGGCGGCGGCGGACCTCACGCGCTTCGATGGTGCGGAGCGGACCTTGGCCGTGCGCCTGATCCACGCCTGCGGCATGGCCGACATCGCGGCATATCTCGTGATGTCCAACGACCCGGCCCAGGCCGGCCGGGTGGCCCTTGCGGCCGGGGCGCCCATCTTGGTCGATGCGGAAATGGTCGCCCGCGGCGTCATCGCCCAGCGTCTTCCCACAGATAACCGGATCATCTGCACCTTGAACGACGATGGCGTGCGCGAACATGCGGCGGACCTCGGCACCACCCGCTCCGCCGCCGCCGTCGAC
>CAXAVJ010000099.1:0-12392 GCA_963972065.1 uncultured Rhodospirillaceae bacterium
TGGGGCGCCACGACAAACAGAGCGAGGCAGGCCGCCATCGCCACCCCCGCCATCGCCGCGACCGTCCGGCGGTGGAATTGCGGCCGGGCCCGTCCAGTCGGCGACGCATCCCCGGCCTGAACAGCCACCACCCCCGCCAAATCCCAGGACCGCTGCGTCAGGTCCCAGGCCCGCCGATGGGCCGTGTTTTCCGCCAGCCATGCCTGCAGTCCGCGGCGCAGCGCGCCGTCGTCCGGCCGATCCGCAATCCGGTAGAACCAGGCGGTCGCTTGTTCCAGTTGCGCGTCGGTGGGGCCGTCGGGTGCGGCGGTCATAGGTCTCTCTTGATCTGCGTCCGCAAGCGGCACCGGGGGTGCCGACTAGGCGTAAGACATGGCATCATTGATATGACGTTTGCCGACAGCCGATTTCTCGCCCCCCGTCGCCATCGGTTGAACTGGTCACGTCCGCAACCGCTTGGTGATGTGCAGATGCGCCTGCTGCGTCCAGCGCGCCGCCGTGGCCGTCGACACGCCGAGCCGCCTGGCGATTTCCTGAAAGGTAAAGTCGCCGAGCCGGTGCAATTCGAAGGCCCGGCGTTGACCGTCGGGCAGTTCGTCCAGGGCGTCCCGCACCCGGCGAAGCTCGTCGCGGTAGAACGCCGTGTCCTCGGGCGAGGGCACGGCGGGGGCCTCCGCGAGGGACAGTTCATGGGCCTTGTCGCGCCGGGCCTCGGCCGATGTCCGGCGCGTGCTGTCGAACGCCAGGTTGCGCACGATGCGGTACAGATAGGCCAATGGTTCTTCCAGGATGCTGCCCGACGCGGCGGAATTGAAGCGGATATAGGCTTCCTGGACCACGTCCTCGGCCCGCGCCCGATCGCCCAGAAGCCGACTGGCGTAGTTCACCAGATCGCCCCGATGGCTTACGTATACGGCCAGGAAATTGGGGTTGTTCGGCATGGACGGGCGCCCGGTCAATCCGTCGAGATGAGCGGCGCATCGTTGCGCCTAAAAATGAGAATGATTCTCAATAGCTATGTATCTTGGATTGTCCAAAAAGACAACAGATGCCGCCGGTTATGGCCGGCCCTTATCGCGGGCAATCGCAGGCGCCAGCCGGGCGATGACCGCCCGCGCGTCATAGGCATCAGCGCCGTCAGGTTTGGGCCCGCGGCCCAGGACCACCTCGGCATGGGCCGTATAGCGGTCGACGGGCCAGGACGTGGCCTCGGCCTGGCCGCCGAAATAACCGTAGGAATTCCGGAAAGACGCGCCATACCCGTAAAGATCGCAGCACCAGGCCCGCCCGGGGCCATAGAACCCGAAGCTCGGCCCGAATCCGAACCCGAAGGGACCGTCGTAATCGTAACTGGTGTGATAGACGGTGGTCTTATCCGTGCCCCGGTCGGCGACGACGAAATGGTCGCGACCCCGGGCCAGGGTGATCTCGGCTGCGCGGTACAGCAGATAATTTTCCACCGTCTCGCGCGGCGTCACCGTATTGCCGGAAAAGGTCACGCGAACACGGTCATCCTCCAGACCCTGCTCCCAATAGCCGTGCCCCCGCGCGCCGTCGGCGCCGGATGCGGGGCCGTAAGGCGTCGGCGTGGTGCAGGCGGCCAATCCAAGGACCGCCGCCAACAGGACATAAAGGAAACCGCGATTGCGGGGCCCATGCATGACATCCTCCCACGGGCAATGACGCGTTTCTTTGATATAGGAACGACGCTTCGATCCGGCAATGGACACCGCGTCTAGGACGCGCGCCGGGTCCGCGGCCGGAACGCCAGGGCCAGCACCAGGCTGAGCGCGGAAGCCGTCATCACGCCGAACCAGGCGACCGTGCCCATGGACCATCCCCAATGCCCGGCGCAGGCCCAGAGCGACGCTGCCAGCAGACCGCCGCCGGCAACCCGCAGCATGATCCGTTGCACCGGCGTGGCCCGCACCCAACCCATGTCGCGGCGGTGGCGGTTCATGGCGAAGGCCAACGCCGTCCAGGCGGCGAAGGACAGAAAGAAAGCGAGAACGATCATTCTGCCGCCTCCTGCACGGTGGGAGAAACCTCTTTCGCCTGGACCGCACGCTGATGGCCGCGGGCGGCGATCCGGGCCGCGACGATGAAACCAAGACCGAAGGCCAGGCAGGTCAGATCGACGGCGGCAAGCTCCCATTGCCCCGCGGGCAGGCTTGCCCCCAGGTGCCGGTCGGTCGTCAGCGCATTGACCAGGGGAACCAGGCCGAAGGCGGCGGCGGCGATCCAGCATTGTTCGGCCCAGGCGCGGGCGGCGGGGCGCAGGGCCGCGTGAACGGCCAGGGCCGCCCAGGTCAGGAACATGACATTCGCCTCCCAGGCCGCGCGCCCGGCGATATCGACCGGCACCAGACGATTGGCCCAAAGATAGGCGGCGACGGCCGTGGGCAGGCCGCAAACGGTTGCCACGTTCAGGCGTTCGACCAGGGCGAAGCCCAGGCGCCCTTCCAGGCGCGCCCGCCGCTTCTTGGTCCACAGGATCAATCCCGAACCGATCATCGCCGTGCCGACCAGACCTGTAAGAAAATAAAGCCAGCGCAGCACCGGCCCGGCGAACAGACCTTCGTGCAGGGCCAGCAACGTCTCGCTCACGATCCGGGGAGCGGGATTGACGGCGGGCGCGTCGATCACGGCCCCCGTCGCCCCGTTGAACAGCACTTCCGCCCGATCCCCCGAGACACGGCGCGTGCCCTCGAGAATGCGGACCCGGGCCGCGACCGTGCCGGGCCGCGTGATGTCCACGAAACCGATGTTGCCGGGCCCCCAAATACGATCCGCCTCGGCCAGCATGGGGCCGAGTGGCGCCAACGGCGCCGGGGCCGCCCGTTCCGTGTTCCGGTCGAACGGCCGGCCGCTGAACATGATGTCCGTGAACGCGCGGCGGTTGTCTTCGCCCCAGCCGTATTCAGACGCGATCACCGGCGCCATGTAGAGGTAACAGATGAACAGCAGCCCCGAGTAGGTGATCATCAAATGGAACGGCAGGGACAGCACGCCGAGCAGGTTGTGGGCGTCGAGCCAGTTGCGGTGCCCGGTGCCGGGCCGGAAGGTGAAAAAGTCCTTGAAGATGCGGGCATGGATGATGACGCCGGTGACCAGGGCCGCGAACATGACCATGGCGCAGAACCCGACGATCCATTCCCCCGCCGTCGTCGGGATGTAGTGGAGCCGGTAATGCATGCGGTAGAGCAACCGGCCCCCGCCCGTGGCCCGGTATGCGACCTTTTCCCCGGTTTCCGGATCGAGGAACCCGCTCTGTCGTTTGCCGGGCGCGCCCTCGGTTTCGGGATAACCTTCGACGAAATACCGCAGTTCCGGCTGTTCGCGTCCGCCTGGCGGGGATACGAGCCAGCGCCGGGCGTCCGGCATTTTCTCCTGCACGAATCTGAGGCCCAGGGCCAGGGCGTCCGCCTGCGCGACCTCCGCCGCCACCAGGGGCTTTTCCGGGCGCATCCAGCGGTCCAGTTCGGCCTCCACATAGCCCGCCGTGCCGGTCAGGAACACGAAGAACAGGATCCAGCCCATGAGCAGCCCGCCCCAGGTATGGAGCCAGGACATGGATTGGCGGAACCCTTCCTTCATGTCGGCCCCACCCACCAGGCAAGCCCGGCACAGACCGCCGCCGGGGCCAGAATGCCCCCCCACATGCGGGTCAGCGGCCGGGCGCGGAAGGCCCAGAGAATCACGCAGAGATAGATAAGGAAACTGGCCAGAACGGCCCATTGCATCGCTTCGTAGCGGCTCAACGGCAGACCCCGGGCCATGAGCACCGATGCCGCCCAAGCCAGGCCATAGCCGCCCACGGCGGCCGCAACCGTGCGCTGGATGATCTCAAGGGGCGATACCGCCGCCCGCGTTCGGGATGTCACGCTCATGACTATATGACGAACGGGCGGGGATAATTCGCGCTCTGGACACGAATAAATTCTTCCCACCCCTCCTTAAAACTCCAGACGGATGCCGCCGAACACGGTACGTGGCGTCCCGGCGTTGATGCGGAAGTTGCCCCCGGACGCCGTGTAATAGGTTTCGTCGGTGATGTTCTTCACCCCCAGATCGAAGCGCAGGCGCTTTTCCTTGCCCACGGGCAGGTAGTACCAAACCCCCACATCGAACAGCACATACTGTCCCAATTTGTAGGTATGGGCGTCGTCGCCGAACCGGGTTCCGACATAGGTCACGCCACCACCGACACCCAAACCGTCAAGATGGCTGTTCGTATCGGTGAATTCGTAACTGGTCCACAGGCTGGCCGTGACCTTGGGTACGCCGCGCGGGCGATTGCCGTCGCTCGCCGTATTGGTCGACGTGATATCGGCCTTGAGGAAACCGAGCCCGCCGCGGATGTTCCAGCCCGGCATCGGATTGCCGACCCCGGAAACCTCGACCCCGCTGGTGTTGACCTCACCCACCAATTGCGGCTCGCCGTTCACGGTCTCGACCACGTTTTCCTTCTTGATGTCGAACACGGCGGCGTTCAGCAAAAGCTTGCCGCCCAGGGCGTTCCATTTCACCCCGGCTTCGTATTGGCGCCCTTGTTCCGGTTCCAGCACCAAAACGCTTTCGTTGCCCGAGGAAATGCCCTGCGCCGTGAAGGTATCGGCGTAATTGGCGTAGAGAGCGACGGTCTCGACCGGCTTCCAGACGAGACCCGCCGTTTTCGTCAGTTTTGCGTCGCGCGGCTGTTCCGCGGTCGTGATCGCGCTGGTCAGAAGGTTCTTGCGGTAAAAGTCGCCGTTGTAGAACTCGTAACGCAGGCCCGCCGTCAGATTGACCGTCGGCAAGACCTCGACGTCGGTGGCGACGTAGGGACCGTATGATTTCTGCGACAGATCGGTGAACTGCAGGGATGACGGGTTTCCGGAATCATCGATCAATATCTCCGGTGTCGGATTGATGACTGTGCCGCCGACTTGGTTCGAGCCGGCGTAGTTTTTCCAATCATGATCCTGTTGGTGATATTCAATCCCGGCGACGAGTTCCATCGGCATGACCAGATCGTCGAATTTTCCGCGCGCCTGCAGGCGACCGAACAATGTCTGCAGGTTGCGGTCGTCGTTGCCTTGAACCCGCCGGGTCAAGGTTCCATCGGCGGCGATGCTGCGAATCTCAACGTATACGTCCTGTGCCTTTTCCGTGTAATAGGCGACCTTGTTTTCCAGCGACCATGGGCTGTCCCCCAAAGGCACGGCGCCGTCGAATTCGAAAATATGGTAGATCGCCTGACGGTCAACGAAGTCCGGGTGGTAGGCCGTATCCGTCGGCACCTCCGCGATCAATCGCGTGCTGCCGTTCCCGGCGACCGTGGGCAAACCACGGTCCATGGTGCGGTCATCGTTGGTGACCTCATGGTTGACCCGCGCGGTCGCGCCGCTGTCGCCCACCCATAAGAACGACGTCGACAGGAATTGACGTTCGACCTTGGAATTCTGTCGAAATGTTTCGCCTTGATCACCCGATGTCGTGATTCGATAGGCAAAGTTCTCACTGTCGCCAATGGCGCCGGTGGCATCGAACGTCATGTTCCGCTCACCGTCTTCGTCAAAATTCACCTCTACGTGATGCTCGGTCTCGAACTGCGGTTTCTTCGTAACCACGTTCACCAGACCACCCGGCGTCATCTGCCCGATATCGGCGACAGGCCCCTTCATGATCTGGATGCTGTCCACCGTCGCCGGATCGAACCGCCCGCTGGTCTTCAAACGCACGCCATTACGATAGATGTCGTCGTCTCGCCGAAAGCCGCGAATGATGTAGTCCTCGCGCGTGCCACCGAACCCATCGGCGCTGACCGTGTTGGGCGACAGCTTGTAGACGTCCTCCATTTCCCGGGCGTGCTGGTCGAGAAGTAGCTGTTCCGGGATGATATCGATGGTGCGCGGGATATCGATCAGATCCTTGTCGAACCGGGTGCCCGTTTCCGCATGGCGGCTGTTGTAGCGTGATTGCTTGGTGCCCATGACCGAGACCGTGTCCAGCATCAGGGGGCCGCCCGTCTGAGATTTGCTCAAGGTCACCGAATTTTTCCCGGCGAAGGTCCAGGTCACGCCTGTCCCCGCTAGCAGGCGGCGCAACCCTTCCTCAGCTGTGAATTTCCCTTTCAGGCCCCCCGTGCTGAGGCCCGCCGCCAGTTCAGCGCCATAGACAAGCTGCAGGCCGCTTTCGTCGGCAAACCGGTTGAGGGCCGGGGCCAGGGGGCCGGTGGGAATGTCGTAGGCGCGGGGTTCCGCCGCCTGGGCCTGAAGGACCGTTTCGGAAGCCGGTGCCGCCTCCGCCACGCCCGGCAGCGTCACGACCAGCGCCCCGGCCAGGGCCGTTCCGGCCAGCAGCCCCCGCATTAATCCGCACAGGCCACTTGCCTGCGCGCGGTTGCTCATCCGGTTTCTGATCGGCGTCATACCCATTCCCCTCTTGGTCCCCGCGCATCCGGCATTCCACCGTTTTTAACGCGATTAATTCTTACTCGTATTTATGTGACGTCCAGGGAATGGGGATGAGGAGGTCCGAACCGTATTTTATTCGCGTCCGCTTCCGGACCACGGGCCGCGGCGCCTATTGATGCAGCAGGATCAGATGGTCGGTCAGGCGGGTGGACCTGAGGCCGAGCGCCGTTTCCAGCGCCCCGACGACGGCGACGGGATCGCGCGTGTCGAACACGCCGTTAACCCGGCGCTGGCGCAGCCCCGCATCGGTCAGGCGGATCAGGCCGGTATGATAGCGGTTCAGTTCGTCAATCACGTCGCCCAACGCCCGGTCGCGGAACACCAGTTTACCCCGGCGCCAGGCGGCGGCACTGCGCGGATCCACGGTTTCCACGTCGCCGAGCCCCCCTGCCGCGCCGTAGCGGACCCGCTGATTCGGGGCCAGGACCGTTTCCGCCCCGCCGTCGGTTGCCGATACGGCGACCCGGCCCTCAAGCAGCGTCACCGACGCGCCGTCGTCCAGTGCCCTGACGGTGAACACGGTGCCGAGCACGCGGCTGAGCCCGCCGCCGGCAGCCACCGTGAAGGGCCGGTCCGGGTTCTTGACCACGTCGAACGCCGCCTCGCCCCGCAGCAGGCGCACCCGCCGCGGCCCCGTGCCGTCCGGGCCGAAATCGACGGCAATGGCGCTTGCCGAGTTCAGTTCCGCCGTCGATCCGTCGGGCAGGGACACCGTTCGCGTCTCGCCGGCCGCCGTCACGGCATCGGCGCGGAGTTCCGCGTCAATGCGCTGCGGCAGGTCCGTGCCCAGCCCGAGGGCCAGAACCAGCCCGGCGGCGACCGCCGCTAGCCCCCAACGGCGCCCGGCCCGATACCCATCGATGGCCGGCTTCCCTGCCGATGGCGTCGTTTCCACGGTGCCCGCCAGATCGCCGAACGCATCCCAGGTCCGGGAAATCCGCGCGAACGCCCGCTGATGGCCGGGATCGGCGGCAAGCCAGCCGTCGAACGCCTGTCGTTCACGGTCCGACAGGTCGCCCCGGTCGATCCGCGCGAACCAGGCCGCCGCCTGTTCCAGGGCGGCGGCGGAGACGGGGTGTTTCGGATGATCGGACAAACGGTATCCCCTTGGTCTGTCAGGGTTTGAACGGCGGACCATGCGCGGGAGCACATGGTGGCATTAGGTATGACGAATGAAGGGGCGGTAAGAGGAGGGAAAAATCTATTCTTCCGGGTCCAGGCGCGCAGCACAGTGAAGCAACGCCTTGCGCAGATGCTTTTCCACCATGTTGCGGCTGATGCCCAGACGCGCCGCGATTTCGGCCTGATCCAGGCCATCGAAGCGGCGCAGCACGAAAACCTCCCGGCACTTGGGCGGCAGGCCGTCGACGATGCGGCGTAGATTGTCGATATCCTGGCGCGCCGCGACGGCGCGTTCCGCCCCCGGCTGGCCGTCCGGCACGAAATCGGCGGCGACACCGTCGGCCATGATCGCCTGGCGGCGCTGTTCCCGACGCAGGTGGTCGATGGCTAGATTGCCGGCGACGCGGTACAGAAAAGCCCGGGGATTATCGACGGGCGACGGCGTCTTGGCGGTGACCGCACGAACGTAGGTTTCCTGCACAATGTCGGCGGCCATGGCCGGGCAGCGCACGCGGCGGCGCACGAAGACCATCAATTCCTCGTAATGGGTTTCGAAGGCGGTGGTCAGGTTGTGCGCAGTCGTCGTGGTCATGAGATCGGCTGTGTACTCTCGCATGCCCGCCGTTTACCACGGCTTCAGGCCTTGTCCTTGGCCTGAAGATAGCGATATTGATAATTATTCGCAATTAGTGATTTCGCTCCCTCCCGAACCCTCACGTCATCTGCCGCCGGGCGGTCTTCTGCTTCTATTTCAGAGAGAATTGGACCGGTACGACGACTTCCAACTTGTCGCGGGACATGTCGCCGGGAATGGGCGGCAGGGGCTGGGCCCGATTGATCATGGCGATGGTTTCCGTGTCCAGCATGCGGTGACCCGACGACCGCTCGATCCGGTAGGCCAAAAGGCGCCCGTCCCGGTCGATGGAAAAATACAGCAACACGGCCCCTTCGATGCGCCGCAAGCGGGCCGAGCGCGGGTATTCCTTGTGCTTTTCCAGCCAGGCCTGCAACACGGACATGTAATCCGCCGCCGCCCCGGCCTGACCGCCGCCCTGGGAATTGTCGCCGCTGCCGGTTTCCTTGGCGTCCTTGGTCCCCGCCTTGCCCTGGGCCCCGGCGACCGCCGGCGGCGGCGTGCGAACCGGGGCCGGCGCGACCGCCGCCGTCTCCACCGGCTTGGGCGGCGGCGCTGCCTTGGGGCGCACCACCTTGGGCGGCACGGGCAAGGGGTCGCGCGGGCGTTCCTCGACGGCCTTGACCGGCTCGATGGCGACGGCATCGGGGACCACCGGCTCCACGGGCACGGCCTCAACCGGGACCTCGGGCGTCACCGCCTCGACGGTCTCGATGGGCTCGACCGGTTTCGCTTCCTGCGGTTCCGGGGAATCCTGGGCGTCGGAACCGGGCGCACCGCCCGCCGGACCCAATGAAATCTCGATCCCGCCGACACCCGGAAGCTGCGCCCCAGACGGCGCCGGGGTCCACAGCACGACGGCGGCCGCGGCTGCGTGCAGAAACACCGCCCCGGCAATAGCCATATTCCAATGACGAACGCGTATTTCCATCACAGGGCCTTCGGCACGGTCAGCACGTTGACCTTCCGCACACCGGCGGCGCGCAGCAGTTCCATGATCTCGACCAAACGCACCGCCGGTGCACCGCCATCGGCCTTGAGCCGGAAATGCGTCACCCCGGCTTCGACCGGCGCGACCAACGCGGCCTTCAGCCCGGCGTCGTCGACGGTCTTGCCGTCGAAGGCGAGGCGCCCGTCGGTACCAACCAGAATGACGGGACCGGCCTCGTCCGGCTCCGTCTCGCTGGCTGAAACCGGCGGCTCGATATGGAACGGATCAGTCGCCGCCAGATGCCCCGCCAGCATGAAGAAGATCAGCAGCAGAAACACCACGTTGATGAGCGGCAGAATGCGGTCGTCGTCGTTGGTGCCACGCCCGGGGCCGGGCCGAAGAGAGCGCATCACTTGTTCCTCCGGATCAGCGACAGGTTGGCGACCCCGGCGGCGGCCAATGCGTCGACCACCTGGACCACCTCCTGCACGGCGATGCCGTCGTCGGGGCGGACCAGCACGGGACGGTCGGGCTTCTTGGCAAGCGCCGCCACGGCACGGCTCGTAATGCGGTCGAGCGACATGGTCTCACCGGCAAGGCGCAGGCCGTCCGCCCGCACCTCGATCAACAGAGCCTGCTCCAGCGACGCCGACCTTCCCGTCTGCTTTGGCGAGTCCAGGGTAATGGACCGCCAATTGAGGAACGACGACGCCAGCATGAAGAACACCAGCAGGATGAACACCACATCGATCAGCGGCGTCAGCGAGATCAGGTTGCGGCGGCGCCCGTTATTCGGCGGCGCCAGCGACAGGCGTGCGGTAGGCAGAGCCGGCATGGCTTTCTTCCGTCTGAGGGGCGGCCGTCAGGTCCGCCGTGAAGACCTGGGTCACCAGGTTGTCCATTTCATGGGCGGTGCGGTCGATCATCCGTTCCAGCCAGTTGACCACCGCGACCGTCGGGATCGCGACCGCCAGACCGACAGCCGTGGTCAGCAGGGCCTCCCAGATGCCGCCGGACAGGATCGCCGGATTGATCCGGTTGCCCGCCTGTTCCAACTGCTGGAAGGCCTCGATCATACCAAGCACCGTGCCGAACAGGCCCAGCAGCGGCGCCAGGGTGGCGATGACCTCGAGCGGGCGCATGTAGGCGCGCAGCATTTCCAGCATGTCCAAGCCGCACCGCACGACCTCTTCACGGACCTTGCCTTCGTCCAGGTCACGGCGCGCCTTGCCGCGCATGGCCAGCAACACGACCCGCGCCGCCGGATTTGGCGAAGCGCGCAGAAGCTCCGCCGCGCGCGACGCCTTGCCCGTGCGATACAGGGCCAAACCCCGGCGCGCGGTGTCCCGGTCCCACAGGCGGACGCCGCGGAACTGCCACAGCTTAAGACCCAAAATCGCCACGGCGACGACGGACATGGCGATCAGGATGGCGACGACCGGCCCGCCGGCAATCAACCAATCCAGGCCCTGCGCCAACATTCCGGGATCTTCCGCAGCGGCTGCCAGCGGGTCCCCCACCTGTTGGTTCTCCATTCGATTACTCCTCTAAACCCCGGGTGTTGCGCCCCTTGCGGGCACGACAAAGACTGCCCCGCATCCGCTTTGACGCGGGCCGCCTATCTAATAAGACGAACGAAAAATCGGATTCCTTCACGCCATTCTCCAAAAAATCATTTGATGAACGGCTGGGCCGCGCGCGACGACACGGACACAAGCGCAAGACAGTCCGCAGGTTCAGCCTTGGCCACCTTGCAGGACATCACGCCGTTCAGCAGTACGCGCCCGATCGCCGGGCATTGGATGCCGCTGATATCGAATACCTTCAGGCTGGTTTTGCCGGCGCCGATGGGGGCCGCCTCAACGGCGACCCGGCGCTGCACGATCCCGTCCGCATCGAAGGTGACGAGGTCCAGCTTCAGCGACGTGAACGCTGCCGCCGTGCCGTTGGATAGCAGCAAATAGGCCCGGCAGGCGTCGCCGGCAGGCTCCAACTTGTTCAACTCAACCCCGATGCGGCCTTTTTCCGCAGCCGGTGCGGCACCGGCGGAAAGGCAAAGGCCGGCGACAAGCAAGGCGGCGGCAAGGGCAAATGGGGTGCGGTTGTTCATTTTGGACCTCGTATGCTGGCTTCGATAGAGTGCCGCCGCCGGGGCCGATCCCCGGCGGCAACACAGGTGATTGGCTGCTCCATAATGCGATTAACTATTAATATCAAGTCAATACCTCCAATGCACCTCTCTTCTCAACCTTCCGCCTACCAGGCGGCGCGAAGGCCGACAAAGACGGACCGCCCGGTTCCCGGTTCGAACAGGGCGGAACTGTCGGTCGCGGTCGCGGCGACGCTGGAACTGGCGATGTACTTCGTGTTCGCCAGGTTGCGCAGGTCGACGAACATGGACACGTCCTTCGACACCTCGTATCCCGCGCGGAAGCCGAACAGGACATAGGACTTGGTCGCGACGGAATTGGCGTTGTCGACGAAATAGGCCTGCGGCACCCATTCGATGTTAGGCCCGGCATGGAAGCCCATGGGGTGGTGGTAGGTCAGCGCCGCCCGGATGAAGTGCTTAGGCGCCCCGGGCAGGTCGTTGTCGCCCCAGCTCGCGTCGTCATCGAACTTGAAGTCGCTGTAGGTATAGGCCGCGTCGAGCGAAAGGCTGTCCGCCGCATCGCCGCTTTCCAGCAGGTTCCTGGCGAAGGCCCAACCGATCCCTGCTTCGATGCCCTGATGGATGGTCTTGTCGGCGTTGGTGACGGAATAATTGCCGCCGCCCAGGTCGAAGTACTGGAATTCATCCTTCAGATGGGCGCGGTAGACGGCAAGGTCCCAGCTCATATCCCGGACCCGGCCACGGGTGCCGATTTCCAGGGTCGTCGCGGTCTGGGCTTCGGTATCGGCCAAGGTGGTGTTGGTGAAGTTCAGTTCACCGAAAGTCGGCGCTTCGCCGCTCTGCGACAGGTTGCCGAACACCTGCCAATCGGGCGCCGCCTGCCACAGCAACCCGACCTTGGGATTGACGAAGGTGTAATCGTTTTCGCCCGAGGTGTCGGTTGCGTTGTCGAAGCGGTCGTTTCGTTTGCGCGTTGCGTGAAGGAACTGCAGCCCGCCGATCAGCGCCAGCCCCGGCCGCAGGTCGTAGGCGTTTTCCACATAGGCCGCATAATTGACCGAGCGGTCCGAAGACGCGGACAGAAGCCCGCCCTTGTTCCCCGCGTTGTTGGTCGATTGCGTGTTGTCGACCCAG
>CAXAVJ010000100.1:0-12243 GCA_963972065.1 uncultured Rhodospirillaceae bacterium
GCAGCTGGAGGCGGCGGCCCAGGTCAAGTCGGGCATCGACCACATGAACGACCGCCTGCTGGAGATCATCCGCGACAGCCAGGATCCGGACTATTCGACGCGCCATCCGATGGGGCAAAGGGTCGCGGTGACGGTGGCCGGTGTGGTCAAGGAGACGACGTTGCACAGTCTGTCCATGGGCGGTGGCGTGGTGCTCGACCGGGGGCTTGAGGTCACGGAAGGCGATACCTTCACCATCGACCTGCCGGACCTTGGGACCTACGAGGCCTCTATCGTCGCCAAGACCGGGGACCATACCCATGCCCGTCTGGATATGAATGACGCGGATGCGGAACGCCTCATGGCGTTTGTCAGAGCCATGGGCTAGGTCGTCTGTGCGGATTGGGGCCGCCGGAAGTTATACCTCCGGCGCGCCCGGCCCGCCCGTGAAGCGGTAGTAATACCACAGCATCAGGGCTGCGGTGGACCGCCACGGCCGCCAGCGTTCGGCGATGACGGCCAGTTCCTTGGGCTTGGGCCGGGCATCGAGGCCCATCAGGCGGGCGGCTGATTCCGCCAAGGCCAGATCACCCGACGGCATGACGTCGGGCCGTTGCAACGCGAACATCAGATAGATTTCCGCCGTCCATTGGCCGATGCCCTTCAGCCGCGTCAAGATCTCCAGAACCTCGTCGTCGGGGGCGTGGTGCAGGGCGTCGAAGTCCAGGTCCCCCGCCGTCACGGCTTCGGCCACGCCGCGGATATATTTGACCTTGGGCCGGGACAGGCCGAAGGCGCGCAGTTCGTCGTCGGTCTTGGCGAGAACGGCCTCGGCGCTCACCGTGCCCAAGCCGGCTTCGACCCGGCGCTGGATGGCGGCCCCGGCATGGGCCGACACCTGCTGTCCGATGATGCTGGAAACAATGGCCGGGAACCCATCCGGTCGGCGGCGGGGCAGGGGGGCGCCGGCCTCCGCGTAGGCGCGGGCCATGTATTCGCACTGATCGACCAGTTCCAAAAGACCGGGGGTGACGGGCATGGCGCTGCCCTAACCCAGGGTGCCGGAAAGGGCGCGGGACATGACCCCATGCAGGGCCGTGGCATCCACCGGGACCGGGTTTTCCCGCGCGGTGATGTCGCCAGCGGCGGTCGCTGCGAGGGGCTCCAGATCGTCCGCGACGACCCCCAGACCATCCAGGGTATGAGGGATTTCAAAGGTCTCGCGGATCGCCAATGTCCAATCCATCAGGCTGGTGAAATCCGCGCCGGGCAATCCCATGCAGCGGGCCAAAACGGCGCAGCGGTCGTCGATTGCGGCCCGGTTGTAGTCCAGCACATAGGGTAGGACCACGGCGTTGGTCAGGCCGTGGTGGCTGTCTTTATGCGCACCGATGGCGTGGGAAATCGCATGCACGGCGCCCAGCCCCTTATTGAAGGCGACCGCCCCCATGGCGGCGGCGGCCATCATCTGGCTCCGCGCCTCGATATCGCCGCCGTCGGCGACGGCACGTGGTAACCAGGTCGCGATCAGGCGCATGCCCTCGGCGGCAATGCCGTCGCACAGGGGGTTGTAGGTGGTCGCGCAATAGGCCTCGATGCAATGCACGGCGGCATCCATGCCGGTCCAGGCGGTCAGGTTCGCAGGCAGGCCCGTGACCAATTCCGGATCGCAGATCACCGTGCGGGCCAGCAGATTGGCATGATAGAGGATGCGTTTGGTCCGCGCGTCTTCGTCGGAGATCACGGCGGCATAGCCCATTTCCGACCCGGTGCCGGATGTCGTCGGCACGGCGATCAAGGGGGCGATGGCCGTCCCATCGATTTCCCGGTAGCGCGGCCCGCCCACGGCGTAATCCAGGGCCGGTCCATCGTGGCCCGCCTGCAGGGCGATGGCCTTGGCCGCATCCATGGCGGATCCACCGCCGATGGCGATGATGCCGTCACGCCCGCCGTCCCGGAATGCAGCGGCACCGGCGGTGACGTTGGCCGCCGTAGGGTTGGATTTGACCTGGGAAAACACCTCGCCGTCGAGGCCCGCCTCGGCCAGGGAGGCGCCGGCCGCGGCGACGATGCCAGATGCCGCCAGCCCTGCGTCGGTGACGATCAGGGGCCGCTTGATGCCCAAGCGCGCCGTCGTCTTCCCCAATTCGATCAGGCGACCGGGGCCGAAGCGCACGGTGGTGGGAAAGGGCCAGTTGGCGGTCAAGCGAGCGAAATCGGCGGTCATGAAGAAAGGCACCCTGTCGGTTGGTTGCGGGGCGCCAGTTTCCCCAGGCCGAGGTTAAATGTCCACTGCCCTAGAAATCGACGGTCGCCAGCGCACGGGTCACCTTTGTCTGAGCCCAGGTGACGGGGGCGGTCGGCGGTTGATCCGTCGACGGAACGCTCGTCCCCTGACCGGCGGCATTCAGTTCCACCGTACCCGCCCGCGTGGTCACCGTGACGGCGGTGCCCTCCAGGAGGGCCACCTCGAACGCGCTGTCCAACGTGCCGCCCCAAACGGTGGTGCCACGGATGCCGATGGTTGCTGTGTTGGTGGCGACGGTCATGGCGTCGGGGTTGCGCGCGGCGATCGATCCGGACGCCGCCTTGAACGCGCCCGAAAGGAGACGCAGGGTAATATTTTCCTTGGACGGCGTATCCTCGAAATCCGACAGGGCGAAGGTCGCCCGTTCTCCCAAGGTCACGACCGACCCGTCGCGGAGGGAAAATTCAAGACGCGCACCTGCGCCGGTGGAAATCACATCACCGACAAGAACGTCGCTGCCGACCTTCATGGCGCGTGGCGCCGCGCCCTGCAAGGCCACGGCGCCGTTCTTCAAGCGCAGGACCTTGCCCGCGACGTCGCCCTCGGCCGCTTGGGCCGCAGGCCCCGCGATTGTCAGGAACAGGGCGGCAAACAGCCCCATGACCAATGTCCTACGCATAAGCGATTCCCCTTCTCTCCCGGATCGGTGTAACCGTCGAGGCGAACAAGATCCCCATCCAATTGGGCGACAATGTGGCCTACCTTGGGGCTTTCGTCCATGGCCGGGTGGGTGATAGTGGTCCTGGGTGCGGCCCGGTATGGGGCGGCGGCGAAATGGGGGTACACTGCCCGGCAGATAGGGAGCATCCGTGCCACGGCAAGACGACGAATTCGGGGTTGAAGGTCATGGGGGCGATCTCGCTGCCGCCACGGTGCGTTTCGGCGTGCCGGCGGCCGGCTGGATTGATCTGTCCACGGGCATCAATCCGACGCCTTATCCATTCTCCGATCTGCCGCCTGATGCCTGGACGCGGCTGCCGCAATCATCTGGTCTGGATGCCTTGAAGACGGCGGCGGCGGATGCCTATGGCGCCGCCGGGCCGGACTTGATCGCCTGCGCGCCGGGGACCCAGGCGTTGATCCAGGTGCTGCCTCGGGTGCTGGGCGCGCACCGGGTGGCGGTTCTCGGTCCGACCTATGCTGAACATGCCGCCGCCTGGCGGGCATCGGGGGCGGAGGTGGAAGACCTGGCGGATCTGCCGCCGCCGGACCGCTCATTGGTGTTGGTTAATCCCAATAATCCGGACGGCCGTGCGGTCGATCCGGAACGGCTGGCGGCCTGGGCCCGTGACGCGGCCGAGGCCGATCACTGGCTGATCGTTGATGAGGCCTTTGCCGATGTCCGTCCGGACATCAGCCTTGTCCCCGCCCTGCCTTTGACGAACGTCATCATCCTGCGGTCTTTCGGTAAATTCCACGGGCTTGCGGGGCTGCGTCTGGGCTTCGCCCTTGCCATGCCGCGCATGGTGCGCCGACTGGAAGCGGATATGGGGCCCTGGGCCGTGTCCGGCCCAGCCCAGGAGATCGGCGCCCGGGCGCTGGGCGATCAGGCCTGGGCGGCGGCGGAACGCGCTCGTTTGGCGGGCCATATGGCCCGCTTGCGGGATATTCTGACCGGCGCCGGTCTGGGCGTCGTCGGTGGCACGGACCTGTTCGTGTTGGCGGACCACGCCAATGCCCCGGCCCTTTACGATCATCTGGCCGGGGCGGGTATCCTGGTCCGGCGGTTCCAGGCCAACTCAAGCTGGCTGCGGTTCGGCCTGCCGGGGCCGGAAGATCAGTGGCAACGCCTGGAAAAGGCGCTTTCGGCCTTCGCCGGAACCGCCCCGATCCCGGACCGTCGTCATGGCTGAGACGATGGATGCCCTGGCGCGGGGGATCGCCCGCCATCAGGCCGGCGACCTGGCAGCCGCCGAAAAAACCTACCGCGCGATCCTTGCCGACCACCCTGATCATGCCGATGCCCTGCACCTTCTGGGGCTGGTGTTCTACCAGAAAGGGGATGCGGTGACCGCCATGGAGCATATCCGCCGGGCCATCGAAACGGATCCCCGCGCGGCCATGTATCACGCCAATCTGGGCCGGGTGCTGATGGCCCAGGGGCTGGCGTCCGAGGCCGCGGAGGCCTATCGGGATGCCGTGGCATTGACCCCCAACGACGCCGCCGTGCATTCGGACATGGCTGCCGCCTTGGTGACCGCGGGTGATTTCGATGCCGCGCGGTCGCGCGCACGGCTGGCCCTGGAACTTGCCCCTGATCTGGCGCCGGCCCATCTCAACCTGGGGCTCGCCCTGCAGGGCGGCGGGGCGTCGGCGGCGGCCGGTGCGGAAAACTGCTTTCGGCGGGCGGCGGCGCTCGACCCCAATTTGGCCGACGCCCATCAGGCCCTGGGCCAATTGCATCAGGGGCGTGGCGAGGACGATGCGGCCATGGAATGCTATCGCCAGGCGATCCGGGCAAATCCCGGCATGGCCGAGGCCCATTGCAATTTGGGCAACATCCTGCGCGAACGCCTGGACCTTGCCGCCGCCATAGCCCAGTACGATGCCGGCCTGACGGTGGCCCCCGACATCGCCGCCCTGCATGCCAACAAGGGCGTGGCGCTGCACGAATTGGGGCGGTTCGACGACGCGTTGGTATCTTACGACCGTGCTCTGGCGCTTGATCCGGAGGATGCGGAATGTCGGCGCAACCGCGCCATGACCCTGCTGTTGCTGGGCCGCTTGGCGGAAGGCTGGCCGGCCTATGAGGCCCGCTGGCGCACGGCCCGTTTCAAGGGCCAGGATCGGGGCGGAAAAACGCCGCGCTGGACCGCCGCCGCCAAGCCCGGGGCGAGGGTTCTGGTGCGGGCGGAACAAGGGTTTGGCGACACGATCCAGTTCGCCCGCTATGCGGCGCTGCTGGCGGCAGCTGACCAGCACGTCATCCTGGAGTGCCCGGCAATCTTGAGACGGCTGATGACGTCCCTGGATGGGGTCATTCAGGTGGTCGAGCAGGGGGACGACAGGCTGCCCGGCCATGATTATCAGATCCCCCTGATGTCGCTACCGGCTGCCTTCGCCACGGACCTTGCGACGATTCCGGCCGACGTGCCTTATCTTCGGGCTTCCGACCGGGATCGCGCCGATTGGCGCCGACGCCTGGACAAGCTTGCGGGCCCGCGCATCGGCATCGTCTGGAAAGGCAGCCCAGACCATCCCCGCGACCGGGTGCGCAGCCCCGGCCTGGCGCCGTTGTTGCCTCTGCTGGGTCTATCGGGGGCGACGTTGGTTTCGCTGCAAATGGGCGGCGGCGCGGACTTGGCCGCCCATGGCGCCGATGCCGTGGTCGATATAACGGGGGATTTGGGTGACTTTGCCGCGACGGCGGCGCTGGTCGAATGCCTTGATCTTGTCGTGACCTGCGACACCGCCGTCGGCCATCTGGCGGGGGCGTTGGGGCGGCCCGTGGCGATGCTGCTGCCCCAGGTGCCTGAGTGGCGCTGGCTGTTGGACCGGGATGACACGCCCTGGTACCCGACCATGCGCCTGTTCCGCCAACCGGCGGCCGGCGACTGGGATGGTGCGGTCAAGTCCCTGGTTTCTTATATCCGCCGGCATTGGCTGTGAATTCATAACAATACATCCGTGAAATAAACCCCCTGACATGTAAAAGTTAGACCGAAGGACTTGGCGCGCGAAGAAGATCGTGGCACCCTTTTCTCCGGTTCTTTGCAGGCCGCCGATAAGAGCGGTTGTGATGCATGGGGAGGTGCATATGTCCGATGTCCAAAGCGGGGCGGAGGCTGATGCCACGCCGTCCGAAGCCCAGCAGATCGACTACAATACATTCGCCAACGAAATCCTGAAACGGGTCGAAGACTTGAGCCTGGAACTGGCCGATGTGGCCGGCGATGTGGAATCCATCACCAACCACTTCCACCAACAGACGGACATGGTCGATCAGATGCGGCAGAAGGCGCAGGAGCTGATTGACGCGTTCAACCGCATTGATACGGCCGGCGGTGATACCTCGCGGGCGGCCCAGGAAGCCGGGGCGGTGATGAACGACTCCCGCGAACAGGTGACCAGCGCCGTGTCACGCATTGCGGCTCTGGTCTCTTCCGTGACGAACATCGAACAATCGCTGGGCGTTCTGGAAAATTCCCTCTCCGGGGTAACCAAGATCACCCAAGACATCGAGGCCGTGTCCAAGCAGACCAACCTTCTTGCCCTCAACGCCACGATCGAGGCCGCCCGCGCCGGCGAGGCGGGCAAGGGGTTCGCGGTCGTCGCGGGCGAGGTCAAAGCGCTGGCCAATCAGACCGGCAAAGCGACCGGCGCCATCGATGAGGCGGTCGCCGATCTGGCGTCCAACGTGTCCGGGCTGATGAACACTAGCCAGAAGACCATCGGCATGGCCGAGGAAGTGAACACCGGCGTCGGTCAGATCAACAGCGCCGTCGACGGCATTGGCCAGTCCATCAGCACCATGGAAAACCAGATCGCCGAAATCGTCGGCGCATCGTCGTCGTCGCGTGAGCAATGCAACGGGTTTATCAATGAGATGGAGCGCCTCGTTTCCAGCTTCAAGGAAACCGGCGATAAGCTGCAAACGGCGGAACAGCGCGTCGGTTCTCTGCTGGAGCGTGGCGAGGGCGTGATCGGTCAGATCAACCAGGCCGGGCTTGAAACCTCGGACAGCCGGTTCATTCGGGAAATCCAATCCCGAGCCAATGAGATCGCCCGTCGCTTCGAAACCGCCTTGGACTCAGGCGAGATCACCGAACAGAACCTGTTTTCGGAAGCATATGAGCCGATCCCCGGCACCAATCCGGAACAATGCATGACACCCTTCGTCAACTTGACGGACCGCCTGCTGCCCGACATTCAGGAACCGATGCTGACCTTCGACGACAAGGTCGTGTTCTGCGCCGCCGTCGATCGTAACGGCTTCCTTCCGACCCATAACATCAAGTTTTCGCAGCCCCAGGGGGACGACCCCGTGTGGAATAATGGTAACTGCCGCAATCGGCGCCTGTTCAACGACCGCACGGGCCTGCGTGCAGGCCAGAACACGCGACCTTTCTTCCTGCAAACGTACCGCCGCGACATGGGCGGGGGAAATTTCGTTCTGATGAAGGACCTGTCGGCGCCGATCACCGTGCGTGGGCGCCATTGGGGTGGGTTGCGCCTGGGCTACAAAATCTGAAGCGCTCGGCCCCGCCTTGTTGCCTTCGTGCATTGCGCCGGGGGCGCCTCATCTGTTAAGTCCAGCCTTGGAATTCATCCTTCCGGGCCGCCTCCCGGCGGTCCGGCGGCTTCGCCGATCGGAGAGACGTGAGAATGACAAGGCTATTGGTGCGCCTGGCGGCCATTCTGTTGCTGACGATTGCCGTGATCTGGCCGGCCGGCCCCGCTCAAGCCCAGGCAGCTCAGGATTTCGAAGCCGGCGTCGCCGCCGCCAAGGCCGGTAGTCTGCAGCAGGCGATCGATTTGTTCACCAAGGCGATCGACGCGGACACGCTGAACGACGGTGACTTGGCGCGGGTTCACAACAACCGGGGCGCGACCCATCGCCGCCTGGGTAATATTGATGCCGCGATCCGCGATTTCTCCCGGGCCATCAAATTGCGCCCCAAATATTATCGTGCCCATGTCAACCGGGGAGCAGCCTACGGCGATACCGGGAAATTCAAGGATGCGGAAGAAGACTATGCCGAGGCGGCCAGGCTTCGGCCCCAGGAGATGACGACGTTCATGGAGCGGGCCAAGACCCGGGCCCAGAGTGGCCGACTGGACACCGCCATCCTGGATCTGAACGAAGTGTTGCGTGTGCAGCCGCGTAACCGCGAGGCTCTGATTTTGCGCGGCAAGTACTACCGATCCCAGGGCGATTACAAGCGCGCACTCGGGGATTTTTCCCTGGCCATCGACCTGAAGGGCTCGGAAGCCGATTATTTTACGGAACGGGGCCTGACTCAGGCCTATCTTGAAGACTATCCCGCCGCCTTGTCGGACATGAACATGGCCGTCAATCTGGGGGCCGGCGATCCGGAAAACTTTTATTACCGGGGGCTGGTCCATGGCGCGCTCGGCAATCATGTCAGTGCGATCGAGGATTACAGCCGGGCCATCGCGCTTAAACCGGGATATCTGGCGGCGCTTTACGCCCGTGCGCTGGCCGCCCTCGGCGCGGGAAACGCCGAGATGGCGCGGGCGGACGCCCTGAAGGTTCTGGAACTGGACGCGGCCCATGGGGGGGCTGCTCGGGTGATCAAGACCCTGGACGAACCGCCGGTTCGCTGACGGCTGTGTTCAAGGCGTCAGTCGGTCCAATTCCGTCAATAGCCTGCCGATCTGGTTACGCCATGACCAATCCTGCATGAAGGCGTTGGCCGCCTGTCCTTTGCGGCGGGCTTCCGTGCGGTCCTGGTAGATCGCTTCCAGGTTCTCGACGATTTCCTCCACATCGGACTCGCGCCAATGGTCGGCCCCCTGCGGGCCGAAGGTAACGGGCGTCTGGCGGGTCAGCGGATAGCAGTGGTCGTCGTTCCCTTGTGCGCCGATCAGGTCCAGGTGGCCGCTGTTGGCCGACAGCACGCAAGGTAGGCCGGATGCCAGGGCTTCCATAGCCACCAGATTGGTGCCGCCCTCGCAGCGGTTGGGAAACACCGCCGCGTCGCATTCGCGCAACAGCGCCGGCATGTCGGCATTGAAAGTAGGGCTGAGGTCCGTATGGGCCCCTTCTGGTACACCTTGGGCGCGGACCCAGTCGTTGATGCAGTTGGGGAACGGCTGATCCATGGCGGGTGGGCCGTCGACATGGGGGCTTGCCGCCATGTCAGCCATGATTTCCGGCCAGGGATTCAGCCAGACGGTGACCAGAAGGGCGTCCGGATGGCGGGCCTGGAACCGCTTGAACGCGGCGACGACCAGATCCTGGCCCTTGCGCAGTTCCAGCTTGCCGCCGGAAAACACCACGAAACGGTCGCCGAACCGGCCGGTGCGCGGACCGGGGGCGAAAGCGTCGGGGGCGATGCCCTGGAACACGCAGCCGACGCGGGGAAACCCCAGGTCACGCAGGATGTCCGCGTTCCAGGTCGATCCCGCCATCATGATCTGGAAATGGGCGTTGCGGGCGACCGCGTCGTTGCCGAACACCATGTTCTCGAAAAACGTGAAGCCCACGTTGGGTTCGCCCCGGAAACGCGCGGCGGCGGTCGATTCCTCAAGGTTGTTGCCCAGCGAATGCAGGACATGGACGCCGCCCAGCGTCACATTGCCCTGGGTGCCTCTGATCTGCTGTTCGATCTGATGTTGTTCCACCATCAGGGGCTGAAACAGGTCGCGGTCCGCCGCGTCAATCATTTCCGGGTGCATGGCCAGCAGGGTGATCGGTTTGGGTGCCCCCCGGCGTAGGACTTCGCGCAGCAGATTGGTCCCGAACACGCCCCAACCGTGAAGGGCGGAGGGCGGCCAGGTCAGGGCGATGGCGTTGATGGCCATGTCAGCTTTCCGCTGGGGTTTCCTTCGCGGTCACGATCTCGCCATGCAGGGTGCAGGCGGGTTCGCACAAACGCACGAAATCATCTGTGATCGAGGCCGGGTCCTTGACCGTTTCCGGGTCTTCTCCGGGGAAGGCACGGGCCCGCATGTTGGTCCGTGTGGCGCCGGGATTGAGGATGTTGACCTTGACGTTGGTCGTCACTGTTTCCTCGGCATAGATCCGGGTGGCCATTTCCAACGCGGCCTTGGACACGGCATAGGCCGACCAGTAGGCGCGCGGCTCGTGCCCGACCGTTGACGTGACCATGACCACGCGCCCGGCGTCGGACGTGCGCAGCAGCGGGTCGAACGAACGGATCAGGCGCCAGTTGGCGGTCGTGTTGATGGCCATGACCTGATCCCAGACCTTGGGGTCCGTATGGGCCAGCGGGCTGAGGTTACCCAGCATGCCGGCGTTGCCGACCAGAATATCGAGTTTGCCGTGACGTTCGAAAATGGCGGCGCCCAGGCGGTCGATGGCATCGAAATCGGTCAGATCCATAGGGACCAGGGTGGCGTTTCGGCCAGATGCGGCGCGGACCTCGTCGTCCACTTCCTCAAGCGCGCCGGTGGTTCTGCCGATCAGGATCAGCTCCGCGCCCTCGGCGGCGAAGCGCCCGGCCACGGCGCGGCCGATGCCCCGGGTCGCCCCGGTGATCACAGCGATCCGGTTTTCGAGACGACCGCCCGACAAAAGCCCTAACCCTCTTCCAGAAGGGAAAGCTGGCGTGGGCCCCGGTCCGCTTCGCGGTCGGTCAGGGGAATGGGATACTCGCCGGTGAAGCAGGCGTCGCAATAGCGCGGGATTTCCATGTCGCGGCCCACTTCGCCGACGGCACGGTAAAGTCCGTCCCAGGAAATGAAGGCCAGGCTGTCGACGCCGATGATGTCGGCCATGCCCTGGATGTCGTGCTGGGCGGCAAGCAGTTGCGAGCGTTCCGGTGTATCGATCCCGTAGAAGCAGGAATGGGTCGTCGGCGGGCTGGAAATCCGCATGTGGACCTCGGTCGCCCCGGCGTCGCGCACCATTTCGACGATCTTCACGGACGTCGTGCCGCGGACGATGGAATCGTCGACCAGAACGACGCGCTTGCCCTTCAGTTCGGCGACGTTGCCGTTGTGCTTCAAACGGACACCCAAGTGGCGGATGTTGTCTGTCGGTTCGATGAAGGTGCGGCCCACATAGTGATTGCGGATGATCCCCAGTTCGAAAGGAATCCCCGTCTCGCGCGCGAAGCCGATGGCCGAGGGTACGCCGGAATCCGGCACGGGTACGACGACGTCGGCCTCGACGGGGGATTCGTGGGCCAATTCGGCGCCGATGCGCTTGCGCACTTCGTAGACGTTCTGCCCTTCGATGATGGAATCGGGCCGCGCGAAATAGATATGTTCGAAGATGCAGAACCGCCGCGTGCGGCTGGTGCCGAAGGGGTGGTAGCTGTTCACGCCGCTGGCGTCGATGACGATGATTTCACCCGGTTCCACGTCGCGAATGAAGTCGGCGCCGATGATGTCGAGCGCGCAGGTTTCCGACGCCAGGATATGGGAATCGCCCAGCCGGCCAAGGACCAGCGGCCGCACGCCCATGGGGTCGCGCACGCCGATCAATTTTTTCTGGGTCATGGCGACCAGGGAATAAGCACCCTCGATCTGGCGCAGGGCGTCGATCAGCCGGTCGATGACATGGCCGGCGTCGCTTACGGCCATCAGATGGATGATGACCTCGGTGTCGCTGGTCGACTGGAAGATGTTGCCCCGCTCGACCAAAGCCTGACGCAGCTGGTAGGCGTTGGTCAGGTTGCCGTTATGGGCGACGGCCAAGCCGCCGAAGATGAATTCGGCGAACAGGGGCTGGATGTTGCGGATGAACGTGCCGCCCGAGGTGGAATAGCGCACATGCCCCATCGCGACGCTGCCCTTGAGGCGGGCCATGGTATCCATGTCGTTGAAGTTGTCGCCGACCAGGCCGAGGGCCCGGTGGCTATGGAACTGTTCGCCGTCGTAGGCGACGATCCCAGCGGATTCTTGGCCTCGATGCTGGAGCGCGTGCAGGCCCAGTGCGGTGTGGGCGGCGGCGTCTTCATGGCCATAGATGCCGAATACGCCGCATTCCTCGCGCAGCTTGTCGTCATCCCAGGGGGCGGCTTTGCGATGGGCTGACGCCGTGAAGGGAGACGCGGGCAGGAGCAGGGGAGAATTCATGTCGGGTATGTACTCCGGATCGGATCGCTTTTCATCGTTATTTTGCTCCGGCGTACCTGATTATTTGCTTTGGCCGGTGGCGTTTTCGATGGCGCGGTCCATGATCGCCCGCTCTTTCGAGCCGTAGGCGTCCTTTGGTGTGGTTTTCCCGCCGTCAGCCGGGGGGGTGAACAGGCGCTTGAGGGCTTCGCCCTCGATCTTCGGCAAATTTGGCATGCGCCCGGAAA
>CAXAVJ010000101.1:0-12227 GCA_963972065.1 uncultured Rhodospirillaceae bacterium
ACGAACACGCGGTCGATCAGCGCCGTCACGGCGACCACCAACATGCCCATGATCAACCCCGGCACCGCGATATCGACCCATTTAAGCCCGGGCAGCGCCGCCAAAACCACGGTGACGCTGATATAGAACGGCGACCAGCAGGATGCGGAGGTGAACCCGACCATCAGCGCCACGGCCAGACGGTCCTTCAACTGGCGGTCCTTGGGCCGGGCGACCATGTCCGACAGCAGGGTCAGCGCCGCCAGGTTGAGGAAGGCGCCCAGGAAATGCGCGGCGTAGGACAAGATCAGAAAGCGGCGGCCGGCCGGCTGGTCGAGCACGAACTGCCGCGCCGCCATCAGGGTCGGGCTGGTCTTGGCCGGAATCTGCATCCAGGCAACGGCGAAGAACACGAGCTGAAACTTGAGCGCCGACGCCATGCCGTCGAGCAGCACCGCGCCCCCTTGCCCCGCCCGCAGGCCGAGCGCGAGGCCCCCGAAGGCGAGGCCGTATCCGACCAGCCGCTGCACGCCCGAGGTGCGGGTGAATTCCAACGCCAGGTAACTGACCCCCAGAACCACGGCGACGACCTGCCAGCCGTCGGGGCGCCAGAACACCTGCAGGATCGCGACGGCGCAAAGCCCCAGATAGATCCAGGCCGAGAGCGACGGGCGCGGCGGCGGATCGTCCGAAGCTTGGCCAGGCGGCGGCGTGGCGAGGTCGATATCGGGCATGACGGGCCGCAGGCGCGTCAGACGACGCGGCAGGCGTCGTCGAAGGCGAAGCGGGGCGAGCGCGGGAACAGGTCTTCCGTCGTGCCGTGGCCGATGTTGCACAGGAAATTGGCCGTCACCTTGGTCCCCGCGAAGAAGGCGGCATCGACCTTGGCCGTGTCGAACCCGGACATCGGTCCGCAGTCGAGCCCGAGGGCGCGCGCCGCCATGATCAGATAGCCGCCCTGCAGGGTCGAATTGCGGAAGGCTGTCTCGGCGATCAGGTCATCGTTGCCGGCGAACCAGGACTTGGCGTCCGTATGGGGGAACAGTTCCGGCAGCTTTTCATAAAATTCCATGTCCTGGCCGATGATGACCGTCACGGGCGCCGCCATGGTCTTGGCCACGTTGCCCTCCATCAGGCACGGCTTGAGCTTTTCCTTGGCCGCGTCCGACGCCACGAAGACCAGGCGCGCGGGCGAGCAGTTGGCACTGGTCGGGGCCATTTTGACCAGATCCCAGAGCTGGCGCAGCAGGTCTTCGCCCACCGGTTCGCCGGTCCATCCGTTATGCGTCCGGGCATCGCGGAACAATTGGTCGAGGGCCGATTCGGTGATTTTGTCCGACATGGGGGCGGGACCTTTCGTTCGATTGCGGAATGAAATGCGGGGGTCCGACCCTAGGACACTTGTGCTGCAGCGCGGAAGAGGGAAAAATCAGGACATAATATGGGACAACCATATAAGTACGGGGTGAGGTGAATGAAAGACGATCTATTATGACCGGCGGGCCATGCCCCGCCGGGGTCCGTGACCGCCGCCGGGGCCGATGGCCGTGGGCGGCGGCGCTTGCCATGCTTGGACTGCTCATACTCTGGCCGGACATGGCGCGTGCCGCCGATCAGGCCGTGATCATCATGTATCATCGGTTCGACGAGCAGGACTATCCGACCACCAACATCCGCCTGGAGCAGTTCGACGAACATCTGGCGGAACTGACGTCCGGCAAATACACGGTGATGTCCCTACCCGACATTATCGCCGCCATGAAGGCGGGCACGCCGCTGCCCGACCGCACGGTCGGCATTACCGTCGACGACGCCTATGCCTCGGTCTACGAACATGCCTGGCCGCGCCTGAAGAAGGCCGGGCTGCCGTTCACCCTGTTCGTGGCGACGGATCCGGTCGACCGCAAGCTGGGCGGCATCATGACCTGGGACCAGATCCGCGAAATCAGGGACCAGGGGGCGACCATCGGCCACCATACGGTGACCCACGCCCATATGGCTGGCGCACCCGAGGGTAAGAACATGGCCGAGTTCACGGAGGCCAGCAAACGGTTCGAGGCCGAACTGGGCAGCGTGCCCAAGATCTTCGCCTATCCTTACGGCGAGGCGTCCCAGGCGCTTGAAGACATGGCCAGCGATCAGGGTTTCATCGCCGCCTTCGGCCAGCATTCGGGTGTCGCCCATCCCTCGCTCGGCTACTTTTACCTGCCGCGCTTCGCCATGAACGAGAGCTTCGGCGGCATCGGCCGGTTCCGTCTGGCGGTCAACGCGCTGGCCATGCCGGTCACCGACCTGACACCGGCGGACCAATTGATCACCACCAACAACCCGCCGGCCATGGGATTCACGCTGGTCCCGCCGGCTCCCAAGGGGATCGACCGGCTGGCCTGTTTCGCGTCCCACGAAGGGCGCGCGCGGCTGGAACGCCTGGGCGAATTGCGGGTCGAGGTCCGGGTCAACCAGCCGTTCCCGGCGGGCCGCGGACGCATCAACTGCACCGTGCCGGGGCCCGACGGGCGCTGGTATTGGCTGGGCCGCCAGTTCTTCATCACGAAGTAGGCGACACCCGAGGAGCGGGGAGAACCGGCGGTTCAGGCTTCCGGGCGCTGGACCTTCAGCAGGCGGGCGTCGTCCAGACGATCAAGGCCATTGGCCTCGATCATCGCGCGGATGGCGCCCACATAGTCGTCGCCACGTTCTGAATAACGGAACAGGAACCGCGCCAGCGTATGACCGTTGAGCGGCTCGCCCGAGCGGCGCAGAGTGGCGCGGGCGCGGCGCAATTCGCGGTAGGCCCGATGCGTGTTCAGGTTGAGCATGTAGGCGCGCACGGAATCGATCAGCTTGTTGAACGCCCGCACCTTGTGGTCCTTATCGCCGTCGCGCTCAAGCGGCACCAGACCGGGGCCGTCGGCGGTCGTCCATTGCCCGAAGATGGCGTTGCCCTGACGGGCGAAGCGCGAGGTGCCCCAACCGCTTTCCTCGGCCGCCTGGGCCAGGGCCATGGACGGCGGGATCACGTCGATGCGGCGGATCAGAAGCGCCAGGTTGTCCGCCGGCACCTTGTAGCGTTCGGCCATGGCCGTCAGCCACAGGCGGTCGGCCGGGGCGATACGGCGGCCCAGGCGCTGGTCGGCGTGCAACTGCCACAGACGCTTGCGGTCGGTCAGGATTTCCTGGTTGGCGCGCAGGATCAGCGGCAGCACGGCCTGGAAGAACAGGCGCTTGCGCATGGCCGTTTCCGGCACATTGCCGAGATCCGGCGGCAGCGACGCCAGGAAGGCCGGCGGAACATGGGCGTTGCCGTTTTGAATATGTTCGAGGTCGTAGTTCAGTTCGGCGAACCAGTCGTGCAGCGCCGTCACCGAATCCTTGGGCAGGCGCTTGACGTCGGGCCGCCGGGGCGGGATCAGGTGCGGGGCCGCCACGATCAGGCTCTGGTCTCCGTCGTCCAGATCCAATCCGTCGGCGCGCGCATGGGCACTCGCCTGACCGGCCGCGATGGCGGCGGCCGTCGTCGGCGGGACGGACGCCTGGGGGGCCCGTTCGATGGCAAGGTAGCCGGCGGTGACCGCGGTCGTAAGCACAACCGTCATCACCGTGCGTTCGAAAAACGTGTTCATGTGATCTTTGAATCGGTCAGGGCCGTCTTCCGCACCTATTCACAGCAGTGCCCAGGGTGCTTGGATGGAAGAACGTTTCTGAAGGTAGAGAAGGAGACCTGATTGCGAAGGCCGCCCCTGGTCCGATTGTCAAATTCTCCCTCAAGGATTCGACAAAGCCCGGTCCGGTCGTCAGTGCGCCGGATTGGCCCGGGATGGGCTGTACACCGCTTCCTCGTATTATAGTTAACGGCGCGCCTTATATCACTAAAGTTATAAGTCGCGGCAAGGAATTTTTATCCACCGATCGGGGCCATCATTACAGAGGCCCCCGAAAGGCCGGCCTTACATGACGGCCTGGACTTCCTTCACCTCGGGCACGTAGTAGCGCAGCATGTTCTCGATGCCGTGCTTCAGCGTCGCCGTCGACGACGGACAGCCGGAGCAGGCGCCCTGCATCTGCAGGTAGACGATACCGTCCTCGAACCCGTGATAGATGATGTCGCCGCCGTCCTGGGCCACCGCGGGGCGCACCCGGGTTTCCAGCAATTCCTTGATTTGGGTCACGATTTCCGTGTCGTCGGCGGTCGATTCCGCCGCGTCCTCGGCGCCCTCGGTGATCACCGGCAGGCCCTTGGTGAAATGTTCCATGATGCCGCCCAGGATGCGCGGCTTCAGGGTATCCCATTCCTTGTCTTCACCCTTGGTCACGGTGATGAAGTCGTGACCGAAGAACACGCCGGTCACGCCCTCGACCGCGAACAGCGTCTGCGCCAGGGGCGAACGCCCGAGGGAGGCCGTGTCGGCGAAGTTGGCGGTGCCTTCCGCCATCACCGTGCAGCCGGGCAGGAACTTCAAGGTCGCCGGATTCGGGGTGGTTTCGGTTTGAATGAACATGGGTCTTTGGTCTCCGCGCTTTTCGGCCGCATGGCCGGTATTCGGTGCCGGACGGTTTCCGGCGGTGCTTGGCCCTAACATGGGACCGATGCCGCCCGCAATCAAGTCCGACAAACGGGGTCAAGTATATCAGATAAGTCCGCTCAAGGTCGCAGGAAGCCGACGATGTCGTGGACCTCGGCCATGATCGGCTCGGACAGGGCGCGGGCCTTCTCCGCACCCCGCTTCAGCACGCCGTCGATATAGCCGGGATCGTCGGCCAATCGGCGCATTTCCGCGGTGATCGGCTGCAGCTTGTCGACCATCAGGTCGGCCAGGTCCTGCTTGAACTGGGAAAACTGGTGGCCGCCGTGGTCCTGGATGACCTGGGCCAGGTCCTGACCGGACAGGGCGGCGTAGATGCCCATCAGGTTGGCCGCCTCGGGCCGGCCCTCGAACCCGTCCTTGGACGTCGGCAGGGCATCCGGGTCGGTCTTGGCCTTGCGCACCTTCTTGGCGATGGCGTCGGCGTCGTCGGTCAGGGTGATGCGCGACTGATCCGACGGGTCGGACTTGCTCATCTTTTTCGAGCCGTCACGCAACGACATGACCCGCGTCGCCTCGCCGAAGATCAGGGGCTCGACCACGGGGAAAAAATCCACGCCGAAGTCGTTGTTGAACTTCTGGGCGATGTCGCGGGCCAGTTCCAGATGCTGTTTCTGGTCGTCGCCCACGGGCACGTGCGTTCCCTTGTAGGCAAGAATGTCGGCAGCCATCAGGTTGGGATAGGCGAACAGCCCGACGGAGGCGTTTTCCTTGTTCTTGCCGGCCTTTTCCTTGAACTGGGTCATGCGGTTGAGCCAGCCCATGCGCGCCACGCAATTGAAGATCCAGGCCAGTTCCGCATGGGCAGGCACTTGGCTCTGGTTGAAGATGACCGATTTTTCCGCGTCGATGCCGGCCGCGATCATGGCGGCGGCGACCTCGCGGGTGCTGCTGCGCAGCTGCGCCGGGTCCTGCCACACGGTGATGGCGTGCAGGTCGACGACGCAGAACAGGCAGTCCTCGTAATCCTGCTGCAGATGCACCCAGTTGCGGATGGCGCCCAGGTAGTTGCCCAGGTGAAGGTTCCCTGTCGGCTGAACGCCGGAAAAGATGCGCCGCATGTGGCTGGTCCTTGAAATGAATGGTCGAAAACGCGCGCCGGTTATCGCCGCTCGCCCCCCATTGGTCAAGCCTGGGCCGCTACAGGTCGCGGGCCTTCAGCATGGATTTGGCGTCCTTCAGCCCCGCCGCCCGCAACGCCAGCGCGAAGACCGCAAAGGCGATCAGGCCCAGGGCGACCAGCAGGACCAGGCCCAAGACCTGCTGCGCCGTGGCGCCGGTCATCAGGAAGGCAAGGTTCTGGCGCGCGATCTCAAGCACCCCGACCATGCCCGCCGTCGCCAGCAGGATACGGGGCAGGCGGCCCCGCAGGCGGACGTCGAGGGCGAAGTGCCCCCGCTTCACCAGCACGATGGCCAGCAACAATGTGTTGAGCCAGGCCGAGGCCGAGGCCGCCAGCGCGATGCCGACATGGCCCATCGGCTTCATCAGCACCAGCATGAGGGCGATGTTGACGACCATGGCCGCGATGGCGATGCGCACCGGCGTCGACGTGTCCTCGCGCGCGTAGAATCCCGGGGCGAGGACCCGGATCAGCACATAGGCCGGCAGCCCCGTGGCATAGGCGAACAGCGCCGATGCCGTCGCCGCCGTGGCCTCGGCGCCGAAAGCCCCCCGTTCGAACAGCACGCGGATGATCTCGTCGGGAATGACCAGGCAGGCGGCGGCGGCCGGCAGGGTCAGAAGCAGCGCGAATTCCAGGCCCCGGTTCTGGCTGTTCTGGGCGGCCGCGTCGTCCCCGGCCTTCAACTGGCGCGCCAGAAGCGGCAGCAGCGCCGTGCCCACGGCGACGCCGACCACGCCGAGCGGCAGCTGCGTCACCCGGTCCGCATAATACAGGTAGGACACGGCCCCGTCGGACACATAGGTCGCGAGGATGGTGCCGATCAGCAGATTGACCTGGTAGAGCGAGGCGCCGAACACCACGGGCAGGATGCGCTTGATCAGCAACGCGACCTTTTCCGTCCAGCGGGGCCGCACCAGACGGAGCGGAAACCCTTGGCGGCGGCAAAACCAGGCGAGCCAGGCGAACTGCGCCACCCCGGCCGCGAACACGCCCCAGGCCAACGCATGGCCCGGCGTTTCCACATGGCCCGTCAGGCCCAGCAAGGCCGCGATCAGACAGAGATTCAACAGCACCGGTGCGGCCGCTGCCGCGGCGAATTGACCAAGCGAATTGAGAACCCCCGATTGCAGCGACACCAGAGAGATGAACAGCAAGTAGGGAAAGGCGATGCGCGACAGTTCCGTCGCCATCTCCATCTTGCCGGGCACGGCGTCGAACCCGCCCGCCAGCACGACCATGGCCCAGGGCATGATCAGTTCCATCGCCGCGACGAAGGCGACCAGCACCAGGGCCAGCAGGGTCATGGCCTCGTCGGCGAAGGCCCGGGCCCGTGCCTGGGCCGCCGCCCGCGCTTCGGCCCCGGCGCCGTCGCCCGCCTCCAACTCGCGCGCGAACAGCGGCACGAAGGCGGCGGCGAAGGCCCCTTCGGCGAACAGACGGCGGAACAGGTTGGGCAGGCGAAAGGCGACGACAAAGGCATCGGCGACCATGCCGGCGCCCAGGAAATTGGCGATCAGCATGTCGCGGACGAAGCCGAATACGCGGCTCAGCATCGTGAAGCCGCCGACGGTCGTGATGGCCTTCAACAGGTTCATGGCACGCTGGTACGCCGGGATTGGGGCGATGACAAGGCTTTAGGCGGGCCGGGCGGGCCGCCCCTTATTCCGCCGCTTCCACCGAATTGCCGGAAGCCTTGCCGCCGGGCTTCGTCTTGGCGGCGGGCTTGTCCTTGGCGGCGGCTTTGGCGGCAGGCTTCGTCGCGGTCTTTGCCGGCGCCTTGGCGGGGGCTTTCGCGGTCGTCTTGGCCTTGACCGCCGGGGCGGGCTTGGCATCCTTCGCGCCCTTGGCGGCGGGTTTGGCGGAGGCCTTGGTGGGAGTCTTGGCAGAGGCTTTTGCCGAACCCTTGGCCGGGGCTTCCGCCTTGTTCGCCTTGTCGGCCTTGGCCGCCGCCTTCACCGCCTTCTTGCCGCCGATGCGTTCCAGCAGCCGCGTCTCGATCGATTTCAGCTTGTCCGCATGACGGATCTTGAGACCGAAGATGTCCTTCACATAGAACACGTCGACCACCCGTTCGCCGTAGGTCGTGATCTGGGCCGAGGCGATCTGCAACCCTTCCTGGGTCAGCACCGAGGTCACGTCATACAGGAACCCCGGCCGGTCATGGCCGTTGATTTCGATCACCGTATGGGTGTTGGACGCCTGGTTGTCCATGATCACGCGGGGCGAGATGGCGAAGGCGCGGGACTTGTCGGGGAACACCGCGTCCGGTTCCTTCTTCAATTCCCGGGCCGGGTCGCGCTTGCCGCGCAAGGCATCCTCGATGCGCTGGGTCATGCGGCCCATCTGGCCTTTCTCGTCGATCGCCAGGCCGGCCGCGTCATGGACCCAGAAGGTGTCCAGCGCCATGCCGTTTGTCAGGGTCGCGATCTTGGCATCAAGCACCGACACCCCGGCCAACGACAGGGCACCCGCGATATTGGCGAACAGGCCCGGATGGTCGGCGGTGTAGACGATGATCTCGTTGGCGGCGCGGGTCTTATCCACGGCCATGGCGATGGTCAGGTCGGCCTTGTCCTTTTCCGCCTTGCGCACCAGTTCGGCGTGGCGCACCTGGGTCGCCGTGTCGGCGGCCAGCCAATAGGTATCCGTGCCGCGGGCAAGGTGTTCCTCCCGGTCCTTCGCGGGCCATTTGACAAGCGCCTGTTCCAACGCCGCCTTGGCGCGGGCGACCCGGGTCTTGCGCCGCTCGCCCGGCGCGTCGCCAGTCAGGACGGCCTTGGCCTGCCAGTACAGTTCGCGCAGCAGGCCCGCCTTCCAGTTGTTCCACACGTTGGGGCCGACGGCGCGGATGTCGACCACGGTCAGGCACAGCAACAGACGCAGGCGTTCCGGCGACTGCACCAGGTCGCAGAAATCCTGGATCGTCTTGGGGTCGTCCAGATCGCGCTTGAACGCGGTCGCCGACATCAGCAGATGATGGCGCACCAGCCAGGATACGGTCTCCGTCTCCCAGGCGTTGAGGCCGAACCGGGGACAGAGCTTCATCGCGACCTCGGCCCCCAATTCCGAATGGTCGCCGCCCCGGCCCTTGGCGATGTCGTGCAGCAGGACCGAAACATAGAGCGCTTCCCGCGACTGGATCTCGCCGATCACCTCGCAGCTGACCGGATGGTCTTCCTTCAGCCGCCCCGTCTCGATCCCTTCCAGCAGGCCGATGGCGCGGATGGTGTGCTCGTCGACCGTATAGACGTGATACATGTCGTACTGCATCTGCGCCACGACCCGCCCGAAGTCGGGGACGAAGCGGCCGAACACACCGGCCTCGTTGAACCGCATCAGGGTGGTGACCGGATCCTTCCCGGTCAGCATTTCAAGGAACAGGCGGTTGGCCTCCTTGTTGCGGCGCAGCTTGGCATCGACCAGTTTCAGGTTCTGGGTGACCAGGCGCAGTGCTTCCGGGTGGACGTCCAGGCCGTGTTTTTGCGCCGCGTGAAACAGGCTGACCAGCTTCACCGGATCATCCGCGAAGGCCTTCTTGTTTTCCACGGTCAGGCGGCCGCCGTCGAGCTTGAACCCCGGCACGTCCGGTTCGGAAAAACGGAAGAACGGCAGGCGGAACCGCTTGGCCGCCTTCTTGTGCTGGTGTTCCAGAACCGCGCAGAGGATGCGCGTGATGTCGCCCACGTCCTTGGCGATCAGGAAGTAATGTTTCATGAAGCGTTCGACGCCGTTGGTTCCAGCGTGGTCGCGGTAGCCCAGGCGCTGAGCGATTTCCTTCTGCACGGAGAAGCTCAGGCGTTCTTCCGGCCGGCCCGCCAGGAAGTGCAGATGGCAACGCACGGTCCACAGGAAGTTCTCGGCTTTTTCAAACAGCTTGAGATCGTCCTTGGTGAACACGCCCTCACCGACCAGGTCGTTCATGTTGTTGACGCGGTACAGGTACTTGGCGATCCAGATCAAGGTCTGCAGGTCGCGCAGCCCGCCCTTGCCTTCCTTGATGTTGGGCTCCAGCACATAACGCGTGTCGCCCATCTTGTCGTGGCGGTTGTCGCGCTCGGCCAGCTTCTGTTCGACATAGGCCATGCCCGAACCTTCGGCGACCTCGTCCCAGAAGGCCTGGCGGAATTTGTCGAACAGACTTTCATCGCCCCACAGCCAGCGCGCCTCCAGCAACGATGTGCGGATGGTCAGGTCTTCCTTGGCCAGGCGCACGGCCTCGTCCACCGACCGCGTGGCATGGCCGACCTTGAGCCCCAGGTCCCACAACATGTACAGCGTGAATTCGACGATCTGTTCCGTGCGCGGCGTCATCTTGTAGGGCAGCAGGAACATCAGATCGATGTCGGAAAACGGCGCCAGTTCGCCCCGCCCGTAGCCGCCCGTGGCGATGATGGTCAGCGTCTCACCCGTGGTCGGATTGGCCGAGGGATAGACCCATTTATCCGCGAAGTCGTGGACCGTGCGGATGATCTGATCCATCAGATGGGCATGGGCGCGGGTCGCTTCCGGGCCGGTCAGCTTGCCGGCTTCGAAGCGGCGCTTGACCTCTTCCCAGCCCTGGGCATGGGCATCCTTGAAGGTGGCCAGAACCTCGCCCTGGCTTTTCGGCGTATAGCCGGACCAGCCGGCGAGATCGTCCAGCTTCTTGGTCAGCGCCTTGCGGTCGATGATGGCGCGGGGGTCTTTGATCGTGGTACGGCTCATGGCGCCCTTCATAGCACGCAGAAAGGTGAAACACCCACGCCGTTGGGGTGTTTGCAGAAGATGCGGGCGGCCGTCAGTCGGTGCCGGGCGCCAGATTTTTCAGATTATACAGAAAGTCGAGCGCCTGTTTAGGCGTCATTTCATCCGGATTCAGGGTGCTGACCGCTTCGTCCACGGGCGACGGGCCGCGTGCCGCCCCCTTGCCGCCCGGCCCACGCGGCGGCGGCGCGGAAAACAGCGGCAGGTCGTCGGCCAGGTCCGCCGCGCGGGGGCTGCCGTCGCCGGCTTCCAGCTTTTCCAGAACCTGTTCGGCCCGCGCCGTGACGGCGGCGGGCAGGCCCGCCAGCTGCCCGACATGGATGCCGTAGGACCGGTCGGCGGTGCCGGGGGCGACCTCGTGCAGGAACACCACGTCGCCCTGCCATTCCTTCACGCGCATGGAATGGGGGGCCAGTTCCGCCAGCCTGCCGGAAAGCTGCGTCAGTTCATGGTAGTGGGTCGCGAACAGACCCCGGCAGGCGTTGACGTCGTGCAGATGTTCGACCACCGCCCAGGCGATGGACAGGCCGTCGTAGGTCGCGGTGCCGCGCCCGATTTCGTCCAGGATGACCAGGGCCTTGGGCCCGGCCTGGTTGAGGATCGCCGCCGTTTCCACCATCTCGACCATGAAGGTGGACCGCCCGCGCGCCAGGTCGTCGGCCGCACCCACGCGGGAAAACAATTGATCGACCGCGCCGATATGCGCCGCGGCGGCGGGCACGAAGGCGCCCATCTGGGCCATTACGGCGATCAGCGCGTTCTGGCGCAGAAAGGTCGATTTACCGGCCATGTTGGGGCCGGTCAAAACCCAAAGCCGCCCGCCGGGGCCGTCCCCGCCGCCGGCCTCGTCCGCCGGGGTCAGGTCGCAGTCGTTGGCGACGAAAGCACCGTCGCCCTGGCGGCTGAGCGCCGCCTCGACCACCGGGTGGCGGCCGCCTTCGATGCGGAAGATTTTCGAGCCGTCGACCAGCGGCCGCACGTAGCGCCGTTCCGACGCCAGCGCACCCAAGGCCGAGGCGACGTCGAGACGGGCCAGGGCGTCGGCGGCGAGCGCGATGTCCCGCGCCCGGCCCGTGACTTCGTTGACCAGGTCGGTGAACAGCTCCAGCTCCAGCGCCAGGGCCCGGTCGGCGGCCTTGGCGATGCGCGATTCCAGATCGGCCAGTTCGACCGTGGAAAACCGCATGGCATTGGCCATGGACTGGCGATGGATGAAGGGGCTGTCGCCATCCTCCGTCTTGCCGGTCTTGATGCGGTCGGCCTGCTTGGCCGCGACCTCGATGAAATATCCCAGCACGTTGTTGTGCTTGATCTTCAGGCCCGGAATGCCCGTTTCCTCGGCATAACGGGCCTGTAATCCTGCGATCAGTTTGCGGCTGTCGTCGCGCAGTTGGCGGTGTTCGTCCAACGCCGGGGCATAGCCCTGGCGGATGAAGCCGCCGTCGCGGGCCAACAGCGGCAGGTCGTCGGCCAGGGCCCGGCCCAGGCGGTCGGTCAATTGCCCGTGTTCGCCCAGGTCGGTCATGGCCTCGGTCACGGCCTTGGGCACCAGCCCCCGGGCCCCCTGCAACAACCCCCGAAGGGCCGATGCCTGGATCAGCCCGTCCCGGACGGCGGCAAGGTCCCGCGGCCCGCCCCGGCCCAGCGAAATGCGCGACAGGGCGCGGGCGACATCCGGCACCTGGGCCAGAGCGGCGCGCAGGTCGTCGGAAAGGCGGGCGTCATCGAAGAAGAATTCGACGGCGTCCAGGCGCTCGGCGATGGCGTCCGGGTCGGTCAGGGGGGCCGACAGGCGG
>CAXAVJ010000102.1:0-11650 GCA_963972065.1 uncultured Rhodospirillaceae bacterium
CGCCTGCCGGGTCTCAACCTGGGGCCTTATGAGCGCCATCTTGCGCGCCTGACGGCGGAGGTCGCCGATTACGCCGGCCCCGGCACGCCGACCCTGGCCGGACAGTACGAAGCCCTGATCCAGGTCATCGACCGGCGCTACGGATACGGCGGCAATGAAAGCGTGTTCGAAGACCTGGACGCCGCCAACCTGGCGCGGGTCATCGACACCCGGCGCGGCCTGCCGGTGGCCCTCGGCATCGTCTACATGGAAGTCTGCAACCGCCTAGGTTGGTCCCTGGTCGGCCTGGATTTTCCGGGCCGCTTCCTGGTCCGCCTGGAGGATGCCGGCGGGCGCATGATCCTCGACCTGTTCGAAGGCGGGCGCGAACTGATGCCCCCGGACCTGCGCGGCATGTTGAAGACCATGGCCGGGGCCGATGCCGAACTGCATCCGCGCTATCTTTCTGAAATGACGGCACGGCAGGTCGTGCTGCGCCTGGAGGACAATATCCGCGTGCGCCAGATGCAGCGGGGCGAACTGGCCGACGCCGCCGACACGATTTCCCTGATGCTGCTGGTCGCCCCCGATACCGGGCATCTGTGGCGCGAGGCCGGAATCGTCAACGCGCGGCTCGACCGTGTCGCCCGCGCCGTCGAGGCGCTGGAGGAATACCTCAAGCGCGCCCCCGGCGAGGAAAACGGCTATGAGGCGTCCTTGCTGTTGCAGGAATTGCGGGCCAAGTTAAATTAACCGGCCGGCCCCTGCTGCACGCTCCCCCAATCGGCCGAAGGATAAGGATTTTCCCATGGCGCTTACCGTGGCCATTCAGATGGACCATGTGTCGTCCATCGACATCACCGGCGACAGCACCTTCGTCCTTGCGCTGGAGGCGCAACGCCGCGGCCACAAGCTGCTGCATTATCTGCCGGGGGACCTCGCCTACCACCACGGCCGGGTGACCGCCTGGGCCGAACCCATGGAGGTGCGGCGCGAGGCCGGCAACCATTTCACCCTGGGCGCGAAATCGCGCATCGATCTGGCCGACACGGACGTCGTCCTGATGCGCCAGGACCCGCCCTTCGACATGGCCTATATCACGGCGACGCATCTGCTGGAGATGGTCCACCCCAAGACCCTGGTGGTGAACAACCCGGCCGAGGTGCGCAATGCGCCGGAGAAACTGTTCGTCACCCGCTTCGCCCAGTTCATGCCGCCGACCCTGATCGCGACCAACCGCCAAGACATCCTGGCCTTTCGGGAAGAACACAAGGACATCATCGTCAAGCCGCTGTACGGCAACGGCGGGGCGGGCGTGTTCCACATCACGCCGGGCGACGAGAACCTGAATTCGCTGCTGGAGATGTTCACCGAGATGTTCCGCGAGCCGGTCATCGTCCAGGCCTACCTGAAGGACGTGCGCCAGGGCGACAAGCGCATCATCCTGATCGACGGCGAAGTCGCCGGCGCCGTCAACCGGGTGCCGGCGGCAGGCGAAAGCCGGTCCAACATGCATGTCGGCGGCAAGCCGCTGAAGTCGGAACTGACGGCGCGCGAACGTGACATCTGCGCCGCCTTGGCGCCGGAGCTGAAGGCCCGCGGCCTGATCTTCGTCGGCATCGACGTGATCGGCGGCTATCTCACGGAAATCAACGTGACCTCGCCGACGGGGCTGCAGGAAATCAACCGCTTCGACGGCGTCAGCCTGGAAAGCGACATCTGGGACGCCATCGAGGCACGGCTTTAGGCCGCGACAAGAAACGCAAAGGGAGAATCGCAATGGCGCTTATTGAAGGTATGGTCGAGGTGCCGACCAAGTACGGGCGCATGCCGTCCTTCGTCGCGCGGCCCGACGCGGGCGGGCCGTTTCCGGCGATCATCTTCTACATGGACGCGCCGGGCTTCCGCGAGGAACTCTGCAACATGGCCCGAAGAATAGCGAAGGCGGGTTATTACTGCATCCTGCCGGACATGTATTACCGGCTCGGCACGCTGCGCCTCGACAACACCCGGCGCACGGAAGCCATGACCAATGTCTGGCGGGAAGCCATGAATTCCCTGACCAACGCCGACGTAACCGACGACACCGCGGGCATTCTCGCCTTCCTCGACGCCCAGGCCGATGTCGCCGCCGGGCCGGTCGGCTGTGTCGGCTATTGCATGAGCGGACGTTACGTCGCCACCGTCGCCGGACGCTTCCCGACGCGCATCAAGGCGGCGGCCAGCATGTACGGGGTCGGCATCGTCACGGACCAGGAGGATTCTCCCCATCTGCTACTGAACCAGGTTCAGGGCGAATTGCTGTTCATCTTCGCCGAGACGGACGCCCACGTGCCGCAGGCGACGGTCGAGGCCCTGAAGAAGGCGATCAAGAAGACCGGCGTGAAGGCGACTGTCCTGCAGCTCAAGGGCACGCAGCACGGCTTTCAGTTCGCCGAACGCCTTGTCTATACACCGGTACAGGCGGAGGCCGCCTGGGACAAGCTGTTCGCCCTGTGGGACCGCAACCTGAAAAAAGCCGCCCCGGCGAAGCGCAAATAGCATCGTGAAAACACTTCTTCTGCTGCGCCACGCCAAATCCGACTGGGCCGCGTCCGGGCTCGACGACATCGACCGTCCGCTGGCACCCCGCGGGCGCGACGCCGCCCCCTGCATGGGCCGCTACCTTTCGGCCGAGGGCCTGATCCCCGATCTGGTGCTGTGCTCCACGGCGCGGCGCGCCCAGGAAACCTGGGACTTGGTCGCGCCCGAACTGGGCCAAGAGGTTCCCGTGCGCATCAGCAAGGGGCTTTACGCCGTGTCCTCGGCCGCCCTGCTGGCGGCGCTGCGCCGCGTACCCGACGACTGCGACCGCCTGCTGCTGATCGGCCATAACCCGGAGATCGAGGACCTGGCCCATCGCCTGGCCGGAACCGGCAAGGCCAAGGCCCTGGCAAATCTGGCGGAAAAGTATCCGACCGCCGCCCTCGCCGAAATCCGCTTCGCGCGGGACAGCTGGACCAAAATCAGCGAAGGGTCCGGCGTGCTGCACAGGTTCGTGCGGCCCCGGGATCTAGCTTAGACAAAATCGCGCCTCTTTGCCGCGTGGGGGGTTTTCCTCTTTCGCGAAAAGGTATCTTATCTTCCAACCAACAGGGGTTGAGAACAAGGGGCCGACGATGGTCGCACGCATCGCCACCGCCGCCTTTCAGGGCATCGACGTTCTGGACGTCGATGTCCAGGTGCAGATGACCGGCGGCCTGCCCGCCTTTTCCGTGGTCGGCCTGCCGGACAAGGCGGTCGCGGAAAGCCGGGAACGGGTCCGCGCCGCCCTTCACGCCATGGGCCTGGCCCTGCCGCCCAAGCGCATTACCGTCAACCTGGCGCCCGCCGACCTGGCCAAGGAAGGCAGCCATTTCGACCTGCCCATCGCCCTGGCGCTGCTGACCGCCATGGACGTGCTGCCGGCCGACGACATGGTGCGCTATCTGGCCCTGGGCGAATTGGCGCTCGACGGGGCGCTGGCCCCGGTTGCCGGGGTGTTGCCGGCCGCCGTCCACGCCAACGCCCGGGACTTAGGGTTGATCTGTCCGGCCGCGCAGGGCGGCGAGGCGGCCTGGGCCGGCGGGGCGGACATCCTGGCCGCGCCCAATCTTCTCGCGCTCGTCAACCATTTCAAAGGCAGCCAGGTGCTGGCCCCGCCGGCCCGGCCCGAGGCCGGGCAAGCCGCACAGTATCCGGACCTGGCCGACATCAAGGGCCAGGAAACGGCCAAGCGGGGGTTGGAGATCGCGGCCAGCGGCGGCCATAATCTTTTGATGGTCGGCCCGCCCGGGGCCGGGAAATCCATGTTGGCGCAGCGCCTGCCCGGGCTGCTGCCGCCGCTGGCGCCGGAAGAAATTCTCGAGGTGTCCATGGTCCAGAGCCTGGCCGGCGAGTTGACCGGCGGCGGGCTCTCCAGACAAAGACCGTTCCGCGACCCGCACCATTCGGCGTCCCTGCCCGCCCTGATCGGCGGCGGCATGCGGGTTCGGCCCGGCGAGGTCTCGCTCGCCCATCAGGGCGTGCTGTTCCTGGACGAACTTCCTGAATTTCAGCGCGCCACCCTGGAAAGTCTGCGCCAGCCGCTGGAAACCGGGCGCGCCGCCGTGGCGCGGGCCAATGCCCATGTCACCTATCCGGCGCGGTTTCAGTTGATCGCCGCCATGAACCCCTGCCGCTGCGGCTATCTCGGCGACGCGGCGCAGGCCTGCTCAAAAGCCCCAAAATGCGCGGAAGATTATCAAGGCCGCATTTCCGGCCCCCTGTTCGACCGCATCGACATTCACTTGGACGTGCCGGCGGTCAGCCCGCTCGACCTCGACCTGCCGCCGCCCGGCGAGGGCACCGCCCAGGTCGCGGCCCGGGTCGCCCAGGCCCGCGCGATTCAGGCCGACCGTTACAAACGGGAAAAGGCCACGGGAATCCGCACCAACGCCCAGGCCGATGGCGAACTGCTCGACCGGGTTGCCAGACCGGATGACGCGGGCCGCAAACTGCTGGTGGACGCGGCGGCGCGCCTGGGCCTCAGCGCCCGGGGCTATCATCGGGTGCTGCGCGTCGCCCGCACCCTGGCCGACATGGACCGGTCCGACGGTGTCGCGCGCCTGCATGTGGCGGAGGCGCTGTCGTTCCGCCGCCTGGCGCCGGGGCGGGGCGCCGTTAGTGGAGGCGGGACGGCACGGGGGTGACGAAGTTTTCGGCGGCCCAGGCATAGCCGTCTTCGAAGGTGCAGAAGGTCCGGGTTTCGCATTTGGTGCGGGACATGAACGCCTTGGACACGATGTAAAACCGGCAGGCGAGGTCGATGCAGAAGTTACCGCCCGTGATCAAGGCGCAGCGCTGCCGCGTTTCGCCCATGGTTTGCGAGCGGGCAAATACAAGCTTGGCAATCTTGTTCCAGTCCCCCTGCGGCGGGATGAAGCCGCGCAGGTCCACGACGGCCGGCAGCCCGGGGTCGATGCCGTTGCCAAAGAGCCGCGCCGTGGCGGCGCGCTGCCGGTCGGCCCATTGTTCTACGTCGAAAACACCGCCGAACTTGAACAGCAGAACCCCGTTATCGTCCAACCGCATATCGAATTCGAAATCCGTATCCATGCATAATCCCCCGGTTATTCATGGTCGATGAATTCATACCAAAGTATGTCACCTGGATTTTGCAAAGAAAACCGTAAAACGGTATGTAATTCAGATCGTTATGAGATCCAGCTTGGGTGCGGTCAGGGCCGCTTGAGCATCGGGCCGACGGGTTCCCCGCCGACGATGTGGAGATGCAGGTGGGGCACGTCCTGATGGCCGTTCGTGCCTGTATTGGCGATCAGCCGATAGCCATCTTCGGTCACGCCCAGCTTGTCGGCGACCTTCTTGATGGCCCGGGTATAGGCGAGGATTTCCGCGTCGCTGGCGTTTTCCGAGAAATCGCTCATGTCGACGTAATGTCCCTTGGGAATGACCAAGACATGAATCCGGCGCTGCGGCTGGATGTCCTTGAAGGCCAGGACGTGGTCGTCCTCGTAAACGGTCGAACAGGGGATTTCGCCCCGGATGATGCGCGCGAAGATGTTGTTCTCGTCGTAAGCCATCTGAATTCTCCTGCCCTTACTTCGGGCGGCTTGCTTTTTCCGCGACCCCCGACTGCCCGGTGCGGCGTTCCAACTCGGCCCAGACATCGGCGGGGTCGAGACCCAGCTGCGCCCACAGGGCGAGCAGATGATAAAGCACGTCCGCACTTTCCTTGGCGACGGAGGTATTGTCCTCCGTCAGGGCGGCGACGGCGGTCTCGACTGCTTCCTCCCCGATCTTGCGCGCGATCAGGGGCGTGCCGCCGGCAAACAGCTTGGCCGTATAGCTCGATGCCGGGTCGGCGCCCCCATTTTCAAAAGCTGCTTTTCGGCTTTCGATGGTCGCGAACAGGGCGTCCAGGATATGGGTCATGGCCGGGGTCCTAACGTGAAAATCTCAGGCGGCGGTTTCATCCATGCGCACCGGCGCGCCGGCCGCCAGCATATGCGCCTTGGCCTGCTGAATGGAATAGGTGCCGAAGTGAAAGATCGAGGCGGCGAGCACGGCCGAGGCATGGCCCTGGGTGATGCCGTCGACCAGATGGTCCAGATTGCCGACGCCGCCGGAGGCGATCACCGGCACGGGCACGGCGTCGGCGACGGCGCGGGTCAGGGCCAGGTCGAAGCCGTTCTTGGTGCCGTCGCGGTCCATGGAGGTCAGCAGGATTTCGCCCGCGCCGAAGTCCGCCATTTTTTCCGCCCAGGAAATGCATTCGATGCCCGTGGCCTTGCGCCCGCCGTGGGTGAAGATCTCGAACCGGGTACCGTCGGGCGACGGTTCGCGCGTTTCCGCGTCGACCCGCTTGGCGTCGACCGCGACGACGATGCATTGCGCGCCGAATTTTTCCGAGGCTTCGCGCACGAAGTCCGGGTTGTGCACGGCGGCAGTGTTGATGGAGACCTTGTCGGCCCCGGCCAACAGAAGCTTGCGGATATCCTCCGTGGTGCGCACGCCGCCGCCCACGGTCAACGGCATGAAACATTGTTCCGCCGTGCGCGCCACCACGTCGAAGATGGTGTCGCGGTTTTCATGGCTGGCGGTGATGTCCAGGAAACAAAGTTCGTCCGCCCCGGCGGCGTCATAGACTCGGGCCTGTTCCACCGGATCGCCGGCGTCGACCAGGTCGACGAAGTTGACGCCCTTGACCACGCGGCCTTCGTTGACGTCGAGACAGGGAATGACCCTCGCCTTTAACATTTTGGCGCCTTGAGCATCAGGCCGCGTCCTTCAGCAGTTTGACGGCGGCGGGCAGGTCGATCTTGCCGTCATAGACGGCCCGGCCGGAAATCACGCCTTCGAGCAATCCGCCGCCCTGGGCCTTCAAGTCTTCCAGATCGGCCATGGACGACACGCCGCCCGACGCGATCACGGGAATGCTGACCGCGCGGGCGAGATCCAGCGTCGCCTGCAGGTTCGGGCCCTGCATGACGCCGTCGCGGCCGATGTCGGTGAAGATGATGGCGGCCACGCCCGCGTCCTCGAACCGTTTGGCAAGCTCCAACGCCGTCAGTTCCGACACCTCGGCCCAACCTTCGACCGCGACCAGACCGTCGCGGGCATCGATGCCGACGGCGACCCGGCCCGGATGGGCCTTGCAGGCGGCCTTGACCAGGTCCGGATCGGTCAAGGCGACCGTGCCCAGGATCACCCGGCGCACGCCGCGGGCCAGCCAATCGTCGATTGTCGCCATGTTGCGGATGCCGCCGCCCAGCTGCACCGGGATATCAAGGGCCGCCAAAATGCCGGTCACGGCGGCGGCGTTCACTGGCTTTCCTTCGAAGGCGCCATTAAGATCAACTAAATGAACCCATTCACAGCCCGCATCCTGGAACGCCCGGGCCTGCGCCGCCGGATCGTCGGAAAACACCGTCGCCTGGTCCATGTCGCCCTGGTAGAGGCGCACGCAGTTGCCGTCCTTAAGGTCAATGGCGGGAAAGAAGATCATGCCGGCCACGCCCCCTTCATCATTCCCCGCCGTTCAAGAAAGAAGATTGAACCACAGAGGCCGTGAGGCAGTGAGATGGCCGCGTTTTTCATCAACGGCAGGGCCTGCCCGGACGACATCAACATAAGCTTACTCTCATTTTTTCTTCTCACCGTCTCTGTGGCTCTGTGGTTCTCTTGAAACTCAGGGCGCCCAATTCAGGAAGTTCTCGATGAGCTTAAGTCCCACGGCCTGGCTTTTCTCGGGGTGGAATTGCGTTCCGACCAGGTTGTCGCGGCCCACGGCGGCGGAAACCGGGCCGCCGTAGTCGGTCACGGCCAGCAGGTGTTCCGCGTTTTCCGGGACAAAATGATAGGAATGGACGAAATAGGCGTGATGCCCGTTGGCCAGGCCCTTAAGCACGGGATGCTCCTGATAGCCGACCCAAAGAAGTTCGTTCCAGCCCATATGGGGAATCTTGAGCGTCTTGTCGGCCGGCGCCAGCGCCTTGACCGACCCCGGAATCCAGCCGAATCCGGGGGTTTCGCCGAATTCGAAGCCCGTGCTCGCCATCAGCTGCATGCCGACGCAGATGCCGAGGAAAGGCTGGGCGCGGGTGATCACCGCCTCGGTGAGGGCCTCCATCATGCCGTCCAGAGCATCGATCCCGGCCCGGCAGTCGGCGAAGGCGCCGACGCCCGGCAGCACCACGCGGTCGGCCTTGGCGACCGCGTCCGGGTCGGCGGTCACGGCGACCGTGTCGGACCGGCCGAGCTCCCGCACCACCCGCTCGACCGCCTTGGCGGCGGAGCGCAGGTTGCCGGAACCGTAATCGATGAGGGCGATGGTCATGGAGGGCTCCTCAAATCCGGGCGGCCGCGAGGTCGCGGGCCAACGCCGGGTCGGCATCGAGGAAACGGTAAAGCGCATCGTCCCGGTCCTGGCCGCAGACGGGGCCGGTTTCGGCGAAGCCCTGGGCCGCCAGATGGCGGCGCTTGAGGTCGTTGGCGACGAAGCCGACGGCCGCGTAAAGGGCCAGCATCACCGCCGTGCCGGCGACGGGATCGGGCAGCAGAACCTCGACCGCGAGCCCCGCGCCCGTGATGATCACGAACAGACCCAAGGCCGTCCACCACATGCGGTGCCACAGCGCCCAGAGGAACGAGAACAGGAACGCCGGCCAGTTGAAGCCCTCTTTGACCAGACGGACATCCTTGTCCGGGTCCAGGCCGTGGCGGCGAAGGTGAACGGTGAAGACGCGCATGGGTCCAGATGCTCGTTAGTAGTCGGTCGCCCGGGGCGGGCGGAGGCGGGGCGGCCTAGAGCGAGCCGCCCAGGGTTCCCTTGGTCGAGGGCACGGCGTCGGCCTTGCGCGGGTCGATGGTGGCGGCGTCGCGCAGGCTCCGCGCCAGGCCCTTGTAGCAGGACTCGACGATATGGTGGTTGTTCTCACCGTAGAGGTTTTCCACGTGCAGGGTCGCCCCGGCGGCCTGGGCGAAGGCCTGGAACCATTCCTTGAACAGTTCCGTGTCCATGTCGCCCAGCTTGGGCTTGGAGAAATTCACCCGCCAAATCAGATAAGGCCGATTGCTGAGGTCGATGGCGATGCGCGACAGGGTTTCGTCCATGGGCACCAGGGCCGAGCCGTAGCGCGTGATGCCACGGCGGTCGCCCAGCGCCTTGTTCACGGCTTCGCCGATGGCGATGCCCGTGTCCTCTGTGGTGTGGTGGAAATCGATATGGGTATCGCCCTGGGCCTCGACCGTCAGGTCCATGAGCGAATGGCGCGACAGCTGTTCCAGCATGTGATCGAGGAAGCCGATCCCGGTCGACACGGAATATTCCCCCGTGCCGTCCAGGTTCACGCTGACCTTGATCTGCGTTTCCTTGGTGTTGCGTTCGACGCTGGCCGTGCGCATGGCCGATTTCCTTCCGAAACTGTGGATGCGGTCTTTTATCAGGCGGCCCCTCTTTTACCAAAAAAATAGTACGCCCGGCCGCCGCCCGCCACCCGGCCCCCACCCGGCCCCCACACGGCCCTATGACCCCGCCTTGATATGGACCGTTGACCCGACCACATGGTTCCCTATCATCCCGGCTTCCGTTTTCCCGGCAGACCCGCATTCCACGGCCACATTCCAAGGAACCGATAATATGGCAAGCGACACCCCCCTTTGGCACGGCACCACGATCCTTTGCGTGCGCAAGGGCGATGACGTGGTGCTGGCCGGCGACGGCCAGGTGTCGCTCGGCGACACGGTGATCAAGGCCAATGCGCGCAAGGTCCGCCGGCTGGGCGACGGCAACGTGATCGGCGGCTTCGCCGGCGCCACCGCCGATGCCTTCACCCTGTTCGAGCGCCTGGAAGCCAAGCTGGAACAATATCCCACGCAGCTGACCCGGGCCTGTGTCGAGCTCGCCAAGGACTGGCGCACGGACCGATACCTGCGCCGGCTGGAGGCCATGATGGCCGTGGCCGACAAGGACGTTTCCCTGGTCCTGACCGGGACCGGCGACGTGCTGGAGCCCGAAGACGGCCTGATCGGCATCGGGTCCGGCGGCAATTACGCGCTGGCCGCCGCCCGCGCCCTGATCGACCAGGACGGCCTGGACGCCCGCGCCATTGCCGAAAAGGCCATGGGTGTGGCCGCCGGGATCTGCGTTTACACCAATTCCAACCTGACCATCGAGGCCTTATGACCGAGCCCGCCGACATGAAATCCGCCCCGCGCAGCCTGGACGATACCCTGGGCGCCGGCACCTCCAGCTTCACGCCGCGCGAGATCGTCTCCGAACTGGACCGCCATATCATCGGCCAGAACGACGCCAAGCGCGCGGTCGCCATCGCGCTGCGCAACCGCTGGCGGCGTCAGCAGTTGGACGACGATTTGCGCGAAGAAGTTCTGCCCAAGAACATCCTGATGATCGGGCCGACCGGCGTCGGCAAGACCGAGATCGCGCGACGGCTGGCCCGGCTGGCCCAGGCCCCCTTCATCAAGGTCGAGGCGACCAAGTTCACGGAAGTCGGCTATGTCGGCCGCGATGTGGAGCAGATCGTCCGCGACCTGGTCGAGACCGCCATCCACATGACCCGCGAGCGCCTGCGCAAGCAGGTCCAGTCCAAGGCCGAGGCGCGGGCGGAGGAGCGGGTGCTCGACGCCCTGGTCGGCGAGAACGCCTCCAAGGAAACGCGCGAAACCTTCCGGCGCAAGCTGCGCAACAACGAACTGAATGACCGCGAGATTGAGGTCACCGTGTCAGACAGCGCCGGCATCGGCATGCCGACCTTCGACATCCCCGGCATGCCCGGCGCGCAGATGGGCATGCTCAATTTGGGCGACATGCTGGGCAAGGCCTTCGGCCAGCAGCAGAAACCCAAGCGCCTGACCGTGGAAGAAAGCTACGGCGTCCTGCTGGCCGAGGAAGGCGACAAGCTTCTGGACGACGATCGGGTGGTGAAGGACGCGATCCATGCCGTGGAAAACAACGGCATCGTGTTCCTGGATGAGATCGACAAGATTTCCCAGCGCACCGACGTGAAGGGCGGCGACGTCAGCCGCGAAGGCGTGCAGCGCGACCTCTTGCCGCTGATCGAAGGCACCACCGTCGCGACCAAGCATGGGCCCGTGAACACGGACCACATCCTGTTCATCGCCTCGGGCGCGTTCCATGTCTCGAAACCCTCGGACATGCTACCGGAACTGCAGGGGCGCCTGCCCATCCGCGTCAACCTGCGGGCCCTGACCAAGGACGACTTCAAACGCATCCTGACGGAGACCGAGGCGTCGCTGCTCAAGCAATACGTGGCATTGATAAAGACGGAAGAGCTGGAGCTGATCTTCACCGAGGACGCCGTCGACGCCATCGCCGGCCTCGCCGTCGACATCAACGACGGCGTCGAGAACATCGGCGCCCGGCGCCTGCACACGGTCCTGGAAAAGCTGGTCGAGGAGATCAGCTACACCGCCTCCGACCGCTCCGGCGAAACGGTGACCATCGACGCGAAATACGTGGACGAACAGGTCGCGCCGCTCGCCAAGAACGCGGATCTGTCCAAGTTCATTCTTTAAGGAAAACCACTGAGGCGGTGAGACGGTGAGAAGAAAGAATGAGGAACAAGGCTAGATTCCCGCTTTCGCGGGAATGACGTAATCGGTGCGGGCACCC
>CAXAVJ010000103.1:0-11512 GCA_963972065.1 uncultured Rhodospirillaceae bacterium
GGCTTGCCGATCAGGGCGCGGGCGGCGGCGACGCGCTGTTGTTGTCCGGTGCTCAGTTCGGCGACGGCGCGCCCGGTAGCGGCGGCCTCGCCCAGGCCCATATGGGTGAGCAGGCGCAGCGCCTCGCCCTCCGCCCCGCCCGGCGCGGCGGCGGCGCGGGCCCGGCGGACGGGCGAGAACCGGCAGGGCAGAAGCACGTTTTCCGTCAACGACAGGAACGGCAGCAAATTGAACATCTGAAAGATGAAACCAATGCAATCGGCGCGAATGGCGTCGCGGCGGGGCCCCGGGACACGGGCCAGATCCTCGCCCGCGATTTCCACCACCCCTTCCTGGGGCAGGCAGATCCCGGCCAGCAGGTTCAGAAGCGTTGTCTTGCCGCTGCCGCTGGGGCCGTGGACAAACAACCGCTCGCCGGGCTGGGCCGCGAATTCGGCGATATCCAGGACCAACGGCGCCCCGGCGCGCCAGCGGAACCGGACACCGGACAGGCGGATCGCGTTGCCGTTCATGCTTGTGCCGTTCCCTCCGGGCGTGAATTCAGACCGTTTAGAAGGTCAGGCGCGCGCGCTCCGCTGTCAACTCCTGGGCTCCCTGGCCCTTCGCCGTGATGGTCCGTGCCTCAAGTTCGCGGGCGGCCGGAAAGGCGGCAAAGTAGCCCAGGTCGATATGGCTCAGCGCCGCCGGATCGGCGCAATGGAAATGGTAATGAGCACGGAATTCCGCATGCCCCTCGGCCTCATGGGCATGTCCCTTATCGTGGCCGTGCTTCTTTTCATGGTCATGTCCCTTACCGTGGCCATGCCCCTTCTCATGGTCATGCGCGTCATCCAACAGGGCGGAATGGACCTCCGCTTCCTCTAGTCGGCAATCGGCCTTCGGCGGGAAGCGGAACAGCCTGCCCCCGTCTTTCAGACGGGCCGCGGCGGCAGCCAGGGCCGCGCGGTCAGCCTTCGTTTCCGCCGCATGCTCGAAGCCGACGATGTCCGCCCCCGGCGCCGTGATCTCAATTTCGACCGTGTTGCCTTCCACCGCCAAACTCAATTGTCCGACGCCGTGTTCGTGGGCGCCGTGTTCGCGTTCGGTCGACGCTGCCGGACCGGCAGCAACCAACAGACCCGCCAGCAGAGTTGCAGAAACAAAAAACCCGGCACGCGGGACCGGCAGCAAGGACATCGGCTTCATGAGAGCTCCTTTAGGCGTGAAGCAAAGCGGGTATATTTGTAATGTTATATGATAACATTTTTTATATGACAATCGCTCTTTACCCCGATCATCCGGTTATTCAGTCGTGAAAGTGGCGCGCGCCCGGCACGGCCTATTTTCCCGTATAGGGCTCAACCCGCGTGCCCTGGATCGTGTAGCCGGCTTCGACATCGGCATCGCCGTCAACCAACGTGAGCGCACGCTTGCTCCGCTTGACGGTCATCCGCCCGGTGACCCAGACGGGCTCGTACAATTCCTTGGCGGCGTAGGACTGGTTCAGATGGACCACCACCGTCTGATTGATGGGCGGCGGCGGGACGTGGATACAGGCCCCGACATAAGGCACCAACAGGAATTCCTTGACCGACGCGCCCTCGAACTCCAGCGGCAGGACATAGCCCGGCAGGCGCACCAACTGGCCATCCAGGTCATGCGCCAGTTCACTATTCCGCGCCGCGACCTCAGCCTGCATTTGCCGGACCAGACCGACCATGCGGTCCACGTCGATGCCTTCCTGGCGCAGTTTGAATTCGATCTCCCGCGCGTCCTCGAACATGGGATGCACTTCGTTCATCAGGCCCGCCGCGACCTGGGACCGGATGGTCGCCAGCATCTCCAGTTCGACCTGCTGATCGATCGGCAGGTATTGGTAGGGATTGTCGATGGGCGGGCCTTGGGGGATCAGGCCCTCCCAGGTCAGAACCTTGGGCGTTTCCGCCGCCGACAACGGCCCGGCCGCGACCATCAACAGGAACAGCGACGACATCAGATGGAACAGGCGCGGCATGGTAGCCCTCAAACTGCGGAACATTCACCGCACCTTAGACGCGCTCTCCGACCGCCGCAATCGGCGAGGCGCAGGATCGTGATGCCGCCCCTGATGGCGCTCAGGAAATCGCCCGCACCCGTGTCGGCGGGAAGCGGACGGTGATCGTCGTGCCCCGGGTTTCGACGCTTTCGATGCCAAGCGACGCCTGATGCAGGTCCGCCAGGATGCGCACCAACGACAGGCCCAGCCCCGATCCCTGCTGGCCCTTAACCAGATGGTTGCCGCGAATCTGGATATAGGGCTCGAACACGTCGTCGAGGGCGTCCTGCGGAATGCCGATGCCCGTGTCCGACACGCGGATGACGATGCCGCCGACCCGGTCGGTGCGTGCCGCGAGCGTGATGCGGCCGCGCTTGGGCGTGAACTTCACCGCGTTAGACAACAGATTGACGACGATCTGGCGGACCCGTCCGGGATCGCAATACAACCCCGGCAGATTCGGCGGCGTTTCGATCACGATATCGACGCCGTTCGCTTCCGCCTGATTCTGCATCAGGCGCCGGCAGTCGTCCAAGATCACTGGGACGACAGACCAGGATTCCCGCATCTCGATGCGCCCGGCCTCGATCTTTGCGACATCCAGCAGGTCGTTGACGATGTCCAGCATATGCGCGCTGGTGGCCCGGATGTCGGTCAGGTATTCGACATATTTGGGGCTGCCCAACTCACCATAAGGTTCCTGACGGACCAGATCGGCGAAGCCGACCACGGCGTTCAGGGGCGTGCGCAGTTCGTGCGTCACCCGGGCCAGGAACTCGGTCTTGCGCTGGTCGTTGATTTCCGCCCGCTCCTTGCCCTTGAGCAGTTCCAGATTGACGGCGCGCAGGCCCGCAAGCTCACGGCGGAGCTGCAGGATTTCCATCTGCAGCTTGGTTTTACCCTTGTCGCGGTGGCGCTTATATCGACGCAACAGCCACACGATGGGTAAAACCGGCAGAAGGAGAAGCCCTTTCAACGTCGGCTTGCCGGGCGCGCGGTAGTGCGGAGCCATCGGCCGCCTGGCACCATAGGGCAGGTCTGAATAATTCTGGGGCATGGTGGCTGTCATCTTTCGTTCAAACACCGCAGTCCGGTCCCCGAATCGTTTTTTGTTGCGTCTTTCATGATAATCGTATTAATTGAAGAGAACGGCAATATTTTTTATTTAAAGTAGTTTTTAATCAAATAAGTCTAAAATTTTACCCATCACAGATTTCCGCGCGTTTCCGCCCTCCGCCGTTCGCATCGCGGAATGAAATGGCGTTTCTTGACGGGATGGGCTTCCTCCTTTAAATCCAGCGGATCATTCCTCGCACTGCAGCAATCAAGGTCGGGGGTCCGTCTGGACCCCACGAGCGGCCGAATAAGAAGGTTTAGCCATGAAAATCCTGGTCGGCGTCAAGCGCGTGATCGACGCCTATGTGAAGGTTCGCGTCAAATCGGACCACACGGGTGTCGAAACCCAGAACGTGAAAATGTCCATGAACCCGTTCGACGAAATCGCCGTTGAAGAAGGCGTGCGCCTGCGCGAAGCCGGCACCGCGGACGAACTGATCGCCGTCTCCATCGGCCCGGATCAGGCCCAGGAAACCATCCGCACGGCGCTTGCCATGGGCGCCGACCGTGGCATCCACGTGGTCGCCGACGGCCGCATCGAACCGCTGGCCATCGCCAAGATCTTCAAGGAACTGATCGCCCGCGAAAACCCGGACGTGGTGATCCTGGGCAAGCAGGCCATCGACGACGACAACAACCAGGTCGGCCAGATGCTGGCCGCCCTCATGGGCTGGTCGCAGGGCACCTTCGCGTCGAAGATCGAACTGGGCGCCGGACAGGCCAAGGTCACCCGCGAAATCGACGGCGGGCTGGAAACACTGGACCTCAAGCTGCCGGCCGTGTTGACCACGGACCTGCGCTTGAACGAGCCGCGCTATGCCTCGCTGCCCAACATCATGAAGGCCAAGAAGAAAGAGATCGCCAAGCTGACGGCGGACGAACTGGGCGTCGACGTTTCGCCCAGGGTCGAAATCCTGAAAGTGACCGAACCGCCCGCCCGTCAGGCCGGCGTGAAGGTCGAAAGCGCGGCCGAACTGGTCGAGAAACTTAAGAACGAAGCGAAGGTGATCTGATCATGGCTGTCCTGGTTTATGCGGAACACGACAACGCAGCCCTGAAGGCCGCGACCCTCAACGCCGTCGCCGCCGCCAAGCAACTGGGCGACGTCACCGTCCTGGTCGCCGGATCGGGCTGCCGCGCGGTCGCCGAAGCCGCCGCCAAGGTCGACGGCGTGGCCAAGGTGCTGATCGCCGACGACGCGGCCTATGCCAACGAAATCGCCGAGAACGTGGCCCCCCTGATCGCCAAGCTGGCGGACGGTTTCGACCATATCCTGGCCGCCGCCACCACCAGCGGCAAGAACGTCATGCCGCGGGTCGCGGCCCTGCTCGACGTGCAGCAGATTTCCGATATCTCCGCCGTCGAAGGCCCCGATACCTTCATTCGTCCGATCTATGCCGGTAACGCCCTGGCGACCGTCAAGACCTCGGACGCCAAGAAGGTTCTGACCGTGCGCGCCACGGGCTTCGACGCGGCCAACGCCGAGGGCGGTTCCGCCGCCATCGAGGACGTCGCCGGTGAAGGGGCGAGCGACCTCGCGACCTTCGCGGGCCAGGAACTGACCAAGTCCGAACGCCCGGAACTGACCAGCGCCAAGGTCATCATCTCTGGCGGGCGCGGCATGCAGTCGGGCGACAACTTCCACCTGCTGGAAGAGGTCGCGGACATCCTGGGCGCCGCCGTGGGGGCGTCCCGCGCCGCCGTCGACGCGGGCTTCGTGCCCAACGATTATCAGGTCGGCCAGACCGGCAAGGTCGTGGCGCCGGAACTCTACATCGCCGTCGGCATTTCGGGCGCCATCCAGCACCTGGCCGGGATGAAGGATTCCAAGGTCATCGTCGCCATCAACAAGGACGAGGAAGCGCCGATCTTCCAGGTCGCCGATTACGGCCTGGTCGCGGATCTGTTCACCGCCGTTCCCGAACTGAAGGCCGCTTTATCTGACTAAGCCCGCCCAATCGCCTTTGACCGACTCGTCCAGGCGCTCTCTGGCGCTGGGCATCCTGTGCATGGCAGGGTCGGTCGGGGCGCTGGCGAGCATGCAGATGTTCGTCAAGCTGGCCGGCCCTGAATATTCGCCGTTTCAGGCCGTGTTCTTCCGCAACGCCATCGCCACGATCATGGTGGTGCCGCTGATCTTCTATGCCGCCGGGCCGACATCGTTCCGCACCACGCGGCCCGTGGGGCATTTCGTGCGCGCGCTGTTCGGCGTGGTCGGCAATGCCAGCTTCTTTTACGCCTATTCGACAATTCCCATGAGCGACGGCATGTCGATCGCCATGTCGGTGCCCATCTTCACGACCCTTCTGGCCATTCCGTTCCTGGGTGAAAAGGTCGGCCTGCGTCGCTGGGTCGCCATCGCCATCGGCTTCATCGGCGTGATGATCGCCCTCGATCCAACCGGGAACCTTCAGGTGGGCGCTCTCTTCGCCCTGTTCGGCACCCTGTGCTGGGCCGCCAGCCTGATCCTGATCAAGCAGCTATCGGCCACGGAAACGCCCTATCTGATCGTGTTCTATTACATGATCACGGGCGTCGCCGTGTCGCTGCTGGTCCTGCCCTTCGTCTGGATCACGCCGACGACGGAGCATCTGATCTTCTACATCTGCGCCGGGCTGGTCGGCGGACTGGGCCAGATTCTCATGACCTTCGCCATGAAGTTCGCGCCGGCCGCCGTGGTTACGCCCTTCGAATACACGGCGATCTGCTGGGCCGTGCTGTTCGACCTGTTGATCTGGAACGTCCTGCCCGACCTGACCACGGTCCTGGGGGCGGGCATCGTTATCGCCACGGGCCTGTACATCTGGCACCGCGAGACCCGCGTTCGCCCCACAAAGTGACATTCATATATTTGAATGTGTTTTGCCGTGAACAGCCATGATAAACCTGCCTCATGCCCCCCTTTGATCCCATCTCCGCCCTTGCCGGCGGCGTCCTGATTGGCCTGGGCGCTGTGGTTCTGGCCCTGTTCAACGGCCGGGTTGCGGGCATCAGCGGCATCCTGGGCGGCCTGCTGGATGGCGAGCGCGCGAACCTGGCTTGGCGCGCAGCCTTCATCGCCGGGTTGGTCGGCGCCGGATTTTTCGGCCTGAAGCTGGTTTCCCCCGACGTCATGATCGCCGCCGACTGGCCCACCCTGGTCATCGGGGGATTGCTGGTCGGCATCGGTACGCGGCTCGGCAGCGGCTGCACCAGCGGCCACGGCGTCTGCGGCATGGCGCGGGGCTCCCTCCGGTCCATCGCCGCGACAGCAGTCTATATCGCCGTGGCCGTGGCGACCGTGTTCGTCACCCGCCATCTGATCGGCGGCTGAGGACCATGGCGCGCCTGCTCGTCAGTCTGGTTTCAGGGGCCCTGTTCGGTGCCGGTCTGATCGTCTCACAAATGGTCAACCCGGCCCGCGTGCTGGGCTTTCTTGATGTCATGGGCACCTGGGACCCGACCCTCGCGTTCGTCCTGGCCGGCGCGCTCGCCGTTTCCGTTCCCGGGCACTGGCTGGTCCGCCGCCTGGGGACGCCCATCCTCGACAGCAAAAGCCACCTGCCCGCGCCCGGCCGCCTGGATGGCCGCCTGATCCTGGGCGCCGTGCTGTTCGGGGTCGGCTGGGGGCTTGTCGGTTTCTGTCCGGGCCCCGCCCTGGCCGCCCTCGGCACGGGCGAGGCCAAGGCGCTTATCTTTCTTGCCGCCATGGCCGCGGGCATGTGGCTTTTCGGGCGCATCGCCGGGCGGTGAGGTAAACTTCCCGCCATGACCGATGACCTCCTTCTGCTGCCTTCCATCACCGACGCCGATGCGGACCATCGCGGGCGCGTCGTCGTCTCCGGTTCCCACGGCGGGCTTTATCCCGGATATCTGGCGGCCAAGGCGGGCCTCCGGGCCGTCGTCCTCAGTGACGCCGGCGGCGGGCTGGACGGCGCCGGGGTTGCCGGCATCCATGCCCTTGACCAGACCGGCATGGCCGCCGCCGCCGTGTCCCACCTGTCGGCGCGCATCGGTGACGCCGGCGACATGACGGCGCGGGGTGTTATCTCCACCGTGAACGTCATAGCCGCCGGTCTGGGTGTCATCAGCGGCATGACCTGTGCCGAGGCCACTGAGCGCCTTGCCCATGCGGCCCTCCCAACCGGCCGCCTGTCCCCGGTCGACGAAGGGCGCCGCCGCATCAACCGGGACGGCGGCCCCGATATGGTGCTCGTCGATTCGGCGTCTTTGGTCATGGCCGAGGACATCGGCAGGATCGTAATCACAGGCTCCCACGGCGGGCTGGTCGGCGGCGATCCGGCGCGGGCCTTGAAGACCGCCGCCGCCCTGGCCGTGTTCAACGACGCCGGCGGCGGCATCGAAGATGCGGGCCTCACCCGCCTGCCCGCCCTCGACGCCCGCACCATTCCGGCCGTGACCGTCGCCCATACATCGGCCCGGGTCGGCGACGCCGCGTCGGCTTGGGAAACGGGCGTGATCTCTCACGCCAACGCCGCCGCTGCGGCTTTGGGCGCGCGGTCGGGAGACCGGCTTCGGGATTGGATCGGCGAAGCTTTCCCCGCGCGGCCTTGAAGAATTTCATGTCCGCGCGTCCGGGCCTTACCTTGATGGCGAAACATCTGCTAGGTTCCTTGATCCATTCACGCCGCCCAAGGGGCAAGGCAGAATTTCATGGCCCTGGAACATTCCTTCCGGAACCTCACCGATGACGAGCGCGAGACCCTGATGCAGGTCGCGGTCGGCCATGCCTATGGCAGCGGCGACACGGTGATCGGCCAGGGCGACCGGGTCGAAAACCTGATGGTCGTCGCGCAGGGCATGCTGCGCGTCACCCATGTGTTCGAAGGCGGGCATTTAAGCGAATTCGTCGGCCCGCTCGGCCCCGGCGACGTGGTCGGCGAAATGTCCTTCGTCGACGGCCAGGGGGCCAGCGCCACCCTGATCGCCGATGGCGACACGGAAGTCCTGACCATTCCCCGCAATGCCATCGACGCGCTGATGTCGGAAAATCCGACCTTTGCCGGGCGGCTTTACAAGGACCTGCTGCTGCATCTGTCCCGGCGCCTGCGCGCAACCAACCTCAGGGCCGATCCGGGCCCGGCCGCGACGGGCTGACCGGCCTCCGCCGCCCCAATGAGCCAAGCCAGCTTCAACCGCCGCGTCTGGGCGCTCGCCCTGCCGATCATCGCGACCAACGTCACCGTGCCGTTCCTGGGCCTGGTCGACACCGCCGTGGTCGGCCGCCTGCCGGGGGCCGAATACATGGGGGCGGTCGCCATCGGCGCCGTCATCATGAACGTGATCTATTCGTCCCTGAACTTCCTGCGCATGGGCACGACCGGCCTGACGGCGCAATCCTACGGGGCCGGGGACGCGGATCAAATGCGCTCCTGGCTGGCGCGGGCCTGCCTGCTGTCCACGGCGCTTGGCCTTGGTCTGGTCGCCCTGCAACTACCGATCCTGGGAGTCTCGCACTGGTTGATGGGGGCAAGCGATGCCGTCTGGCCGCTTACGGAAAGCTATTTCCAGATCCGCATCTGGGGGGCCCCGGCGGCGCTGTTGAACTTCGCGCTTCTGGGCTGGTTCTTCGGTGTGCAGAACATGCGGGCCGCCCTGATCGCCCAGGTGTTTCTGAACGGATTGAACATCGTGCTCGACATCTGGTTCGTGCTGGGGCTGGGGTGGGGCGTCGACGGGGTCGCCTGGGCGACCATTATTTCCGAATATTCCGCCGGCGCGCTGGGCTTGTGGTTGGCGGTTCGCCAACTGGCCAAACTGGGCGGGCGCTGGCGCTGGGAGCGCATCCGCGACACCTCGCGCATCCGCCGCATGCTGGGCGTCAACCGCGACATCTTCATCCGATCCATGTGCCTGCAGGCGGCCTTCGTCGTGTTCACCTCGGCCGGCACGCGCATGGGCGACGAGGTTCTGGCCGCCAATGCCCTGCTGCTGCAGTTCTCCATGTTCACGGCCTATGCACTCGACGGGTTCGCCAATGCGGCCGAGGCCATGGTCGGCCAGGCCGTGGGGGCGCACGACCGCACCCTGTTCCGCCAGGCGGTGAAGATCACGACCGGCTGGGGCGTGATGTTCGCGCTTTTGTTCATGGTCGCCTATTGGCTGTTCGGCAACGCCATCATCGATGCGCTATCGACCGTATCGGGGGTCCGTGAAACGGCCTATGCCTACCTGCCCTGGATGGTGGCATTGCCGGTCATCGCGGTCTGGAGCTTTCAGTTCGACGGCATTTTCATCGGCGCCACCTGGACCCGCGAAATGCGCAACAGCATGGCGATTTCCTTCGCCGCGTTCGCCATCGCGGTGCCCTTCGTCACCGCGACCTGGGGCAATCACGGCCTGTGGGCCACCTTCACCGTGTTCATGAGCCTGCGCGGCCTAACCATGGGCCTGATGCTGCCGAAGCTGGCGCGCGGCGTCGGTGTCGGCCCCCGGCCCGATGGTTCCGGCGACGGTCCTTGACCTTGGCCGCGGAAGCGCCGATTTTGTGCCCATATCCCCGACAATAGATACAGATCCATAACCCCATGACCGACCTCCGCAGCCGTCCGCTCATCGAAAAGCTCGTGGGCTTCGACACCACCAGCCACTATTCGAACCTCGAACTCATGGCCTTCGTTCAGGACTACCTGAAAAGCCATGGCGTCGACAGCCAACTGATCCATGACGCCACGGGGACCAAGGCCAACCTTTACGCCACCCTGGGCCCGACCGACCGGGGCGGGATCATGCTGTCCGGCCATACGGACGTGGTGCCCGTGGATGGCCAGGATTGGGCGACGGACCCGTTCAAGGTCACGGAAAAGGACGGCAAACTTTACGGGCGCGGCACGTCGGACATGAAAAGCTTCATCGCCATCGCCCTGGCCTATGTGCCCGAATTCCTCAAGCGCGGCCTGGCCACGCCCATCCACCTGGCGTTTTCCCATGACGAGGAAGTGGGCTGCATCGGCGTGCGCTCGCTAATCAAGATGATGAACGAACAGCCGATCCGCCCGGTCATGGGCATCATCGGTGAGCCGACCAGCATGCAGGTCTGCGTCGGGCACAAGGGCAAGCGCAGCTTCCGCGCCATCTTCAAAGGCAAGGAAGCGCATTCGTCCCTCACGCCGATGGGTGTGAACGCCGTCGACTACGCTGCCCGTCTGGCCGTGTTCCTGCGCGGCATGGCCGACCGCATCGCCGGTGACGGCCCGTTCGACGAATTGTACGACGTCGCCTACACCACCGTGCATACGGGCGTCATGAAGGGCGGCGAGCAGTTGAACATCGTGCCCGGCCATTGCCGCATGGATTTCGAATTCCGCCACCTGCCCAAACACAACCCGGATGCCCTGCAGGCCGAGATCATGGCCATGGTCGGCGAACTGGAGGCCGAGATGAAGGCCCATTCCCCGGAAACGGGCATCGAGGTCGAGGAATTGTCCGGCATTCCCGCCCTCGACACCGATCCGACGGACGAGGTCGTGACCCTGGCCAAGCAGTTGGCCGGGCGCAACGACCACGCCGCCGTCGCCTTCGGCACGGAAGCGGGCCTGTTCCAGCAGTCCGCCGGGGTGCCCTGCGTCATCATCGGCCCGGGCTCCATCAACGAGGCCCATAAGCCCAACGAATTCATCTCCCTGGATCAGGTCGCCAAGGGCGAAGGCTTCATGGCCCGTCTGGCCGACAAGGTCTGCGCAAGCTGATCTGCGCGCCTTAGTCCATCCCCCTCACCCCGACCCTCTCCCCCAAGGGGGAGAGGGAGATCTGCGCGGCGGGAGTCCCCTCGCCCCGGAACGGGGAGAGGGACAGGGTGAGGGGACCTTGGCACCGAGGACCGGCGCCTCAGGGTTCCCGTTGCCGCTGCGCCGGCGGCCGCCGGAGGTGGCGGATGAGCATACGTCCAGGATGCAGGGCCGCCGCGACCTCACGGTCCACGGGGCTGGGCGCCCCCGCCATGGTGGATGCCAGAATTTCCGCCCCCAGAAACGCGGTCTGATAACCGCGCGACCCCAGGCCCGAGAGCACGAAGGCATTGCGTTGATAAGGTGCCGCTGGCCAGTTTCCACGCCGCCCGTGATGCAAATCGTCGTAGGCGGCCTGATAACCGGGGACATTCGCCAGCGGCCCCACGAAGGGCAGATGATCCGCCGTTGTTGCGCGCAGCCCCGCCCAGCCCTTGAGCGGGGCTTTCCGCCAGACCTCCGCCAAGTCCGGGAACACCTCGGCCAATCCATCCAGCGCCGAGGTCATGTCCCCTGCGTCGAGCCCGCGCCAGCCGTCGCCCTGGCCTGCCAGGTCCCAGCGCCGGTAGGACGACCCCAGCACATGCACTGCTCCCCCTCCGGCACCCGTCAGCGGCGTCAGATGGCCGCCGAAGCTGACCGGCAGGCGCAGGCG
>CAXAVJ010000104.1:0-11471 GCA_963972065.1 uncultured Rhodospirillaceae bacterium
GTAGGGATTGTCGGCGACCAGCTTGTCGATGGCCGGACCGACCACGGGGATCAGGAGCGCGTCGGTGGTGGTCGTCGCTTCCTGGATCGAGCCGTTCGGATGGCCCGCCGTGAACACGATGGCGTCGACCTTGTTATCGCCGAGCGCCGCCGCCTGTTCCGAGGACTTCAGCTCGGACGCCAGAGAGAATGCGGACTCGTCCCAGCCGAGAGCTTCGAGCACGACGCTCATGGTCGCGCGCTGGCCGGAACCGGGGTTGCCGACATTGACCCGCTTGCCCTTCAGATCATCGAACTTGGTGGCGCCGGAATCCTTGCGCGCGACCACGGTGAACGGCTCGCCGTGCACCGAGAACACCGACCGCAGATCCTTGTAGGCGCCATCGTCCTTGAACTTCGACGTGCCGTGATAGGCATGATACTGCCAATCCGACTGGGCCACGCCCATGTCCTGGTTGCCGGCCTTGATGGCATTGATGTTGGCGATGGAACCACCGGTCGACGGCGCCGTGCACTTGATGCCGTGCTTCGACGTGTTGCGGTTGACCAGCTTGCAGATCGACTGGCCGACGACGAAGTAGACGCCGGTCTGCCCGCCGGTGCCGATGGTGATGAACTTTTCGTCCGCTGCCTGGGCGCCGCCGAAGGTCGCCGCCATTGCGGCGACGGCGACGGTCGCGGCCAAAGTTTTTCTCAGGAACATTTCCATTCCTCCTTGGATTTTATCGGGTTGGGTCATGAATGAACGCCGGGACGCGGCACAAGCCGCGCCGTTCGGCTGAGGGAGTCCCAGGATCCGCGTCCACCCCGATACGGGGCCGATGCGGACGTCCGGGTGATCCGCCGGGAGCAAACCCGGCGTATCGGCGCGCAAGAACCTGGGGCCGCAGCCCCCGAAGTTGTCCCGCGGGACCGAATTTCGCTGAGTGAATGGATAGATTCCCGCCGGGCAGAGCCAGCGAAGGGCTTGGTATACCAAGGAACAGGGCCGACTACCGGCACCGGTGCACAAACTTTCACCGTTGGCGTCTTATTCAGACTGCCCCCTGAAAATTCCATGTGATTCCCTGATCCATGTCGTTGCGGCAAAGTGTAACACATCGCCGGGAAAGGCCAACGGCGAAGATTAACCTTGTCTTATGCTGTGCGGAATTGTTCGGAAGAAAAACGAAAACACATGACCTCAAGGCAGACGCCCGACCTCCCGCAAATACTGCGCCGCCCCCGGATGATGGGGCGCGGTGAGGCCCTTGCGTGCCATTTCCAGAGGGTACAGCCGGTAGAATGCCGGATGCTTTGACGTGATGAAATGCAGGTTCTCGAACACCGCCTTGGTCAATTGATAGGCCGTCGCGGAATCCAGCTGGGCCCCGGCCATGACCGTCGCGACAAGACCGACCGTCGGGACATCCGCCGTCAGGCCGCTATAGGCTTCCTTTGGGATCAGCGCGTGTACGTAATAGGGATTGGATGAAATCAGCCGGTCCGCGGCGGCGCCCGATACGGGGATGAACCCGATGTCGCAAAGCTTGATCAGCTTGTTCAAGATGCCGTTGGGGTGCCCTGCAAGAAAGGTCGTAAGGTCGACCTTACGTCCGCAGATTGCATTGTATTGATCCGTAACCTTGAGGGTCGCGACCAGAGGGAAACTGTTGAGCGGCAGGCCCATGGCATCGAACAAAAGCCGCATGGTCGCGTTGGTGCCCGACGTCACCTTGCCGATATTGATCCGCTTGCCTGCGATATCGCTCAGCCCGTTGATCCCGCTATCCTTCCTGGCCATGACGGCCAGTGATTCCGGATGGGCGGAAAACAGGCTGTAGATTCCCTTGACCGCACCGATGTTGGCGAAGGTGCCTGTTCCCTTGACCGCATGGTACTGGACGTCCGACTGGACGATGCCCAGATCGTAGGCGCCCTTCTTGATGCCGATGATGTTGTCGATGGACCCTTTGCTCGTCACCGCGCTGCATTTCGTGCCGCGCATTTCCCGCCGCACGACATCGCAAATCGCCTTGCCGAGCTGGATATAGATGCCGCCGTTGCTGCCGGTGCCGATGGTCAGGGATTTTGCCTGGGCCGGGGCAAGAACGACCCAGGTCAGAAGCACGGCGCAACCGGCCATCACGACGCCGTTCGCGACCGCCCACTTGAACCGGGCTCCGCCCGGACCGCCCTGGATGACCATAATTCGGTTGCCCCTCTTTTGATGAATCCGGTTCCTCCCCCCGGATCACATGATCCCCATCTCCTTCAACGTTGCGTCAATAGATTCGCCCAACAGTTCGACCAGGTCCTTGACCTGAGTCATGTCGATGATGAAGGGCGGCGCCAGCAAAATATGGTCGCCGCGCGCACCGTCCGCCGTGCCACCGGCGGGATAGCAGATCAGCCCGCGTTCGAACGCCGCCTTCTTCACCCGGGCATGGACCTTCAGGGTCGGGTTGAGGGTTTCCTTGGTCGCCCGGTCGGCGACCAATTCGATCCCCTGGAACAGTCCGCGCCCTCGGATGTCGCCGACGTGGGGATGGTTGCCCAGGCGGTCATGCAACTGATCGACCAGCAGGGTTCCCATGCGCTGAACATTATCCAGCAGGCCCGCGTCCCGCACCTTGCGTTGAACCGCCAGGGCCGCGGCGCAGGCCATGGGATGCCCCATGTAGGTATGGCCATGCTGAAAGGCGCCCGAGCCGTCCTTGAAGGCGCGGTAGATCGTATCCGACACCAGGGTGGCACCAATTGGCTGATAGCCTGCCCCCAGGCCCTTGGCGATGCAGATGATGTCCGGCGCGACCCCATCCTGTTCGCAGGCGAACAGGGTGCCCGTGCGGCCCATGCCGCACATCACCTCGTCCAGGATCATCAGCACACCGTACTTGTCGCAGATTTCGCGGATGCGCTTGAAGTATCCGGGCACGGGGGCAAGCACGCCGGCCGTCGCCCCGCCCACGGTCTCGGCGATGAAGGCGGCCACATTGCGCGGGCCCAGACGCAGGATTTCGGCTTCCAGTTCGTCGGCGATGCGCAGGCCGTATTCCGCCTCGCTCTCGCCGTCCCGCATCTCGCGGTAGGGATAGCAGGGCGCGATGTGCGAGGCCGGCATCAGCATCTCTTTATAGGGCTCGCGCCGCCATATGTTGCCACCGACGGACAGCGCGCCCAGGGTATTGCCGTGATAGCTCTGGCGCCGGGCGATGAACTTCGTACGTTCGGGCTGCCCCGTTTCCAGGAAATACTGGCGCGCCATCTTGAGCGCCGCCTCCACCGCCTCGGACCCGCCGGACAGGAAATAGACCATCGAAATGCCGTCCGGCGCCGCGCCGACCAGAAATTCGGCTAGGTCTTCCGCCGGTTGGGTGGTGAAGAAGCCCGTATGGGCGAAGGCAACCTTGTCGGCCTGATCCTTGATCGCCTGAACGACGTCGGCATCGCTATGCCCCAGGCAGGACACGGCGGCCCCGCCGGACGCATCCAGGTAGCGCTTGCCGGTCGCGTCAATCAGGTAGATGCCGTCGCCTTTCACGGCGACCGGCATGTCGGATTTAAGTTCGCGGTAGAAAACGTTGGTCATCAGGCAATCCGATCCGCAACCCACTCGACCATAGGACGCGATTGCATGGCCGCGCGTCAATCCAATAGGATGCGCCGGACATTCACCCAGATAGATTTTTCCCAGGGGGGAACACATGGACCTGAAAGACCACATCCGGGGCATTCCCGATTTTCCCATTCCCGGTATTTTGTTTTATGACATTTCAACCTTGCTGCGGCATCCCGACGCCTGGCAGGTGGCCTTGGGCCGCCTGGCCAAGATCGTCTCCGGATTTCGGCCGGACCTTCTTGTCGGCATCGAATCGCGCGGCTTCCTGACGGCCGCCCCCTTGGCCTCCCGGCTGGGTTGCGGCTTCATCATGGTGCGCAAGAAGGGCAAGCTGCCCGGCGAGACCATCGCCCATGAATATTCCCTGGAATACGGCACCGACACCCTCGAGATCCAGAAGGACGCCATCGAACCGGGTCAGCGCGTGGTGGTCATGGACGACCTGCTGGCAACCGGCGGCACCATGGCCGCGTCCATCGATCTATTACGGGGTGCGGGGGCCGAGGTCGTGGGCGCGACCTGTCTGATCGAGCTGACCTTCCTGAAGGGCCGCGACAAACTGGACATTCCGTTCAGCGCGTTGATGGCCTACGACGACTGACCCGTCGGCAGGCACCCGGTGGATATCCGCGAGGACGACCTGACAGGTGACGCGGTGCGCGGCGTGATCCGGGCACATCTCGACCAGATGTTCAGCCAGACGCCGGCCGGAAGCGTTTATGCCCTGGACCTGTCCGGCCTGACCGCGCCCGATGTCACGTTCTGGTCCGTCTGGGACGGGGAAGAGATCGTCGGCTGCGGGGCGCTCAAGGAACTCGACCCGCGCCACGGCGAGATCAAATCCATGCATACCCTGGCACGATTCCGGGGCAAGGGGTACGGGCGCGCCATGCTGACCCATATCCTGGCCGAAGCACGGCGTCGCGGCTACCAACGGCTCAGCCTGGAAACAGGCAATTCCCGAGCCTTCGAAGCGGCGCGCAGGCTTTATGCGGACGCCGGTTTCATAGAATGCGACCCCATCCCCGGCTACGGTCCGGACCCCCACAGCCATTTCATGACATTTGCGTTTAGGCCAACCTGACGCGGCGTGTGGCCGATCGTCACTAATTACCGCTTTACCACCCCAACTCACCTGCTTACGGTTTTGTCCAACGTGGCCTGGACTTGGGTCAACCACATCATACTTGGGCCCGTTCAGGCTGAAGGAGGCCGCATGCCCAGGCAAGGAAGACCGTCGTTTGTCCCGCAATAGCGCCGAGATCGAACCGATCCACGAAGGGGATTTGCCCGCGGTTTGCGAATTCCTGCATCGGATTGATCCGAACCGCAGCTCGGAGAACTGGCGTGAAGTGCTCACCCCTGACTGGCCCGGCGCCGGAGACGGCTTCGGACAGATGATCGTGGCCGACGGCGCGGTCAAGGGCGTCATTTGCATGCTGCGCTCTCGCCGACGCTATGGCGGAGACATCCGCGACAGTCGCAACCTGACAAGTTGGTACGTCGACTTGGACGAAGGCAAGGGACTTGGCGTCCAACTTCTCCGCACGGCGGTGAGCGACAACGATGCGGTTTATGCCACCCATTCACCCGAGCCGCGGACGATCAAGGTCTTTTTGCGGATTGGTTTCCAATCCATCGACACGACCGAATGGATCATCCCTAATTTGCCGCGATGGCGACGTGGCGCGTTCAGTGAAATCGAAGATATCGACAAGCACCTGTCCGGTGACGCGCTCGAAAATTTTCGCGCACATTCAGACATGCCGAGCGTCGGACATGTGGGATTGCTGGGACCGGACAATGCATTCTGCCATATCGCTTTTATACGCAGCCGCTGGCATAGGGTCCCGGTCGCACGCGTCGTCTATGCAAGCGACTACACCCTGTTGGAGCGATGCCTCCCGGCGTTCTCCCACCTTGCCCTAACGCGCTTCGGGTTTCCCCTCACGGCAGTTGAAAAACGCCGCTATGCCGAACGGCCGCCCTGGGCGATTGCGGAACGGCGGAAGGAACCCATCCTGTATCGCGGGACCGGCGTTCTGCCCGACCAGATCGACAGCCTGTTTACCGAGATCGTCACCTTCGCCCCCAGCCTCCGGTGACGTGACGATGGCATCCCCAATTGCTCTTTTGACCAGTTCATCCCGATCGACGGAATGGGAGTTGGCCGTTCAGACCGCGCTTGAAACCGCGGGACGAACCGTCGTGGTCCGGCCGACGGACAGCGAAGATCAAATGTCCCCTGTGCATTGGAAGGGCGTCGAGTTGCTGGTCGATCTGTCGGAACGCGGTGCGGGCATCGATTTGGCGGAACGTCTCGGCGTTCCTGTCTGGCTGCTTTGTCACGGCCCGAAATGCCGCTTTGATTTATCCAACAGCATCAAATCAGGGTTCCTTTCCCATGAGCCCTTCATTGAGATTCGCCTTGTCGAATGGCGGGCTGGCGACGACTCCGCCAGATCACTCCGCCGCCACTGTTTGCGGCGCCGAAAGACACCGGACCGCTCCGTTTCCGCCGTCAAGAACGCGGCGGCGGACTGGTTCGGCGATGCGCTTTTGAGCCCCCGCATTCAATCCGACGGCGATGACCAGAGAGTCACCCCGACAAGCGGTACGGCACCGGCCCCATGGCGGCTACAGATCGCCACCTTGACTAATATAGCGGCCATGGCAATCGACCTTTTTACGGCCGAAGAATGGAACGTCGGCACCGTGATGGGTGACCCGGCGCAGGTATTCGATCGCGACTTCATGAGCCGGGTGAATTGGCTGCCGCGCAACCGGACGCTTTGTTTCCGCGCCGACCCGTTCGGCTGGCGCACCGAACAGGGCGAGACCGTCCTACTATACGAAACGTTCGATTACCGGAAAGGCAAGGGGCGTATTGTCCGAAACGTGAACGGGACAGAAGACGTCATCGGCGACTTTTCCTATCACGCATCCTACCCATACCTGATTGAAAAAGACGGTCAGCATTATGCCGTACCGGAATTGTCCGAAATGGCCTGCCCCACGGCATTTCCCGTGGATAGAAATTCACCGCAATGGGTCGGTGATGGTTGCCCCCTCAAGGGGTTGGAGGGCGTTCCCCTATCCGACGGCACGATATTCCTTCACGAGGGCCGCTACTGGCTTTTCGGAATGAAGGCGGATCAGGAATCGAACGCCATGTTGCATGCCTGGCACGCGCCGGACTGCTTCGGGCCGTGGACGCCCCATGAACGAAATCCGATCAAGATCGACATTACGTCAAGCCGCCCTGGCGGCACACCGTTCTTGTGGCAAGATCAACTTGTTCGACCGACACAGGACTGTTCGACGACCTATGGCGCGGCCATCGTGCTGAACCGGATCGACATCTTGACGCCGACCAAATTCGGGGAAACCCCCATCGCACGGATCGAACCCGATCCAACCTCCTATTATCGGCACGGCGTACACACGTTGAATGTCATTGACGGCATAATCATCGTCGATGCCAAGCGTCATGCCCGTCATCTGCTTGCGCCGCTCTACAGGTGGCTCCGGGTCTGCCGCAGCAAACGCCGCGCCATCGTACCGTCCTAGGAAGACCGCTCTCCGCCGGGCGCGCGGCCCAAAGCGGCCTTCGCCACCTTCTTCATCAGGGTCGGCAGCGCCTGGGCACCGAAGTCGCGGGGATGCACCCAGATGCCGTCAGCGGCGGCTCCGCCTGCCACCGTCCCGCAAACCACCGCGAGACGCAGATGGAAATGGGTGAAGGTGTGGCGAACCTCGCCAGCGGCCTGCCAGCCGTCGGCCGCCACGGGAGCCTCGCCGGCGGCCTCATCCGCCTCCCAGGGGTCATCCCGCCAATCCGTCGACGGCACTTCCATCATGCCGCCCAGAAGTCCCCTCTCCGCCCGTCGGCGCAGCAGCACCCGGCCCTTCGCATCCTTGATCCAGAACACGACACCGTGGCGCGTCGGCTTGGCCTTTTTCGGGGCCCGGGCGGGCAGGTCCGCCGCAATCCCCGCCGCCCGCGCCGCGCATGGATCGTGCCAGGGGCAGAGACCGCATTTCGGTGCCCGCGGCGTGCAGACCATGGCCCCCAGATCCATCATCGCCTGGGCGAAATCGCCGGGCCGGCGGCTGGGGGTCAGGTCCCGCACTGCCGCCTGGATCGACGTTTTCCCACCGGGCAGCGGCTCGGTGATGCGGCGCAGACGTGCGGTGACTCGTTCGATGTTGCCGTCCACCGGCGACGCCGGGATATCGAAGGCGATCGCGGCGATCGCGGCCGCCGTATAGGGGCCGATGCCGGGCAGGGACAAAAGCCCTGCTTCCGTATCGGGAAACCGGCCGCCGTGATCCCCGGCGACAGCCTGCGCGCATTTGTGCAGGTTGCGCGCACGTGCGTAATATCCCAGCCCCTGCCAGGCGTGCAGCACCGCGTCCAGGTCCGCCACCGCCAAGTCCTCCACCCGGGGCCAGCGCGCCACAAAGTCGTCAAAATAGCTTTTTACGGTCGCCACGGTGGTCTGCTGCAACATGATCTCGGACAGCCAGACGTGGTAAGGGTCCGCACGCCGGCCCGCGGGTGCCCGCCACGGCAATATCCGCCGGTGGCGGTCATACCAGCCCAGCAACGCCCCGGTCAGGGCATCATTGGCGGACGAAAGGCTCATGGCAGGCTCCCGGTTCCGGCAATATCCGTGTTATCCCCCGGCTTCCACCGGCTGGCCCTTGCGGGGCCCTGGGTCGGCACTCTTAAATGCATCCCCCGTTAATGCCACGCCGCCGGGACGCGGAAAAGGGCGGCGACGGCCCGAAAGGAACACCATGGCCCAGGACGACGAAGCGACCAAGCCGCCCCGCCGCCGCAAAGGCGGTGTCCGCGCCGTCGGCCAGGCGCTGGGCAAGGTGACCGCCACCGCCTATGGCAAGCGCGGCTTCGCCCAGGGGGATATCCTGCGCCATTGGCCGGAAATCGCCGGTGAATTGCTGGCCCGCCACACCCTGCCCGACCGCATCATCTTCCCCCGCGGCCAGCGCACGGGCGGGCTTTTGCACCTGCAGGCCGGCAATTCCGCCGTGGCGACCGAAGTCCAGCACCTGGAGCCCCTGATCGTGGAAAAGGTGAACACCTATTTCGGCTATGGCGCCGTCAGGGGCATCCACATTTTCCAGCGTCCCTTGCCGCCGCGCGAAGACACCACCCCGACCCCGCCCCGAACGCTGAGCCCGGCCGAACGGGCGGCGCTGGAGCACGACCTGAAGGCCGTGACCGATCCGGACCTGCGCCGCGCCCTCGAAGGCCTGGGACAGGCCGTCCGGCGGCGCCGTGGGGACGGTGGATAAATTGCGGATCGGCGGCCCATATCAACGATTTAGCAAAAGGAGTCGACTCCGTCTCGGGGCCGATTCTATAGTCATCAACATCTTGTGTATCAGGAGGTTAATTTGCTGCGATTAGCACAAGGTCTTGCGCTCGCAATGACACTGATTTTGGCCCTTTCCGGCCCCTTCGCGGGCCCGGCACAGGCGCAGAGCGCTCAGGACATGTTGGCGGAAAAGGTGCTCGGCAAGGCCGACGCGCCGGTGACGATGATCGAGTATGCCTCGCTGAGCTGCCCCCATTGCCGCGAATTCCATGAAAAGACCCTGCCCACGATCAAGGAAAAGTACATCGACACGGGCAAGGTGAAGTTGATCTTCCGCGACTTTCCCTTAGGACAGCGCGCCCTGGCGGCGCATATGGTCGCCAGTTGTGCCGGCCCCGTGCGCTATTTCGCCATGCTCAGCATCCTGTTCCGCGATCAGGCGATCTGGAGCCAGGCACCGGATGGCCTTGCCGCCATCCAGGCCACGGCCAAGAAAGGCGGCATGTCGCCAGCCCAGGTCGACGCCTGCCTGCGCAACGAAGACCTTTTGCAGGGCATCCAGAAGACCGCCGAAGCGGGCAACAAGGAGCACGGCGTCGATTCCACGCCGTTCTTCATCGTCGCCGGGGAAAAGGTTTCGGGCGCGCAGGACTTCAAGGTGTTCGAGGAAATCATCGAACGTGCCCTGAAGAAATAATCGGCGCAAACAGGCAACCAGGATCGGCGAGGCGACTTGCTTAATTTCAAGAAAATCCGCGTTTTGGGGTTCAAATCCTTCGTTGACCCCACGGAGCTGTTCATCGAACCGGGCCTGACGGGCGTGGTCGGTCCGAACGGCTGCGGCAAGTCGAACGTGGTCGAATCCTTGAAATGGGTGATGGGCGAGACATCGGCCAAGCAGATGCGCGGCACGGAGATGGAAGACGTCATTTTCTCCGGCACCCAAGACCGGCCGTCGCGCAACATCGCCGAGGTGACGCTGACCCTCGACAATACCGAACGCAAGGCCCCGGCCCAGTTCAACGATGCGGACGAGCTGGAAGTCACCCGCCGCATCGAACGCGAAAAGGGATCGAACTACCGCATCAACGGTAAGGAAGTCCGCGCCCGCGATGTGCAGCTGCTGTTCGCCGATCAGGCGACGGGGGCGCGCTCGACCGCCCTGGTCAGCCAGGGCCGCATCGGCACCGTGATCAACGCCAAACCGGCACAGCGCCGCCTTCTACTAGAAGAGGCCGCCGGCATCACCGGCCTGCATTCGCGCCGCCACGAGGCGGAACTGCGCCTCAAGGGCGCCGAAGCCAATATGGAACGTCTGGACGACATCCTGGTCACCCTGGACGCCCAGATGAACAACCTGAAGAAACAGGCCCGCCAGGCGACCCGCTACCGCAATCTGTCGGACCATATCCGCAAGGCCGAGGCGACCCTGTTTCATATCCTGTGGTCCAACGCGGAAACCGCCCGCGACACGGCCCGTGCGCAACTGAAGGAAGCCGAACACGCGGTCACCGAGCTGACCCAGCGTGCCGCCCAGGCGACGACCCGCCAGGCCCAGGCCGCCGAGGGCCTGCCCGAACTGCGCCAGGGCGAGGCCCAGGTGGCGGCGGAACTGCAGCGCCTGACCCTGGCCCGTGAAGGCCTGGACGAAGAAGAAGCCCGCATCACCCAGACCATGACCGAAACCCGAGGCCGTCTGGAGCAGACCACCCGCGACCGCGAGCGGGAACAGGGCCTGATGACCGACGCCGCCGAGGCCATCCAGCGTCTGGCCGCCGAAAAGCAGGACATCGAGACCGCCCAGACACAGGAAGCCGACGACCTGACGGCCGCCGCCGAGGCCCGCGCCGCCGCCGACGTGGCCGTCACCGAGATGGACCGCGAAGTCGACCGCGACACCAACGATCTGGCCGCCGCCGAAGCCCGCCGCAATGCCCTGAATCAGCGCCTGGCCGAACTTGAAAACCGCCTGAACCGGCTGGCCCAGCGCGCCGCCGACGCCGAGGCACAGAAGGCCGAACTGGAATCCCGGTCCGCCGATCTGGTCGATCTGGCTCAGGCCGATGCCGCCGTCGAAACCACGCGCACCGCCGCCGACACCGCCCGCGAAACCCTGACCAAGACGGAAGCCGCCCGCGCCGAAGCCGATCAGACATCGGAACAGACAGCCCAGGCCGCGCGCGAAAAGGCGACCGAGCAGACCGCCCTGGAAACCGAAATCCGCACCCTTGAGCGCGTCCTCGCCACCGGGCCGGAAACGGACCTGCCGCCGATGCTCGACCAGATCAGCGTCGACAAGGGGTTCGAGGATGCCCTGGGCGCCGCCCTGGGCGAAGATCTTTCGGCGCCCGCCATGGGCGACGACGACGGCGCCGTCATCGGTTGGCGCGCCTTGGGCCCCATGGCGACGGCCCCGGCCCTGCCCGCCGGGGTGCGTGCCCTGTCGGAGGTCGTGAAGGCCCCCGCCGCCCTCGACCGCCGCCTGTCGCAGATCGGTATCGTCGAGGATGCCGCCGAAGGCACCCG
>CAXAVJ010000105.1:0-11446 GCA_963972065.1 uncultured Rhodospirillaceae bacterium
CGCCGTGGCAAATCCGCGCGATGCGTCGGCCGCCATGCGGTCCTTGTTGAACTTCACGTCGCGCACCATGCCCGCCGCAGCGGCCACGGCCAAGGCCACGTTGTCGGCGGCGTCGAACACGGCTTCCTTGTCTTCCTGCATGTCCTTGCCGTAGGTCAGCGGCAGGCCCTTCATGACGATGACCAGGCCCTGGAACGCCCCCGCGATGCGCCCGACCTTGGCCCGCACCAGTTCGGCCGCGTCCGGGTTGCGCTTCTGCGGCATGATCGACGATCCGGTCGAGAACGCGTCCGTGAACTGGGCGAAGCCGAACTGCTGCGAGCACCAGATCACCATTTCCTCGGCAAATCGCGACAGATGCACGGCGAGGATCGTCGCCGTCGACAGGAATTCCAACGCGAAGTCGCGGTCCGACACGGTATCCAGGGAATTGGCCGTCGGCCGGTCGAAACCCAGCGCCGCCGCCGTCATGTGGCGGTCGATGGGGAACGAAGTACCGGCCAGCGCCGCCACGCCGAGCGGGCATTCATTCAGGCGCCTGCGGCCGTCGGCAAGGCGGCTGCGGTCGCGGCCCAGCATTTCCACATAGGCCAACAGATAATGTCCAAGGGTCACCGGCTGCGCCCCTTGCAGATGGGTGAAGCCGGGCATCACGGTCGCGGCCTCGGCCTCGGCGCGGTCGATCAATGCTGCCTGCAGGTCCTTGACGCCCGCGTCCAGGGCGTCGATGGCGCCCCGCACCCAGAGTTTGAAATCCGTCGCCACCTGATCGTTGCGCGACCGCGCCGTGTGCAGGCGGCCCGCCGGCGCGCCGATCAGCGCGGCCAGGCGGCTTTCCACGTTCATGTGGATGTCTTCCAAAGCACGCTTGAATTCGAAATCACCCGCGGCGATTTCCGCCTGCACGGCGGCCAGCCCGTCGGCAATGGCGTCGGCGTCGGCTTGCCCGACGATGCCCTGCTTGGCCAGCATGCGGACATGGGCGGTCGATCCGGCGATGTCTTCATTCGCCAGCCGCTTGTCGAATTCGATGGAGGCGTTGATTTCCTCCATGATGGCGTCGGGACCGGCATCGAAGCGCCCGCCCCAGATGGTCGAGGCGCCGGAAACGTCGTTTCCGCCCGATCCGGACTTGCCCGTAGTGCGCGCCATGGCTATCTCCTTAAGTCCAAGGCGATGGTGTAGACGATCAACGTAAACGGACAGTGAACCCGCATGATGACCCGGACCCACATCCAGACCACCCGTAATGCCCTTGCGCCCGCGACATTCCTGCGGACCCTGGCCACCGCCGTCTTGTTGAGTGGGGCGATTTTCATCATTCCCGGCGGCATTGCAAGGGGGGCGGAGACCGCTTGCCCCGCACCGCCGCCGGCCTTGGCCAAGTTCAAGGCGGCGGAACCGGCGGGCGCGCCCGTGACGGCGCCGCTACAGACCGCCGGGGGGACGCCTGTTACCGTGGCGGAACTGGCCCGAGGCAAAGGCGTAGTGATCAATTTCTGGGCCACTTGGTGCGCCCCCTGCATCAAGGAAATGCCGCAGTTGGACGCGTTGAAGGCCGATCTGGCCCAGGACGGCATTCCGGTCATCGCCGTCAGTCAGGACCGGGGCGGCCTGGAGGTGGTCAAACCGTTCTTCGACAAACAGGGATACAAGAATCTGGCGATCCATCTGGACCCCAAGGGCACCTTCGCCCGCGCCAACAAGGTGCGCGGCCTGCCGACGACGATCATCTATGACGCCGAAGGCCGCGAGAAGGGTCGCCTTGAAGGCATCGCCGAATGGGACACCCCGGAGATCAAGGCTTTCATCCGCGCCTGCCTGGGCGGGGCCAAAGGCGGCTGAACAGCGGTCCGGCCGCCCTGGTTTATCGCCGGCGGCGAACGCGTTAGGATGGGAACATGACAATACAAAGCCTGAAGTTCATTTGCGCGGGCGCCCTGGTACTGGGTCTGAGCGCGTGCAGCGTCACCGAATGGACCCTGCCCGGCGGCTCCGAGGATCAGCTTGTCTTCGACCGCCAGGAATGCCGATCCCTGGCGCGCCGGGAGGCCGACCGCATCCTGAAACGCCAACCCCTGCCGCAACCCGACACCGGCCCCCTGATCGGCAGCGAATACGACGCCGCCATGGCACGCTATGATCTGTCGCGCCAGACCGACCGGATGTTCGTGTCCTGCATGGAAAACCGGGGCTACCGACGAACCAGCCGCTCGTTGTTCGACTAGGAATCGGCCGGCGGTCCCGCGCGTGGTTCATGCCATCGGCGCGGACAAACAAAAACGGCGGCGCCCCGCGTTGGGCGCCGCCGTTTTCTTGTCTGCGATTCGCGCTGGCTTAGGCGGCCAGGCGATCGTTGCCGCGGCCTGTCGGCTGCGACGCCGCCGGAACGAGGTAATAAAGTTCAGCCGCGCTACGGGCGGAGGCCGGCACCCGGTCGTTGCCGGAGAAGGCCCCGGCGACGAGGGCGGTAATGTCATCGCGGCGGATGCCGATGTCACGCAGCATGCGGTCGTCGAGGGCCAGCAACTGGCGGCGCATGGCGCTGCGGCGCAGACCGATGACCAACCCCTGGATAAGGGACTGCACGCCGTTGACCAGCGGCAGGAAATAGCTGTCTTCCTGCATCAAGGCCGGCTGCTGGAAGAGATCCTGCTGGGCCGGTGCGGTCTGCTTCGGGGACCGCGCCGGAACAAGCGCCTGGACCGCCTGCTTGCAGATCCGCGCGAAAGCCTGCGCCCGCAAAATACGGGCTTGTTCGATGAGGTCCTGAACGGACAGATCAGTTTGGCTGTAGGGCGCCATGGTCGTTACTCCTGAATTGAGGTCGTGGGCGGGCCCTGAATGGACATTGCCGACGACGTGTTGAGCGGAACCTATGCCTGTCCTCTGCATGCGAAAACCGCAAATGCTGCACCGCAGCATTGCATTAAACGCATGACTGATTGTGCGAAATATCACAGCCAGCCCTCTGCCCCGCATGTCTCCGCTTGCCACCCGGGCCGGGGCTTCCTAGCTTGTCCTCATGGACGCATCATCACTCGCCAAACCCCGCCGGGGATCTTCCCGCACGGCGATCACACCACCGCCCGCTGCCGAACGCCTGACGCTGTTGCGCGCCGAACTGGCGAAACGGGGTCTCGACGGCTTCATCGTGCCGCGCGGCGACGAACACCAGGGCGAATACGTCGCCCCCCGCTCCGAACGCCTGGCCTGGCTGACCGGGTTCACCGGATCGGCCGGGATGGCGGTTGTGCTGACCCGCCGGGCGGCATTATTCAGTGACGGCCGCTACACCCTGCAGGCGGCGAAACAGGTCGATGGGGGCCTGTACGACCTGCGCCACATCACGCAGGAACCCGCCGTTGACTGGATCGCCGAAGCCCTGCCCAAGGGCGGCAAACTGGGGTACGATCCCTGGCTGTTGACGCCGACCCAGGTGCCCCGGTTCCGCGAGGCCTGCCAGCAGGCCGGCGGCGAGTTGGTGCCCGTGGACGGCAACCCCATCGACGCCGTCTGGGCCGATCAGCCCGCGCGCCCCGCCGCCCCTGTACGCGCCCATCCCCTGAAGTACGCGGGGCTGGGGTCGGCGGATAAGCGGCGAACCCTCGCCGCAATGCTGAAGTCCCAGGGCCAGGGTGCCCAAATCCTATCCGCCCCCGATTCCATCGCCTGGCTGTTGAACGTGCGGGGGACCGACGTGCCGCGCACGCCGCTCGCCCTCAGCTTCGCCGTGATTCATAAAGACGCCACCGTCGACTGGTTCATCGATCCGGCTAAAATCCCAGCGGCCATGGCCCGCCACCTCGGCAAGGACGTGCGGATCAAGGCGCCGGACGCCCTTGGCCCCCTGCTCGACCGACTGGCCGCGAAACACGCGAAAGTCCGCATCGATCCCATGGCCGACCCGATGTGGATCGCCGCCCGCCTGGCCGACGGTGGTGCCGTGATCGAGCGCGGTCCGGACCTGTGCATCCTGCCCAAGGCCTGCAAGAACGACACAGAGATCGCGGGCATGCGCGCCGCCCATCTCCGTGATGGTGCTGCGGTGGTGAAATTCCTCGCCTGGCTGTCGACGGAAGCGCCCCGGGGCGGGATCAGCGAGCTCGACGCCTCGGACCAGCTCTATGCCTTCCGCAAGGAAAACGACCTGATCCGCGACCTCAGCTTCGATACCATTTCCGGCAGCGGCCCCAACGGCGCCATCGTGCATTACAAGGCGACCCCGGCATCCGATCGGCGGCTGCGCCCGGGCGACGTCTATCTGGTCGATTCCGGGGCCCAATACCTGGACGGCACCACGGACATCACGCGCACCGTCGCCATCGGCCCGAAAGCCCCGCCCCGCGAGGCCCGCACGCGCTTCACCCTGGTGCTCAAGGGCCATATCGCCCTGGCCCGGGCGCGTTTTCCCAAGGGCACCACGGGCTCGCAATTGGACCCCTTGGCCCGCCAGTTCCTCTGGGCCGAGGGCCTGGACTTCGACCACGGCACGGGCCACGGCGTCGGCAGCTACCTCAGCGTCCACGAAGGGCCGCAGCGCATTTCCAAGGCCCCCAGCACCGTCGCGCTGGAGCCGGGCATGGTGATCTCGAACGAGCCTGGATATTACAAGACCGGGGCCTACGGCATCCGCATCGAAAACCTTGTCCTGGTCACCACCGCCACCGCACCCCGGGGGGCGGAACGCGATGTCCTGTCGTTCGAGACCCTGACCCTGGCCCCCATCGACCGCAATCTGATCGAGGTGACGCTGCTGAACACGGCGGAACGGGCCTGGCTGGATGCCTATCACGCAAGGGTCCGCAAGGCCCTGTCACCCCTGGTCAACACCAAGACGCGGGCCTGGCTGAAACAGGCGACGGCGCCACTCGCCGGCTAGTCACTTGCGATACAGATAAACCGCCGAGCGGTGCAGGTCGTCGACCCGCGCTTCCTTCACCGGCGTCCAACCCGGCAGGGCGAAGGCGTTGGACAGCACCCAAGCGCCCGGCTTCAGACCATCCTCCAGCCGGCTGGCCAGCTTGGCCATGGCCGGCGGGCAGAGGAAGCAGACCGCGAGATCGGCATCCGAAAAATCGGTCTTCATGACATCGCCAAAACGGACCTCCAGGTTGGCCGGACCGAACAGGGCGCAGCGCAGTCGGCAGACCGCCCAAGGCAGGGGCGAGGCTTCGGTGGCGATGACCCGGGCAGCCGGAAAGCGTCGGGCAAGGGCCGCCGCCAGACCGCCCCATCCGGCCCCCAATTCGTGAATACAGCGCGGCTCAAGACCCTCAATCACGGTGAACATGCAGGCCCGGACCGCGGGGGATGTCGGCATGGGCGGAACGCCGGTCCGGATGGTCCCGGCAAGAACCAGGACAATGGCTGCGAGCACCAGGGAAAGGGCTAAAAATTCCATCGACAGGGCCCCTTTTCGCCGTCACATTACCGGCCCATATTAGGATCATCTTCGGAATTCAGCCGGATTTCCGAGGCAAGAGAAGAAAACATGTTCTTTTTTAATACAGCGAAGAAAATGAGCCAATTGGGCAAGCCGGTTGATCCCAACTGGGTGCGCAATGAAAAGGGCAAGTTTTTCCGCTTCATCAATCTCGACCCCCAGGAACAGAACCTGGAGGGACAGACCGCCGTGTTCATCATCTGGCACGGTGGCGTGCGGCCTGCCTGGGTCTATGTCGGCACCTCACGCAACCTGGCCCGCGACCTGCAGGAATGCAAGGCGAACGAAGACATCTTGTATTTCGAACGGTTCGGCGGCCTGTTCGTCAGCTGGTGTTACATCCGCAAGGAATTTCAGGCCGGCGCCGCGCGCTACCTGACCCAGATCGCCAAGCCGCAGGTCGACAACCCGCTGGCGCCGTCGGCTGCCGTCGATGCCATCCCCGTCATGCTGCCGGGCGCCAAACCGACCGTTTGATCCCCCTTCAACCCAATCCCGCCGCGTCTTTTCCAACAATTCCATTGACGCGGCGAACCAGAACGAAAATTCTGATTACATGGCCCGTACCCGCGAATTCGACCCCGACGACGCCCTCGACAAGGCCATGCGCCTGTTCTGGGAACGCGGGTTTCAGCATACCTCCATGGAGGACCTGGTTCGCCACACAGGCGTCAGCCGCTATGGGCTGTACGGGACCTTCGGCAACAAGGACGCGATCTATCATCAGGCGCTGATGCGCTATATCCAGATCAAGAAGGACGAAATGCGCCGGGCCCTGCGCACGCCGGGCGCCGGACGGCAGGCGCTTGAGGCCTATTTCCGCGATATCGACGCCTTCGTATCCTCGGACGAAGGCCGCAAGGGCTGCATGGTCTACAACACCGCGGCGGAACTGGCCCCCCATCATCCGGAATTGGCCGAGTACCTGCGGGGACTTCAGGTCGAAGTGCGCGATTTGTTCGAACAGGTCATCCGCAACGGTCAGCAGGCCGGCGACATCCGCACGGACATTCCGGCCGCCGATCTTGCCATGACCCTGTTCACCATGGAGCAAGGCATGGCCGCCCTGAACCGCGGCGGCACGGCCATCGACGACCTGATGTCCTGCTATGACACCTATCTGAAGTTCTTGGACGGGTGAATGGTAGTTCTAATGCGAGGTATAAAAAAAACTACCTCACTGTACACAGCTCTAACGAATTGGAATATTAGAGACAAATACCCGGTCTTCAGGATTTTCAACTCCAGATTCGGCAAGCAATTGTACGAATGCGTCACGCATAGGCCATCCAAAATCATTTGGCCCAATTATTATACGATCCAATAATTGGGGGATTGCCATTCCTTCCAACCCAAATTCCGGGATGTTACGGAGTGGAATTTTATATACGGCCTGGGGAACGCCATTAATGCTTTGTATTTCTTTTTCTAATTTTTTTTCTTTTTCCAAAAATGGGCAATAAATTACCCTCCATTCTTTTTCTTCTTTAAAGCCAGGATGTTTTGTCGCTAAAACGGCAAACTTCACCATATTAAATATATAAGATTTTAAATTTTCTGGCGTTTTCCCTTTAATAAAATCAATATTATTTTTTATGTTCAAAACAATGTCACTTAAATGGGCGCTAAAATCATTTTCATCTAGGTATTCCACGGGGCTAGAGGCCAAACCCACAGTATTTCCAGATGATAAGAAAACATCGTTTTTTAAAACTAACGCAACGCCTTGACGGCCACTGTATCCCCGCCACATCGACAATCGACCAATTATGTCCTCTTTGTCTCGGTGCTCAGAAACGCAGGTAATATAAGTTTCAGTCGAAAATGATGGCAGCCATCCTTCAAAAAGCTTCGATACTTCCGTTTTCAGATCAACCGAAACGTCATCAAATATCTTCCAAAAATCCTTACCGGCCTGTCCGTCAAACGCATGCGAAAGACAACCTTGCCCGTGCATGACTTCTAAATAGTCAGACATACAGGTGACCCTCCGCATCCAAATTTCTTGGTTGCGGATAATGCTCATTGCAGCTTCGGCATTAGTATAATGGACAAAACGCGTATTATTTTCGCGGATACCATTTACACGCTGGACAGCGAATGGGTGAAAAAGCTCATACAGCCGTTCTGCATCCAAATCTTCCATGGGGTATTTTTATCATGCTAAAAGTGGGCAAGGATACAGAGTATACAACTTTTACTCCGCCGCCGTCTTCAGACCTTCCGCCGCCAATTCGACGATCTGGTCCATGATCGCCGTCAGGTCGTAGTCCTTGGGCGTGTAGACGCGGGCGACGCCGGCGGCCTTCAGGGTTTCCGCGTCGGCGGGCGGGATGATGCCGCCGGCGACCACGGGAATGTCGTCCAGGCCTTCGGCCCGCATCAGATCCATCACGTCCGTGACCAGCGCCACGTGCGATCCCGACAGCACCGACAATCCCACCACATGCACGGCCTCGTCCCGCGCGGCGGCGACGATCTGCCCCGGGGTCAGGCGGATACCTTCGTAGACGACCTCCATCCCCGCGTCCCTGGCCCGAACCGCGATCTGTTCCGCCCCGTTGGAATGACCGTCGAGCCCGGGCTTTCCGACCAGTATCTTGATGCGGCGGCCGAGGGCGGATGACACCTCCTCGACCCGCTTGCGTACGGCCGTGATGTCGCCCGCCACGCCCAGGGCCGCGCCCGAAATGCCCGTAGGCGCGCGGTATTCGCCGAACACGTCGCGCAAGGCCTGGCCCCATTCGCCGGTGGTCACGCCCGCATGGGCGCATTGGATCGAGGGCTCCATGATGTTGGCGTCGGACTTGGCGGCCTCGGTCAGGGCCTTGAGCGCGGCCGCGACCTTGGCGTCGTCACGGGCCTCGCGCCAGGCAACCAGGGACGCAATCTGTTCCGCTTCGGCCTCGGGCGAAACGGTGACGATGGCGCCGGCCTGACCGACCAGGGGTGAAGGTTCGGCCTCCTGATATTTGTTCACGCCAACCACGATCTGCTCGCCCGCCTCGATCGCGGCCAGACGCTTCGCACTCGCTTCGACCAGGCGCTGTTTCATGTAGCCGACCTCGATCGCATGGACGGCGCCACCCATGGCGTCGATGCGGGCCAGTTCCGCCAGGGCCTGCCCCTTCAGGTCTTCGACCTTGGCGTCGATTTCCTTGGAGCCGTCGAAGATGTCGCCGAATTCCAGCAGGTCCGTCTCATACGCCACGATCTGCTGCAACCGCAGGGACCATTGCTGATCCCAGGGGCGCGGCAGGCCCAGAGCCTCGTTCCAGGCCGGTAGTTGCACGGCGCGCGCGCGGGCGTTTTTGGACAAGGTCACGGCCAGCATTTCCAACAGGATGCGGTAGACGTTGTTTTCCGGCTGCTGTTCGGTCAGGCCTAAGGAATTGACCTGCACGCCATAGCGGAAACGGCGGTACTTTTCGTCCTCAACCCCATAGCGGTTGCGCGTGATGTCGTCCCACAGCTCGGTAAACGCGCGCATCTTGCACAGCTCGGTGATGAAGCGCATGCCGGCGTTGACGAAGAAGCTGATGCGCCCGACCAGACGCGGGAAGTCTTCATCCGATACCTGACCCGAGGCCTTGACCGTATCCAAAATCGCCTGCGCGTTGGCAAGCGCATAGGCCAGTTCCTGGACCGGCGTCGCCCCCGCTTCCTGCAGGTGGTAGGAGCACACGTTGACCGGGTTCCACTTGGGCACCTCGCGGCAGGTGAAGGCGATGGTGTCCGACGTCAGACGCAGCGACGGCGCCGGCGGAAAGATATAGGTGCCGCGCGAGAGGTATTCCTTCAGCACGTCGTTCTGCGTCGTGCCCGCCAGGTCGGCGCGCTTGACCCCCTGGCGTTCGGCGGCGGCGATGTAAAGCGCCAGCAGCCAGGCCGCCGGCGCGTTGATGGTCATGGAGGTGTTCATCTGTTCGAGCGGGATGCCGTCGAACAGCTGCGCCATATCGCCCAGATGGGAGATCGGCACGCCGACCTTGCCGACCTCGCCCTTGGCGAGCGGATGGTCGGCGTCATAGCCGGTCTGGGTCGGCAGGTCGAAGGCCACGGACAGGCCCGTCTGCCCCTTTTCCAGGTTCGAACGGTACAGCGCGTTCGATTCCTTGGCCGAGGAATGGCCCGAATAGGTGCGGAACAGCCAGGGCTTATCCCGCGCCGCCGCCTGTTGCGCCGCAGCGGAATCGCCTTTTGCGCCTGCTAATTCGCCACTCATCGCCTTCTCCTTAAAATGACAGAAATTCGCCATTCCCTAAAAATTATTGTAATTTTATTTCGTATCTAAATCACAAAACGAAAGATAGAATTTTGTGCATTGCGAAGAAAATGTAAAGCGGATATGACCAATAGGACAACAAAAATGGCCGCATGCCGAACATTAAGATACAGGCGAAAACGCGGACCGTTGGGGATGGCGTAACTGTGTGGAGAAGGAGGCAGCAATGTCGGATGCCGCCGAAGTGATCGAATTGAACCCGAACCAGCCCACGAAAGACCTGTACGAAGTCGGCGAAATCCCGCCGCTGGGTCATGTCCCGAAACAGATGTACGCCTGGGCGATCCGCAAGGAACGCCATGGCGAGCCCGATACCGCCATGCAGGTCGAGGTCGTCGACGTGCCCGAACTGGACAGCCACGATGTCCTGGTCATGGTGATGGCCGCCGGCGTCAACTACAACGGCGTGTGGGCCGCGCTCGGCACGCCGATCTCGCCCTTCGATTATCACAAGGCCGAGTATCATATCGCGGGCTCCGACGCCTCGGGCGTGGTCTACGCCGTCGGCGCCAAAGTCAAACGCTTCAAGGTCGGCGACGAGGTCGTGGTCCACTGTAATCAGGACGACGGCGACGACGAGGAATGCAACGGCGGCGACCCCATGTTCTCGACCTCGCAGCGCATCTGGGGATATGAGACGCCGGACGGCTCCTTCGCCCAGTTCTGCCGTGTCCAGGACCGCCAGTGCATGAAGCGGCCCCGCCACCTGACGTGGGAGGAAAGTGCCTGCTATACCCTGGTCCTCGCCACCGCCTACCGCATGCTGTTCGGCCATCGCCCGCATATCCTGCGGCCGGGGCAGAACGTGCTGATCTGGGGGGCGTCCGGCGGGCTGGGGTCCATGGCCGTGCAGCTTTGCGCCGTGTCCGGGGCAAACGCCATCGGCGTGATCTCGGAAGAGGACAAGCGCGAGTTCGTCATGTCCCTGGGCGCCAAGGGCGTGATCAACCGCAAGGACTTCAACTGCTGGGGCCAACTGCCCGAGGTCAACGGCCCGGGTTTCAAGGAATACATGGCCGAGACCCGCAAGTTCGGCAAGGCCATCTGGGACATCACCGGCAAGGGCAACGACGTCGACTTCGTGTTCGAACATCCGGGCGAGGCGACCTTCCCCGTCAGTTGCAACATCGTCAAGCGCGGCGGCATGGTCGTGTTCTGCGCCGGCACCACGGGCTACAACCTGACCATGGATGCGCGGTTCGTGTGGATGCGCCAGAAACGTATCCAGGGCAGCCACTTCGCCAACCTGTTGCAGGCGTCGCAGGCCAACCAGTTGGTCATCGAACGGCGGCTCGACCCCTGCATGTCCGAAGTGTTTTCCTGGGCCGACATTCCGGCGGCTCATGTGAAGATGCGCCGCAACGAACACAAACCCGGTAACATGGCGGTCCTGGTTCAAGCCAAGCGGCCCGGCTTCCGGACCCTCGAGGATTGCATTTCGGCGTAAACCCCATCGGCGCCCCCGCCGCCTGACATCAAGGAGACGCGTCATGGACGCCAGCGCACCCAGCGGCGGCATTCTGCTGCCCGATCTTTTGACCCTTTGCCGCGAGGCCCAGGGTGCGGCCGACGACGTGTTCGCCGCCGCCCGCCGCCAGGTCACCGACACGTGCAGCGAAAACGGCAAGGTGTCGGGCCCCCTGGTCGACGCCAACCAAGTGGCGGCCCATGGCCTGTCCTGGCTGGCGACCTATGTCGAGGGCCTGCGCCAGATG
>CAXAVJ010000106.1:0-11221 GCA_963972065.1 uncultured Rhodospirillaceae bacterium
GTGGCCGATCACCCGTTGGTCACCGGCGGGTCGGGCATTGCGCTGGGCCTGCCGGAAAACTATCGCCGCCAGGGCCTGCTGGGGGCCGCCGCCAAGGCGCAGTTGCCGAATGTCACCGGCCCCGCCGTGGTCATCGCCGGCAGTTGCTCGCAGGCGACGCGCAGTCAGGTCGCGCGGGCGAAAAAGCTGTGGCCGACCCATCAGGTCGACCCGCTTGCCCTTGGCGACGTGGTCGAGGCGGCGCGCGTGCTGACCGACAAGATATTGGCCGGCCTCAATAGTGGGCCGCAGCTGATCTATTCCACCGCCGATCCGGATACGGTGCTGAAGGTGCAGTCGGAAATGGGCCGCGGTCAGGCGGGTGATACGGTCGAACGGTTCTTCGGGCGGCTGGCGCGCAACCTGCGCGACGGCGGCATGCGGCGCTTCGTCGTCGCCGGCGGCGAAACGTCGGGCGCCGTGGTTCAGGCCCTGGGCGTGCAGGCCATGCGCATCGGCCCGGAAATCGACCCGGGCGTGCCTTGGACGGAAAGCCTATCCTTAGGCGCCGGCGGCGAGGCGCCCCTGGCGCTCACCCTCAAGTCCGGCAACTTCGGGGCCGAGGACTTTTTCGAAAAGGCGCTGGCCATGCTCGACGAAAAGGCCGCCGCATGAGCCCGGAAAACAAACAGCGCGACGAGATCGCCCTTCTTGGAAAATCCCTGTTCGACCGGGGCATGACCTATGCGTCGTCGGGCAACATCAGCGTACGCACGGAAGACGGCGGCTGGCTGATGACGCCGTCCGGGTCCTGCCTGGGACGCCTTGACCCGGAACGCATTTCCAAGCTCGACAAGGACGGCAATCACGTCAGCGGCGACAAGCCGACCATCGAGACCTTCCTGCACATGGCCGTCTACGATCAACGCGCCACGGCCCAGGCCATCGTGCACCTGCATTCGACCCATTCGGTCGCCGTCAGCTGCCTGAAGGAAGTAAACCCGAAGAACGTGCTGCCGCCGATCACGGCCTATTACGTGATGAAGGTCGGCACCCTGCCGCTGATTCCGTTCTTTCCGCCGGGCAGCGTCGACCTGGCCAAGGCGGTCAAGGAAATGGCATCGGACCACCATGCGGTGCTGCTTGCCAACCACGGCCCCGTGGTTGCGGGCAAGACCCTCGCCGATGCGGTCTACGCGACGGAAGAGCTTGAGGAAACGGCGCGGCTTTACCTGATGCTGCGCGGGCTCGACACCACGTTTCTCTCGCCGGAACAGGTCGCCGAATTGAAGGCGCGCTTTCCGTCCTGACACGGCCCCATTCGGCCAAGACATCTAAAATTCATGATCCGGGCAGCAAGACGGTTGCCGCAATTGTTGTTCCATGAAATATATAGACTGTTCTGTCTATTGCCATTGCAACTGGAGCATGACCATGACCACGCCCCCGCTTACCCTCGGCGCCCATCACATCGGCCTGACGGTTCCCGACCTCGACCAGACCAAGGCTTTCTTTGAAGGAGCACTCGGCTTTCAACAGGTGGGGGAGGTTCCCGACTATCCGGCGGTGTTCGTTTCGGACGGCACGGTCATGCTGACCCTGTGGCGGGCGGAAAACCCGGAAACCGCCACCCCCTTCGACCGCCGCAAGAACATCGGCCTGCATCACCTGGCATTGAAGGTCGTGGATTTCGCGGCGCTGGACGCCGTTTACGAACGGGTCAGCACCTGGCCCGGTGTCGAGACCGAATGCGCGCCCTGCCCGGTGCGGCCGGAATCCCCGGCGCGGCATTTTCTCTGCATCATTCCGGGCGGGCTGCGGTTCGAATTCTTCGCCCCGCCCGAATAGCCACGATCAAACGCCCTTCCACTCCGGCTTCTGCTTGGCGACAAAGCTTTCGACGCCGTGCTTGAAATCGCGGCTGCCGTAGGCGGCGTGGATCAGGTCGCGGTCGTCTGGAGTCAAGTCCGTGCCCAGTCGGCGCAGGGCCTCCTTGGTCACGCGCATGGTCACCGGCGCGTGGCCCAGCAGCTTCTCGACGATTTCCGCCTGCACGGCGTCGATGCCATCGGCCTCCGCCACGGCCAGCAGATAGCCATGGCCCAGAAGTTCCTCCGCTTCGGGCATTTCGGCCAGCATCAGCATGCGCTTGACCATGGGCAGGCCCAGGGTTTCCGTCAACGCGCGCAGGTTCTGCGCCGAAAGACAGTTGCCCAACGTGCGCGCGATGGGCACGCCGAACCGCGATCCCGTCGTGGCGATGCGGAAGTCGCAGGCGTTGGCGATCGCCATGCCGCCGCCGACGGCCCAGCCTTCGACCACGCAGAGGGTCGGCATGGGCAGGCGTTCGATGCGGGTCATATAGGTTTCGACCTTGTCCTCATAGGCCAGGCCGTCGTCGCCCGAGGTGAAGGCCCCGAACTGGGCGATATCCGTGCCGGCGACGAAGGCCTTGCCGCCCGCCCCCCGGAACACGGCGACCCGCACGGAGGGATCGTCCATGATCTCGTCGCAGGCGTCGGCCAGGCCTTCGTACATGGTCCAGGTCATGGCGTTGCGGGCCTGCGGGCGATCGAAGATCAGATGGGCAACGGCGCCGTTACGGGTCAGGCGCACGGCACCTTGGTCGTCTGCGGGAGTGGTCATGGGGCTTGGTTCCGTCATTGTTAATTCTGCGGGCCGCATCCTAGCCCAGGTGACCCCAAAGGCACAGCCATGAGGGGGCATTTTCGCCTGACCGGACGGCATCAAGCGGAGTAGAATGCCGCCATGAAAGCAGGCAATCAGCAGACCGGGGCGCGGCTTCGCGTCGTTCTCGCCCCCGACGTCGCCATCGGGCCGGGCAAGGCCGACCTGTTGCAGGGTGTGGGCGAAACCGGCTCCATCGCCGCCGCCGGGCGCGACTTGGGCATGAGCTACAAGAAAGCCTGGGGCCTGATCGAAGCCCTGAACGCGCAGTTCGGCACGCCCTTGGTCACCACCTCGCGCGGCGGCAGCACGCGCGGCGGGGCCGAGTTGACGGAACTGGGGCACAAGATTCTCGACCAGTACCGCAAGATGGAAGCCAAGACCGAAAAGGCCATCGCCGGCGACCTGATCGCCATGCGCAAGCTGCTGCCCAACGGGGGCGAATAGCGCCCCATCGCGGACTTGCCATCGCTGTCGGCAAAAGATAGCTTTCGATATGTTCAGTTTGTCCTATCGGAGCGCTGTCGTTTGTCCGCCACCGCCACCCTGAAACGCCGCCTGTTTCTGCTGGCCGCCGTCGCCGCGCTGATGCTGCCCGGCCCCGCCCGCGCGGGCGAGGTCAAGGTCGCCGTCGCCGCCAATTTCACCCAGGCGGCCCAGGACATCGGCACCCTGTTCGAGAACAAGACCGGCCACAAGGTGGTGTTCAGTTTCGGGTCGACCGGGCAGATCTATACCCAGATCGCCAAGGGGGCGCCGTTCGAGGTGTTCCTGGCCGCCGACCAGACCCGTCCCCAAAAGGCCGGGATCGACGGCTTGGCGGTTGCCCACACCCGCTTCACCTACGCCACGGGCAAGATCGTGCTCTACAGCCGCGACGCCGCCTTGGTGCAGGGGCCGAGCACGCTGAAGCGTGGAACTTTTTCCAGGATCGCCATCGCCAACCCCGTGACCGCCCCCTACGGCGCCGCCGCCGTGACGGCCCTGAAGGCGCTCGGCGTCTATGACGCCCTGCAATCCAAGGTCGTCCGGGGCAACAGCATCGCCCAGACCCATCAATTCGTGGAATCGGGCAATGCCGAACTGGGCTTCATCGCCTTGTCGCAAGTCGCGGGGCATGACAAGGGATCGCGCTGGCCCGTGCCGGAAAACCTTTACCCCGCCATCGCCCAGGACGCGGTGCTGCTGAACAGCGGCAAGGACAATCCAGTGGCCCGGGCGTTCCTGTCGTTCCTGGGCGGGGACGCGGCCAACCGGGTGAAGGTCCGGTTCGGCTACGGTGTCGGCGAACCGGCCAAGATTCGCCCTGATGCCTGACCAGGGGCTTGATCTCGCCGGGTTGTGGTCGCCGATCCGGCTGACGCTTGAATTGGCCACGGTGACCACCGTGGTTCTTCTGATTATCGGCACCCCCATCGCTTGGTGGCTGGCGCGCTCCAAGGCCAAGTGGAAGGAAGCGGTCGCCGCCGTGGTCGCCCTGCCGCTGGTGCTGCCGCCGACGGTGCTGGGGTTCTACCTGCTGGTCGCCATGGGGCCGGACGGGCCTGGCGGCTGGATCGCCGGGCTGTGGGGCGAACGCTCCCTCGCCTTTACCTTCCAGGGTTTGGTCATCGGCTCCGTATTCTATTCCATGCCCTTCGTGGTGCAGCCGATCCGCAACGCCTTCGAAGCCTTCGGCGACCGGCCGTTGGAGGTCGCGGCGACCCTGCATGCCTCGCCCTGGGACGCCTTCTGGTCCGTCGCCGTGCCGCTGGCGCGGCCCGGGTTCCTGACCGGCGCGGTCCTGGGCTTCGCCCATACGGTGGGCGAATTCGGCGTCGTGCTGATGATCGGCGGCAACATCCCGGGCGAGACCAAGGTTTTGTCCGTCGCCGTCTACGATTATGTGGAAACCCTGCGCTGGGCCGAGGCCCATATCCTGGCCGGCGGCCTGCTGGTGTTCGCCTTCGTCGTCATTCTGTCGATGATGCTGCTGGAAAAGCGCATCGGGCGCGCCGCGCGATGAACGCGGACACCCCGGTTCTCGACGCCGCCTTCAAGGGGCCGGTCGGCAGTTTCAACCTGGACGTCGCGTTCAAGGCGCCGCTCAAGGGCGTGACGGCCCTGTTCGGCGCGTCGGGCTGCGGCAAGACCACGATCCTGCGCTGCATCGCCGGGCTGCACCGCCTGCCGGGGCGCCTCGCCCTCGGCGACCGGACATGGCAGGACGACGGGGAAAACCTGTTCCGCCCGCCGCATAAGCGGCGCGTCGGCTACGTGTTTCAGGAACCGTCCCTGTTCGCTCATCTGACCGTGCGGCGGAATCTCGAATTCGGCGCCCGGCGGGCGCCGGGCGGCAACGGAACTGTCCCCGCCGTCGATTTCGATCAGGTCGTTGACCTCCTCGGCATCACGCATTTGCTGGACCGGGCGCCCGCCAAGTTGTCCGGCGGCGAGCGCCAGCGCGTCGCCGTCGGCCGGGCCCTTCTGTCGGAACCCCGCCTGCTGCTGATGGACGAGCCCCTGTCGGCCCTTGACCGTTCGACCAAGGATGAAATCCTCGCCTATTTCGAAGTCCTGCAGCGGGAAATGAACATCCCCATCCTGTATGTCAGTCACGACATTTCCGAGGTCACCCGCCTGGCCGACCGTCTGGTCGTGCTGTCGCGCGGCGGCAAGGTCGCCGAGGGTTCGGTCGGCGAGGTGCTGGAACGCCTGGACCTGCAACCCATGACCGGGCGGTTCGAGGCCGGAGTCATGCTGACCGCCACGGTCAAGGCCCATGACGACGCCTTCAATCTGACCTTCCTGGACCATCACGGCCAGACCCTGACCATCCCCGCCGTCGATGCCGCCGTCGGCGAAACCATTCGCCTTCGGGTGCGCGCCCGCGACGTGTCGCTGGCGACCCAGCCGCCCACGAGCATCAGCATCCGCAACATCCTGAAGGGCACGGTTATCGAGGTCCGGGAAGAGCCGGACACCGCCTTCGCCGAAACCCTGATCGACATCGGCGGCGGCCGCCTGCGCGCCCGCGTCACCCGTCATGCGGTTGCCGACCTGAAACTCACCGCCGGCATGCCCGTCCACGCCCTGATCAAGAGCATCACCTTCGACCGGCGTTCCCTCGGCTGAACCGCCGGGCGGGCTGGAAAAACCCGCGCCGGGCGCGTAGGAATATCCCTGATCTCAGGGAGGGCCATCGACCGTGAAGGATTGGAACACGCGTTACGCCAAGGCGGGGACGGAAGCCGACACCCGCCTGTTCGGCGATCAGCCGTGCGAGTATCTGCGTGAGGTCATGGCACGCTCCGACTTTTCCCCGCGCTCGGCACTCTGCCTGGCCGACGGCGACGGCCGCAACGGCGGCTGGCTGGCCGAACAAGGCCTGGCCGTGACGGCGGTCGATGCCTCAAGCGTGGCGACGGATCTGGCCCGGACCCACGATAAAACGCGCGGCGTGACGGTGGAGCGCATCGTGGACGATCTGGCCGCGTGGTCCCCGCCCCCGGGCCGCAGCTGGGACGCCGTGTTCCTGATGTATCTGCAATGCGAAGCCGCCGTGCGCCTGCATGCGGCCAGAACGGCGGCGGCGGCGCTCGCCCCCGGCGGCTGGTTCGTCGCCGAGGGCTTCGCCCCGGCAGGCGCCGGCGGGCGCAGCCTGGGCCCGGAAGACCCGGACTTGCTGTATGAACTGGGTGACCTGCTGGACGCCCTGCCTGGGCTTGAGGTCATGGAGGCGCTGAAAGGCCGCATCCGCGTCAACGAGGGTCTGCGCCACCGGGGCGAGGCGCGGATCGTGCGCCTGCTGTTGCGCAAGCCGGCCTAGCCGCGCCTTATTCGGCAACGACCGTAGTCCGCGCCGCCCGGACTTGGCGCGCGCCCCGCTTCTTCCACCAGATGACGGCACCGGTCATCGACAGGATGACGACGACAACCCCCATGACCGAAATCACGATGCGGCCGGGCAGGCCGATGATATGCCCGGAATGAAGCGGAAACTGGATCTGCGTGAACACCTCACCGGCCGTTCCCCGACCAGGAATTCGCAACCCCAGAAGGCTGCCTATGCGGTTATCGATCACCGCATAGGCGGGGCCCAGCCCGGCGGCGGCTTGGTGCTGGGGACCGCCGAATTCGATCAGGTAAAGCCCGTAGCGGATGTAGTGGGAAAGGCGGCTGGGCGGCACCAGGCCCTGCCCGGCCGCTATCTCCGCCCCCCGCCGGACGGCGGCGGAAAACGGTAGAGCCCCCGTTTCGTCGGCAGGTTGAATGCCCCTGGTTTCGAAGGGCGTGCGGGCGACGGGCGAAAACAGTTCCACCACCGGGCGGAACACCTCGCGGTCCAGGTTCAATTGTATGCCCGACAGCGCCAGCATGAACAGCAAACCCCACAGCCAGAGCCCGCCCGCGCGATGCAGATCGACATTGAGGCGGTAGGCGGTTCCCGACGGCCGCACCCGCCACGCCGGCCACCAGCGCGCAAGGGGCAACGTCCCCCGGGGAAGCGTCAGGGCAAACCCGAAGAAACAGTCGAACAACCAGATCAGCGCCACGCCCCCCATGATCCACCGCCCCCATGGCCCTGGAATAAGCAGTGAATTGTGAAGCCGGTAGATCAGCGGCATCAGGTGCCGCCGGTCAAGATGCACCGCCCCCCACTTTCGAACACCAAGGACACTCCCCGTCACCGGGTCGGCGAACACCTGATCGTATTCCACATCGAACGGCTTTCCGGTTTCGGCATCAACCCGCGGCCTGATGAACAGGCTCGCCGCGAAACCGTCACCGACCCTGACCGGCGCCGAGCGCACCCTGACCCGTGCATCCCATGCCTCGACCCGCGCCACCAAATCCCCGACCGGCAACGGCGCCCCCCTGCTGTCGATCCGGAACAGGTCAGGGTTCAGGCGGGAATCAAGTTCGGTTTGAAACGCGATCAGGCTGCCGGTTAACCCGGCGACAATCAGAAACCCCGCGATAGACAGTCCCGCCCAGCGGTGCAGGACAACCAGAACACGGCGCACCGTGGCCTACCACTGCGCCTTCAGGCTCGCGAGAACCGTCCGGCGAAAGCCGTAAAAGCACTGCGACGTGGAGGCGCAGGACGAAATATACTCCTTATCCAGCAGGTTCTTAGCGTTGACCTCGAAGGTGAAGGCTGTGTCCTTCAACTGATAACGCATCGCCGCGTCCAGCACCGCAAACTCCGGCACCCGGAACGAACTGTTGGAATCCCCGAACGTCGCCCCCGTGTAACGCACGCCAAGGCTCAGCCCCAGGCCCTCCAGTGGGCCGTTGCGGAACGTATAGTCGCCCCAGAGTGACGCCAGATGTTTCGGCGTCTGGCGCGGCGTGCTGCCCACGTCGGTGCCGTTGCTTTCGGTGATTTCGACACGCTGGTAAGTATAGGCGCCGATCAGGCTCAACTCGTCCGTAACCCCTGCCCGGGCTTCGAACTCAAGACCGCGGGAACGGACTTCGCCAGTCTGAACGCTGAAGTTGTTGTCACTGGGGTCCGTGGTCGTGACGTTCTGGCGGGTCAGTTCGAACGCGGCCAGACTGAACAGCATGTTCCGGTTGGGCGGCTGGTATTTCAGCCCCACTTCATACTGGGTTCCAGTCGTCGGCACGAAGGCGTTGCCGGACTTGTCGGTGCCGATCTGCGGTTCGAACGATTCCGCATAGCTGGCGTAGGGCGCGACCCCACTATCGAACAGATAGGTCAGCCCCGCCTGTCCGGTGAATGCCGTATCTTTCTGAATCTCCGTACTGTTGGCGTCCCGGTCGATCGTTTCGGAGCGCGCGATGTCATAACGGCCACCCAAGGTCACGACGACCCGATCGAACAGTTTGGTCTGGTCCTGGAAATAGAACCCGGACTGGGTCAAATGCTGGTCCGAACTGTTGATAAAGGCGTTCGAATCCTCGGTCGGGATGTTGAGCGCCTGACCATAGATCGGATTGAAGATGTCGATGGTCGGCGCCACGTTGATAAGAATCACGCTGTCGTAATTGAGGTTCTTATGGTCGAACCCGGCGATGACGGTATTACGCGCCCCTGCCAGATCGAACGACTTTTCGACCTGAGTGTCGAGGAGAAGGGATTGCAGATAAGCGCGGTCCTTTCGGATTCGGCGGTTGACCGTGGTCGCCGTCGCCATACCACTGGTATAGACCGTATCGAACCGCGTATCGGCATAGCCGTAGCGCATGTTGCCGCGGAACGTAGTCGTGTCGTCGAACCGGTGTTCGAGCAGAACCCCCGCCGTCCCAGCAACGTTTTCATAGCTGTCGAAATCCGGTTCGCCCAGGAAGCGGCTGGCCGGAAGTTCACCGTTGTCATTGCCAAGCACCGTGCCCGAAGCCGGCAGGAACTGCAGCAGGCTACCCGAGTCGTCGTTCTGAAAGTGGCCGAGCAAGGTAAGGCTGGTCTGATCGGTAAGCCGCACGCTCACCGCCGGCGCGACATAGGTCCGGTTGTCGTCGACGTAATCGATCTGCGTGTCGCCCTCGCGGTGAAGGCCGGTCAACCGGACCGACACCTTGCCGCTGCCAAGAACCGGCCCCCCGACGTCGAAACGCCCTTCGACCTGATCGAAACTACCGCCCAGAAGCTGTGCTTCGGAAAAAAACGTTTCCGGCGGCCGTTTGGTCACCACGTTGACCAGGCCGCCGGGGGCGTTCTGGCCGAACAGGGTGGAAGCCGGCCCGCGCAACACCTCGATGCGTTCCAAGCCGTAGGTGTCCGGTTCCAGGGCCGTGAAGCCTTGGCTTTGGATGTTCAACCCATCACGGTAGAGCGCCTTGTCCGACCCGAAACCACGGTAGATGATTTCCGTGGATCGATTGTCGACGCCCAGGGTTTCCGGAACCAGACCCGGCGTGTAGCGCAGGGCTTCGCGGATATTATTCACCTTCTGGGCCTCGACCTGATCGGCGGTGACGACGGAAACAGACCGCGGCACCTCGACGATCGGCGTGTCGGTCTTGGTGCCCGTGGCACTGCGAGTGGCGACATAGCCGGTCACGGGGCCCCAGGCACTTTCGCCTTGGCCTTCGACCGCGATGGTGCCGAGCGTTACCCGTTCGCTCCCGGCGGCGGGCTTGCTCAGCACCACCGTCTTGGCATCCGTGAAGCGGAAGGTCACGCCCGTGCCCTGCAGCATTCGGGTCAGGGCCGCTTCGGGCGTCAGGTCGCCGGTCACGGCGCGACTGGTGACGCCGCTGAGGTCCGCATGATCGCCGGAGACCTGCAATCCCGCCTGGCGTCCGAAGGCCGTCAAGGCGGCGGCCAGCGGTTGGGCCGGAATGTCAAAGGCCGCGATCTCGCCGACCGCCACTTCAGTCGCCTGGGACGGCGTTACAGCAAGGATGGTGGATGCGGCGTCGGCAGCAAGAACAGCCCCCGGCAGGAGCACCACGGCCAGTAGGCCGGCGGCGGTCCCGGCCCCCAAGGCCCGGCCCGTTCGCATCATGCGCCCATGGTTATGGCCTTCGCCGGCATGCGGCTTCCCGCTCACTTCCCAAAAACCCCTCATTTTCGTCCCTCTTAATTCGGCAATACATATTATTTATGAGAATAATTCCTATTCTCATTCTATTAGAGTGACGAACCCAGAGTTGCGATTTCTCGGGAAATTTCAACAGCGGGCGAAAATTCTTTTCCGCCCCCTTTACGGCTTTCGCCAGACCGCTCAGAACGCGGTGACCGTGATGACGAAAGGCCCCGCCCGGCGCACGACGCCCCCGAACGGCCCCGCCAGGGCGCCAAGGGCGCGCGCCGGGTCCGACAGATCGAACACGCCGGTGACACGGCGGTCTTCAAGCCCGGCCATGGCCACGACGACCGCCCCTGGATAATAACGGCGGATCACGTCGACCACATCGGCGAAGGCGCGGTCCTGCACGATCAGGTTGCCGCCCCGCCATGCGGCGATATCCCGCGCGTCGACCCTGGCGCGGGCGACGGCACCGTCGCGCCGGTCGATGGCGATGCGGTCACCCGGGACAAGATCGACATCCCCCGCCCGCGCCCCGCCGACCCGCACGCTACCGTGGGCGACGGCGACAGCCAGGCTGCGGTCCGTCAGGGCGACATCGAAGGCCGTGCCGGTCACGGTGACCGAATAACCCGCGGCATCGACGACGAACGGCCGGCCTGCATCCTTGGCGACGCGGAACAGCGCCTGCCCCCGCAGCAAGGCCAGCTCCCGACGGCCCGCGGTGAAATTGGTTTTGACGGCGCTGTCGGCTGCCAGGTCGACTTCCGACCCGTCGGACAGCGCCACCGTCGTCGTCTCGCCCGCGCCAGTGACGTGATCGGCCGCCAGGAGCAGACGAACCTGGGGCGCCACGACAAACAGAGCGAGGCAGGCCGCCATCGCCAACCCCGCCATCGCCGACATTTCGTCGCTGAACGACCGAAACATCTATGTTCTGGGCAAATCGCCGGGGACAACGACGCTGACCATTCTGGATGCGGCGGGTGAGTTGATCACCAACGTCGATATCCGGGTGTCGCCGGATGTGTCCGAGTTCAAAGAACGTCTGCGGCAGATCCTGCCGCAGGAAA
>CAXAVJ010000107.1:0-11096 GCA_963972065.1 uncultured Rhodospirillaceae bacterium
CTTCACCGCGGGCTTCTTGGCAGCAGCTTTCTTCACCGCGGGCTTCTTGGCAGCAACCTTCTTCGCCGCAGGCTTCTTGGCGGCAGCTTTTTTCACCGCAGGCTTCTTGGCAGCAGCTTTCTTCACTGCGGGCTTCTTAGCCGCTGGCTTTTTCGCAGCGGGCTTCTTGGCCTTCGCGGGCTTGGCCGCCGACTTCTTCGCCGCAGGCTTTTTCGAAACTGTTTTCTGAGGTCCGGCCATTGCATGCCCCCCTTAATCGTTGAACAAATGCGGCCCGAGTATTCGCGGGCCGCGCCACTAGTAAATATGACATTTTTATCCTTTACGATCCATGTACCATTTATTCAGGCAGCCAAAATGCTAGATTTTGCGTTCTAACTCGCTTATCAAGCGGCGCGACTTCCGCGCGAATCGACACGCCGGAACTGGACAATGGGGAAGAGCATTCATGCACAAGTCACTCGTTATTGCCCTCGCAACAGCCACTGCTTTCGGGCTCGCCGCATGCGGCAAGAAAGAGCCCAGCAAGCTGACCTTCGATCAGGCCGCGCAGGAATTGGCGAAGGGCGCCGACAGCTTCAAGGTCTATGTGAAGGGCCTCGACAACAAGCTGGTGAAATGGACGGGCACGGTTACGGAAACCCGTAGGTGGCACGAAGACGATTACGCGCCCGCCGCCGGCATGCTGGTCGACATGGACGGCGCGCCGGGACCGGAACTATTCGTCAACATCGGCGTCGACGACCTGGAGACCGCCAAGACCGGCGCCAAGGTATCCTTCACCGCCCGCCTGATGGAAAGCGTCGACGAGAAGGGCAAGCTTCTGATCAAAATGAAGGTCGAAGAATTCCACTAGGCGCCGACGGCGCCCGGGCACTCATGCCCGGCTGAGAATCAGCAGCAAAATCGCCAGAATGATCAGAGCGATGCCGATCACTTCAAGGCGCGTCACCTTTTCTTTGAAAAAGAAAATCGACGCCGCGAAGGTGAAGACCAGTTCGATCTGTCCCAGGGCACGAACGTAGGCCGCGTTCTGCATGGTAAATGCGAAGCACCAGGCGATGGACCCCGCCAGGCCGACCATCCCCACCGCCGCCGACCATTTCCAATGGACGAACACGGCCTTCAGGGTCGGCGCTTCTTTCCATGCCAGATAGGCGCCCATGGCGAATGTCTGGATGACCAGCGCCACTGTCACGGTATAGGCGACCGTCATGGTGAGGTCGTCCCATTTCAACGACAGCGCCGCCCCCCTGAAGAACACCACCGACGCACCCAAGAAAGCGCCGCAGACAAGCCCGATCACCGTCGCCCTTTCCGTCACTCCGGATATCAGCGCCTTCAGCGATACCTTCGACTGACCCGCCGACAGCACAACGACGCCGACACCCGCCAGCGCGATGGCGGCGGCGGCGGCGGTCGTCACCGTGTCGCCGAGAATAAGAAACCCCAGGACCGCGACCTGGAACACTTCGGTCTTGGAAAAGGTCGTCCCCACGGCGAAGTTGCGAAACTGAAACAGATGCAACAATAGCACGGTGAAGGCGATCTGGCTGGCGCCGCCCAAGACGCAGTACATCAGGAAGGTGGCGTTGAACACGGGCAGGTCCTTGCCCGCGATCTCGTGCAACCCCCACAGGTAAACCAGTGCAAAAGGCATGGCGTAAAGAAAGCGGACATAGGCCGCGCCGAGCGTCGAAAGCCGCCCTTTCAAATGCCTCTGTAATGCCGAACGCGCATTCTGAAGAAATGCCGCCAGAACGGTGATCGGTATCCAGAGTTCCATGTGTTGGGGGGCCTTCGCGGGGGTGGGGTTTCATCCATACCCCGTTCGTCTCCACCAGGAAATGCAATTTTCCCACCCAGGACGCCTATCGATATGGATACGAACACGACGTCATAATTATTTTATACTTTTTTGCATATAAAAATATTGATAAATCACTCGTATATTGCGACTAATTAGCGCCAGCGCGTCTGAATACGCAATATTGTATTCACGCAGTCCGAACCGGCAGGCAATCGACGCTGCATTCGCCCTTGCCCCTATCACCATCCTCGGCGCCGCCCGCTAACCATCGCGGCAATGCCTTGAGAAAAAGGAAATGCCGTGGCCGACTCTGATCTGATTGTCTTGCGGTCAAAGGCCGATCCGTACCTTTTCATCATCACCGAGCGCAGCCGTTATCGCGTAGCCATGGACGCCTTCCATGCCAGCGATCCGGACGACAGCCTGATCCACGTCCCGCCCGATCGGGCCCAAGCCCTGCTGCGCGGGATGACGAGTTTGGCCTATGTCGTGGACGCCATTAACGCCAAAGGACTTTATCGCTACCAGACCAATTAACGCCTATCCCCACCCCTATTTCATCACCGGTCCAACCAAGCACCTTTGAGGGAAGGGAGGGTACGATCGAGGATGTCTACACGTGAATTTCTACAAAAGCCTCGCCGTTGCCGGCGGCGTTACCGGAACCATTCTGGGCGCCGTCTTGCTGACCGGATTGATGGCCGACCAGAAGATGTTGCTGCATGACGCGGAACTCAACCGTCCCCAGACCCTGCGCATTCAGGCGATCCCTGTGCGCCTGGGTGGCTACAGCCTGAAATACAAGCGAGGAACCGGCGATATCGTCATGCTGTCCGTATCGGTCACGGTCCCGGGCCTAAAAGAAAAGGATCTGGTCTGTCGCCTGGCCCCGCGCTTGGTGTCGACCGTCACCAATGACGTCACCATTCGCTATTCCGACGTCGATGCGCTGCGGACGGACTTGACCAAGACTCTGCCCGAGCACCTGCGCCGCCGGTTCAACCTTGCCCTGGGCGGAAGGCTGATCCAGAACGTGATTGTGGACAAGGTCGAAGCCGGGAAACTTCCGCCGCAATCGACCTGCACCGACGCCCCCTGAAAGGCCGCACGGCCCCCATCCTCTTTGCGGGGCGGCGGCCCGGTGGTATCTGTTGAGCCGACAACAGGAATCGACCGGGGGAGAACCCACCCGTGAGCAGGGCGGATAACATCTTCGAACAAGGCCTGGACCGCACCCCGGCCAACCACCAGCCGCAGACGCCGCTGAGCTTCCTCACCTGGGCGGCTTCCGTCTATCCCGATCAGATCGCCGCCATCCACGGTGCCCGGCGCATCACCTACGACGAGATGCTGGTCCGCTGTCGCCGGCTGGCGGGGGCATTGGCGGCGCGCGGCATCGGCCGAGGCGACGCGGTGTCGGTCATGGGCGCCAACACGCCGGAACTTCTGGAAGCGCATTTCGGTATTCCCATGGCAGGCGCCGTGCTGAACGCGCTGAACACGCGGCTCGACGCCCAGACCATCGCCTTCATTCTCGACCATGCGGAAAGCAGGCTTCTGATCACCGACCGGGAATTTGCTCCGATCATCAAGGAAGCGCTCGCCAGGCTGGGCCGGAAGATTCCCGTCATCGACATCGACGATCCGGAAACGGAAGCCCAAGGCGGCACCCGAGGCGGGCATCTGGGCGAGATGGACTACGAAGCGTTCCTGCAAACCGGCGACCCGGACTTTCCCGTTCAGCCGCCGGAAGACGAATGGCAGGCGATCTCGCTCAACTATACATCCGGCACCACGGGAAATCCGAAAGGTGTCGTTTATCACCACCGGGGCGCCTTCGTGACCGCCATGGGCGGCGCCCTGGTTTCGCGCCTCGACCGCCAGTCGCGCTATCTGTGGACCTTGCCCATGTTCCACTGCAACGGCTGGAGCTATCCCTGGTCGATCACCGCGGCGGCGGGCACGCATATCTGCCTGCGCCGGGTCGATCCGGCCTTGATCTTTCCCATGATCGCCGAACATCGCGTGACCCATATGTGCGGCGCGCCGATCGTGCTCAACATGCTGATCCACGCGCCGGACGCGGTGAAGACCGCCTTCGACCAGGAAGTCCAGGTGTTCACCGGCGGTGCGGCCCCGCCCTCGGCGGTGATATCGGGCATGGAGAAAATGGGCTTTCGCGTCACCCATCTGTACGGCCTCACGGAATCCTACGGCCCCTCGACCTATTGCGCCTGGCAGGACTCTTGGGATGACTTGGACCGTGACGCCCAGGCCCAGAAGATCAGCCGTGCCGGCGTACGTTATCCGACCGTGTTCGACCAGACCGTGATGAACCCGGAGACCATGGAACCCGTGCCCGCCGACGGCCAAACCATGGGCGAGATCATGCTGCGCGGGAACACCATCATGAAGGGCTACCTGAAGAACCCACAAGCGACCGAGGCCGCGTTCCGCGGCGGCTGGTTCCATACGGGCGACCTCGCCGTGCTGCACGCGGATGGTTATGTGGAAATTAAGGACCGGTCGAAAGACGTCATCATCTCGGGCGGCGAGAATATTTCGTCGCTGGAGGTCGAGGAATGCCTTTACCGCCATGCGGATGTGATGGAGGCCGCCGTGGTCGCCATGGCCGACGCCAAATGGGGTGAAACGCCTTGCGCCTTCGTAACCCTGAAACCGGGGACCGAAGGCCGCACCGATGTCGCGGCTATCATCGACTGGTGCCGAACCAACATGGCCCACTACAAGGCGCCGCGCCATGTCGTGTTCGGCCCACTGCCCAAGACGTCCACGGGTAAAATCCAGAAATTCGTACTGCGCGACCGCGCCAACGACACCGACCAGGAGACCAAATCATGAGCCGTTTCTTCCGCGATGACCTTTTGGCCGACCGGGTGGCGCTGGTCACCGGGGCGTCCTCCGGCCTGGGCCGCCGTTTCGCCGAAGTCCTGGCCGCCCACGGCGCTGCTGTCGCCTGTTGCGCCCGCCGGCCGGAGAAACTTGCCGAGACGGTCGATACGATCACCGCCGCCGGCGGACAGGCCCTCGCCGTGGAAATGGACGTGACCGACCGGGAATCCGTCGCCGATGCGTTCGAGACCGCCGACCGGGCGCTCGGCCAGGTCACGATCCTGATCAACAACGCGGGCCTTGCTTCCACGGACCGCGCCATCGACCTGGATCCCGCGACTTGGAATCAGATCATGGCGACCAATCTGACCGGCGCCTGGACCGTCGCCCAGCGCGCCGCCAAGGACATGATCGCCGCCGACAGGCCCGGCACCATCGTCAACGTCGCCTCGGTCCTGGGCCTGCGGCAGGCGGGCGGCGTGATGCCCTACGCCGTGTCCAAGGCGGGGGTGGTGCAAATGACCAAATCCCTGGCCCTGGAATGGGCGCGCCACAACATCCGGGTCAACGCCATCGCCCCCGGCTACATCGAAACGGACCTGAACCGGGCGTTCCTGGAAAGCGAGGGCGGCCAGACCTTGATGAAGCGCATTCCCCAGCGCCGCTTCGGCAAGCCGGAAGACCTGGATGGCGCCCTGCTGCTGCTCGCCTCCGACGCGTCGGACTTCATGACCGGCGAGGTCGTCGCCGTCGACGGCGGGCATCTGGTCAACACGTTGTAGGCCCGAGGCTAGGGCCGCCGCAAAGACTCAGTTATCCCTGGGTCTCTCGAGACGGTCGTTGCCGATCTCCAGGGACCAGTCGAATTCCACGGCGAATCCGCCGTCGAACACGCGCGCGACACGGCCCGGCACATGGGCGCGGCCGCGAATGACCAACAAAATTTCATCGTTAATCTGGACCGGGTCGTCCAAGGGTTCGCTTCCTTGGGGATATATGATCGATGCGCCGCTCACGGACATGTCATGCAGCTTCCCACCCCGGTAAGGGCCGCCACCGTTGACTTCCACGTTCCCGTACACGGTAGAACGAGGGTTTCTGCGCGCATCTTCTTGTTCGTTTAGCATCACGGCGGTAATCCTTGGGGACAAAGACCCCGCCCTCTTGAGCAATTTTTTTGTATCCGGAAAATTGTGGACTACGACCCTGACGCTACCCTGACAGTATTAAAAATCAGGAATAGAGATTGGCCCGGCTTCCGGTTTTTCCGGCAAATCTGGTAGTCTCGCCGCCCGCAGGCGGGCGAAGTTGGCCCGCCCCGACCCGCAGAATGACAGGAACCCGACTTAATGGATTTCAATCTCACACCGGAAGTGGACGAAACCCGGCAGGCCATCCGCCGATTCGTCGCCGATCACATCCTGCCGCTGGAAGCCGATTCGGCCAGTTTCGACGACCACGAGAACATCCGCCTGGACCTGCTGGACGATCTGCGCGCGAAGGCGAAAGGCGAAGGGCTGTGGGCGCTGTCCATGCCGGCCGCACGCGGCGGACGTGGCTTCGATACCGTCGGCATGGCTGCCTGCTACGAAGAAATGAACCGTTCCATCTTCGGGCCCGTGGTGTTCAACGCCGCTGCCCCCGACGACGGCAACATGTTCGTCCTCAACAAGGTCGCGACGGACGCGCAGAAGGAACAATGGCTGCAGCCGATCATCGATGGCGCCGTGCGGTCGTCCATCATCATGACCGAACCGGCGCCGGGGGCGGGCTCCGACCCGTCCGGCATGATGCGCACGCGGGCGGAAAAGAAAGGCGGCACATGGGTCGTCCACGGCCGCAAATGGTTCATTACCGGGGCCGGCGTGGCCGATCATTTCATTCTGCTGGCGCGCACGTCGGACGACGCGCGGCGCAACCTGACCGCCTTTCTGTTCCACAAGGACCAGCCGGGCTGGGAAATCGTGCGCCGCATTCCGATCATGGGCCCGGAAGAACACGGCGGCCATTGCGAACTCAACTTCGATGGCCTGGAAATCCCCGACGAAAACCGCCTGATGGGCGTCGGCGAAGGCATGAAATGCGTGCAGATCAGGCTCGGCACCGCGCGCCTGACCCATTGCATGCGCTGGCTGGGTCTGGCCAAGCGGTCGCTGGAAATCGCCGATGAATATATTTCCGAACGGGAAGCCTTCGGCACCCGCCTGGCCGACCGGGAAAGCGTGCAACTGCTTTTGGGCGAGGCGGCCAAGGAAATTCAGATCGGCCGCCTGTTGACCATGCATGCCGCCTGGACCCTGGACCAGGGCAGCCGGGCCCGGGCCGAGGTTTCGACCGCCAAGGTCCAGGTCGCCGACACCCTGCACAAATGCGTCGATACGGCGGTGCAGTTGTGCGGCGCCAAGGGCTATTCCAAGGACACGGTCCTGGAATGGATCTACCGCTACGCCCGTCAGGCGCGCCTGGTCGATGGTGCCTCCGAAGTTCACAAGATGGTTCTGGCTGGCCAGTTCCGCGAACAGGGCCTTGATTACTGGCATTGGGGCTGAGACTGCCCGTGGCCGGAAACCTGACATCCGATGACCGCACCCGTCTGACAGACTGGCTCGCGGAGCAGGCCGGGGCACCAGTCCGCATTCTGGCAACGGAACGGCTGTCCGGTGGGGCGATCCAGGAAAACCACCGGCTGGAGATCGACGTCGCCGGCGGCCCCTGGCCCGGCCATCATGACTTGGTTCTGCGCCGGGACGCGGCCTCGGCCGTCGCCACCAGCCATTCCCGGGCCGAGGAATTCGCGCTACTGAAGGCGGCGCACAAGGCCGGGGTCACCGTGCCGGCCCCCTGCGTGCTGTGCGAAGACGAAAGCCTGCTCGGCGGGCCGTTCTTTCTGATGCATTGCGTTGCCGGCGAGGCGCGCGGCGGGCGGCTGGTCAAGAACGCCCCCGATGCGGCACTGGTCCGTGACCTGGGGGCCAATCTGGCGCATATCCACAGCATCACGCCGCCCCGCGATGGATTGGGTTTTCTGGGCACCCCACCGACGGACCCGGCCCGCGCCGCCGTGGCCGAATACCGCGCCTTTCTCGATGCCCTGCCCGACCCGCATCCCGCTGTGGAATGGGGCTTGGCCTGGCTGGCCGATCACGCCCCGGCACCCGGCGGCATTGTGCTGTGTCACCGCGACTACCGGGTCGGCAATTTGATGATCGAGGACGGCGAATTATCCGCGACCCTGGATTGGGAATTCGCCGGCTGGTCCGACCCGCTGGAGGATATCGGCTGGTTCCTCGCCAAGTGCTGGCGCTTCGGGCGCTGGGAGGAAGAGGCCGGCGGCCTGGGCCCGCGGAAGGCCTTCCTCGCGGGTTATGAAGATGCCTCGGGCCGCAGGGTCGAGCCCGCCGCCGTCACCTATTGGGAGGTCATGGCCCATGTGCGCTGGGCGGTCATTGCCCTGCAGCAGGCCTGGCGCCATGTCTCGGGCGAGGAGCCGTCCCTCGAACTGGCGCTGACCGCCCATGTCGTGCCCGAGTTGGAGGCGGAGATTCTCGCCATGACCGGGGAACAGCCATGAGAAAGAAGCCAAGCGGACCCACCCTCACCGACATCGCCGACGCCACGGAAGCCACCGCCGCCCCCGACGCCGGCAACGCCAAATACGTCGCGGCGATGATCCGCAACGCCCGCGCCATCGCGGAACGTCAGGCCGCTGCCGGGGAAGCGCCGGAACGGGCCGAGACGGCGTCGCTCAAGGCACTTCTGGGCACGGACGGCGGCCTTCAAGACCTCAACCGCGCCCTCGCCCAAGCCATCCGCAACGGCGATGCTCCCAAGGGCACCCATGCCCATCTGATCGCCGTGGCCCGCGCCGAATTGGCCGAAAGCAATCCCCGCTACCTGGCGCGGCTTAAAGAAGACGGCTGATCATGCCGGATACGCACGACAACAGGCTGACCGGTCAACTCTACGATCTTGCGACCGGCGACGAGGACGCCCGCCTGTGCCGCGACATCCCGGAAGACCAATGCCGCGAACAGCCTGTCAATTTTCTTGCCCAGACGGCGGCCCAGGCCCTCAGCAAGACCGGCGACGCATTGGCTGATACCAAGGTCGTCCTGCCCTGGCTTCTGGGCACGATGGGCGCGCCCGCCGCCTTCGCGGGCCTGCTTGTTCCGATCCGGGAATCGTTGGCATTGATGCCGCAAATACTGGTCGGCGGCGTCATCCGGCAGTTCCCCCGGCGCAAGGCGTTCTGGGCCGTCGCCTCGATCGCGCAGGGGGCCTGCATCCTGGCCATGGCCGGCGCGGCCGTGGCGGGCCTTGAAGGCACGGCGGCGGGATGGACGGTGACCGCACTGGTGGTGCTGTTCAGCCTGGCGCGCGGCGTCGCGTCCATCGCCGCCAAGGACGTTCTGGGCAAGACCGTGTCCAAGGGCCGTCGTGGGCGCGTCAGCGGACATGCCGCCACGATTTCCGGGCTCGCGGCCGGGGCCGTGGGCATCTACCTGATGCTGAGCCCCGCCGCGACCCGGCCCGACTGGCTGCTTTATGCCCTTGTCGCCGGTGCCGGAACCTGCTGGTTCGTCGCGGCGGCAGTCTATCTTCGGATTGTCGAATATCCCGGCGCCGTCAGCGGCGGGCGCGGCATCAACGATCTGGTGCGCGAACAGGTCTCGATCCTGGCCAAGGACCGGCAATTGCAGTGGTTTCTGGCGACCCGGGCCTTGATGATTTCGACAGCCTTGGTGGGCCCGCTTTACGTGACCCTGGCACAGCGGCAAACGGGCCTGGGACTTGACGGCCTGGGCTGGCTGATCATCGCTTCGGGTCTGTCCGCAGCGCTTAGTTCGTCGTTCTGGGGCATTCTCGCCGATCGTTCCTCCCGCGCCACCATGGCACTGGCGGCGGCGATCGCGGGCGCGCTCGGTCCCGTGGCACTGGTGGTCCTGACCCATGCGCCCGACCTTGCCGGCTCGATCATCTTTTACGCCGCCATTCTGTTCGTGCTGGGCGTCGCCCATGCCGGCGTGCGTATCGGGCGCAAAACCCACGTCGTCGATCTTGCGGGGGGCGACCGCAAGGCCGAGTATGTCGCGCTCAGCAATACAGTGATCGGCGTCCTTTTGCTGGGAACCGGCGCCCTGACGGGGGCCTTGATGGGGGTCAGCATCACGGCGGCGATCGGAACGCTGTCAGTGCTTGCGCTGTTGGGCGCGGGCCTGGCCATGACCATGGCCAACGTCCAGGAATGATGCTGCGGGCTGCACAGACAACATAATGTGATGGGCTGTGATTTCACGGCCCTCCGGCCAACAACGATAATCCCGCAATGACGACAATTCTGCTGGTCGATGATGACGCGGAGCTGCGCGGGACGCTGTGCGAAACCCTGGAAGATGCCGGGTTTCGCGTGCTGGCCGCGTCGGGCGGCCATGCGGCGCTTGAGATCGTCACGCGTGAAGCCGTCGATACCGCCGTCACCGACATCGTCATGGCCGACGGCGAAGGGATCGAGTTCATCCTGAAAGCAAAGGCGGCCCGGCCCGGCCTGCCCGTGATCGCCATGTCGGCCAAGGCCATGTACCTCAAGGATGCGGCCCGCCTGGGTGCCGACCACACGCTGCTGAAGCCGTTTCGCCTGCGCCAGCTTCTGGCCCTGCTTGGCCCCGCCGCCTGAGCCGCGCGGGCGTGCGTTTCGCGAATTTAGGCGTTATATAACTTCAGAGACAAAAACAGCCGCGCCCGCCGGGCAGCGGCCGCCACCGAGGAGACGCCACCCCCATGTCCATCGTATTGGGATGCATTGCCGACGATTTCACCGGCGCCACGGACCTTGCCAACACCCTGGTCAAGAACGGCATGCGCACGGTCCAGGTCAACGGCGTGCCCTCGGGCGCCAGCCTGAAGGATCTGGGCGACGCGGAAGCCGTGGTCGTGGCCTTGAAATCACGTACCTGCCCGGTGCACGAAGCCGTCACCGAATCGCTCGCCGCCTTGGCCTGGCTGAAGGGTCTGGGCACCCGGCAGATCTTCTTCAAGTACTGTTCAACCTTCGATTCCACGGACATCGGCAACATCGGCCCGGTCGCCGACGCCTTGCTGGATGCGCTTGACGCCGATTTCGCCATCGCCTGCCCGGCTTTTCCGACCACCGGGCGGACGATCTACAAGGGCTATCTGTTCGTGAACGATGTTCTGTTATCGGAATCGAGCCTCAAGGATCATCCCCTGACCCCCATGCGCGACGCCAATCTGGTGCGCGTGCTCAGCCGCCAGACGGACGAGATGGTCGGCCTGGTCGAGCACAAGACCGTGCGCAAGGGCCCGGCAGAGGTAAAGGCCGCCTTCGCGGCCCTGAAAAAGAACGGCAACCGTTATGCCATCGTCGATGCCCTGGACGACGCCGATCTGGGCGTGATCGGCCAGGCCGTGGCCG
>CAXAVJ010000108.1:0-11075 GCA_963972065.1 uncultured Rhodospirillaceae bacterium
CGGCCAGCGTTGCGCGCATTCGCCGCCACACGGACCTGCCGGTCGCCGTCGGCTTCGGCATCAAGACCCCGGATCAGGCCGCCGCCATCGCGCGGGTGTCCGACGCCGCCGTCGTCGGCTCGGCCCTGGTCGGGATCATCGCCGACAACCGCGATCCGTCCGGCGTGCCCCTACCCGGTACTAAGGACAAGGTGCTAGACTTGGTGAAGGCGCTGGCGGCCGGTGTGCGCGCGGCGCGGGATTGACTGGAAGTGAAGGCGGGAGAAGCAATCACATGAACTGGCTCAGGGAATTCGTCCGGCCCAAGCTGAAGCGTCTGGTCGGTGCCGGCAAGGAAATGCCCGACAACCTGTGGCACAAATGCCCGGGCTGCAGCCAGATGATCTTCCACCGCGATCTGGAAAAGCATCTCCACGTCTGCCAGCATTGCGGCCATCACCTGCGCATCGGGGCGCACAAGCGTTTGGCCATGCTGTTCGACGAGGGTGCTTTCGAAAAGATCACCTGGGACGTGCCCAAGCCGGACCCCCTGAAATTCAAGGACACGGAAACCTATGCCGCGCGCCTTAAATCGGCGCGGTCCAAGACCGGTGACCAGGACGCCCTGATCGCGGGCGTCGGGCGCATGAACGGCCTGCCGGTGGTCGTCGCGGCCCTCAACTTCGCCTTCATGGGCGGCTCCATGGGCCAGGCCATGGGGGCCGGGCTTTTGGCCGCCGCGCGCAAGGCGGTGGATGAAAAAGCCGCCTTCGTGGTTATCCCGTCTTCGGGGGGCGCGCGCATGCAGGAAGGGATTCTGTCTCTCATGCAGATGGCGCGCACGACGATTGCCGTGGACGAGGTCAAGGAAGCGGGCCTGCCCTATATCGTGGTGCTGACCGACCCGACCACGGGCGGGGTCTCGGCCTCCTACGCCATGCTGGGCGACATCCATATCGCCGAACCCGGGGCCGTCATCGGCTTCGCCGGACAGCGGGTGATCGAACAGACCATCCGCGAAACCCTGCCGGAAGGCTTTCAGCGCGCCGAATACCTGTTGGAGCACGGCATGGTCGACATGGTGGTGCCCAGGGGCGAGCTGCGCGACACCTTGGCCCGGGTCATCGACATGCTGCTGAACCCGGAGCCGGGCCGCCGGGTCGACGGCTCGGACCAGGACATCGACCTTCTCGAAGGCGAAATCCTGCCGCCGGCCCGCAGCCACCGACCGGGCGCCGCCCCCGTGCCCGGCGACGACTGATTCCCTGATTCTGGCGGACCGACCCGTCCATGACTGATCCCCTCGGCGCGGATGCACCGGCGCCCCATCCCTGTGATGAAATCCTGGCGCGTCTTTTGACCCTGCATCCCAAGGTCATCGACCTGTCCCTGGACCGCGTCCATCGCCTGCTTGATCGCCTGGACCATCCGGAACGCGCGCTGCCGCCCGTGGTTCATGTCGCCGGGACCAACGCCAAGGGTTCGGTCATCGCCATCCTGCGGGCCCTGCTGGAAGCCACGGGCCAGCGCGTCCATGTCCATATCTCGCCCCATCTGGTGCATTTCAACGAACGTATCCGCCTGGCGGGCGACCTGATCCCCGATGCGGATCTGCAGGCGTTGCTGGAAGAATGCGAAGACGCCAACGGCGGTGCGCCCATCACTTTTTTCGAGATCACCACGGGGGCGGCGCTGCTCGCCTTCGCGCGCAACCCGGCCGACGTGCTGATTCTGGAAACGGGTTTGGGCGGGCGGCTCGATGCGACCAATGTCATTGATAAGCCGCTGGTCACGGCGATCACGCCGATCTCCCTCGACCATCAGCAATTTCTGGGCAATTCCCTGGAGGAAATCGCGGCGGAAAAGGCGGGCATTCTCAAGCCGGGGGTGCCCTGCGTGATCGGCCCGCAGCTGCCCAGCGTCCTGGCTGTGCTGGACGACCGGGCCCAGGCGGTGGGGGCACCGGTGCTGGCCCATGGCCGTGACTGGACCGTGGCCGAAGCCCCCGACGGCACGTCGTTCGACCTGACCCTGGGCGGGGTGACGGAAACCTATCCCGCCCCCTCCCTGGCCGGCCGCCATCAGCTTCTCAATGCGGCCCAGGCGATCGTCTGCCTGAAGACCATGTCCGGGTTCACCAGTGCGCCGGATCAGGTCATCCGCGGTCTTGCCACGGCGCAATGGCCCGCCCGCCTGCAACGCCTGACGCAGGGGCCCCTGGTCGACATCCTGGCGCCCGGCTGGTCGCTGTGGCTCGACGGCGGGCACAACGCCGCCGCCGGGGCCGCCATCGCCGCCCATGCGGGGGAGGCCTGGGGCGACAAGCCCCTGCACCTGATCTGCGGCATGATCAATTCCAAGGACCCGGGGACGTTCCTGGCCGCCCTCGCCCCCGTCGCGGCGTCGCTGACCGGCGTCGCCATTCCGGGCGAGGCCAATACCCTGTCCGCCGACGAAATCGCCGCGGCCGGGGGCGCCGCCGGCCTGCCGTCGCGCACCGCCCCTTCGGTGCAGGCGGCGCTGCGGGGGCTGTCGGCGCGCGAGCAGGGGCCGGCCCGAGTGCTGATCTGCGGCTCTCTCTATCTCGCCGGCACGGTATTGCGGGACAACACTTGAACACCTGAACATTTGTTCATATGTTTGGTCCATGAGCACCGGAACCAAACCTAGGAAATCGCCCGCCGCCCCGGCCCCCCTGCCGGAAGGCACGCTCGACCGCGACCGGGCGGAGGAAATCGCCTCCATCTTCCATCTTCTGGGGGAGCCCAACCGCCTGTCGATCCTGGCCGCCTGCATGGCCGGGCCGCGCTCGGTCAACGATCTGGCCGCGCTGACCGGCATGTCGCCGTCCCTGACCAGCCACCACCTGCGCCTGTTGAAGGCCGCGCGCCTGGTGCGCGCCCGGCGCCAGGGCAAGTTCGTGCATTACGCGGTGCACGACCACCACGTGACCTCTGTCCTGCTGGACATGATGGAACACGTGGCGGAACCCGAACATACCCATGACGAGGAGGCCTGAGCCATGTCCGCCTGCTGCGATCACGGGCATTTACAGGACGCCGCAGCGTCCCGCGCCTATCGTCGGGTGCTGTGGTTCGCGCTGATCGTCAACGGCGCCATGTTCTTCGGTGAAATGGCCGGGGCCTATCTGTCGAAATCCGTCGCCTTGCAGGCCGACGCCCTGGATTTCCTGGGCGATGCCGCCAATTACGGCATTTCCCTTGCCGTGGTCGGCATGCACCTCGCCTGGCGGGCGCGGGCCGCCATGGTCAAGGGCCTGTCCATGGGCCTGTTCGGGCTTTGGGTGATCGGCACCACGGTCTGGCGCATCGCCGAGGGCGGCGTGCCTGAGGCGCACATCATCACCGGCGTCGGGGTCCTGGCGCTTGTCGCCAACCTGGCGGTCACGGTGGCCCTGTTCAAGTTCCGCGAGGGCGACGCCAACATGCGTTCCGTCTGGCTGTGTTCGCGTAACGACGCCATTGCCAATGTCGCCGTCATCGCGGCGGGGGGCGGCGTCTGGCTGTCAGGCACCTTCTGGCCCGACGTCGCCGTGGGCGGGATCATCGCGGGCCTGGCGCTGTTCGCCTCGGCCGAAATCATCCGCCGCGCCTTGGGCGAACTCAGGCAGGTACGGGCACCACAACCCGCCGCCGCCGACTGATCGGTATGATGTCTAAGGTCTAGCCGACCGGGTGGAAATCGTGTTCGCCGATCCCCTGGACCAGCATGAACTTGCAGCCGGCCCCGTCCTTGCCGTGTACTTCATGGGCCGTCTTCACGGGCACGGTCACGCGGTCGCCGGGCATCAGCTCATGGGTTTGGCGGGGCGCGCGGGTTTCCACGATCATCGGGCCCTCCATGCAGACGAAAGTGTCGTCGACCTGGGAATGCCAGTGCCAGGGCACGCATTCGCCGGGACCCAGTTCCATGATCTGCACGCGCAGGCCGTTGACCTCGCCGATAAGTTCCCGGTCCTGAATGGTATAGGGCAGGTCTTCCGGCTTGGTCATGGCGGGGCAGCCTAGAAGTTGTCTTTGAGCCGCCGGGTTTCGGCGAAGACCTCGACGTAATCCCGGCCGGCCAGGCCGATGGTCTTCTGCAGGTCCGGGCTGTCGGCGCGCAGGAAGGGATTGGTCTTCAATTCGATGCCGATGGTCGACGGCACGGTCGGAATGTTTTTCGCCCGTGCCGCGTCGACGTCCTGCATGCGCTGAATCAGGGCGTCGTTGTCGGGCTCCACCGACAGGGCGAAGCGGCCGTTGGATTGCGTGTACTCATGGGCGCAGAATACCCGGGTTTCCGGGGGCAGGGTTTTGAATTTCGCCAGGGATTTGACCATCTGCTGGGGCGTGCCCTCGAACAGCCGCCCGCAGCCCATGGCGAACAGGGTATCGCCGCAGAACAGGGCGTCCGATCCCTCGAACCAAAAGGCGATATGGCCGCGCGTGTGGCCGGGCACGTCGTAGACCCGGGCCTCGGCATTGCCCAGCATATAGGTATCGCCGTCACCGACCTGTACGTCGATGCCGGGAATGCGCGCATGGTCGGCGCGCGGGCCGACGATGGTGCAGCCCGTGGCCGCCTTGATTTCCTGGTTGCCGCCCGTGTGGTCGCCGTGGTGGTGGGTGTTCAGGATATGGCTGATGGTCCAGCCCTTGGCCCGGGCCGCGTCCAGCACCGGCCCCGCCACGGCGGGGTCGACCACGGCGGTCGCCCCCGTTTCCGGGCAATGGGCCAGATAGACATAGTTGTCGTTCAGGACCGGTATTTGATGGACGTCGAGCCGGCTCATCTTTCCTGGGGAACCTCTAACGCCTTGCGGGCGCTAGATGTTCTGCTCCAGCCATTCCTGCAGCTTGCTTTTCGGCAGGGCGCCGATCTTGGTCGCCGCCACTTCGCCGTTCTTGAACAGCATCAGGGTCGGGATGCCGCGCACGCCGTACTTGCCGGGGGTCGAGGGGTTATCGTCGATGTTCAGCTTGGCCACGGTGACCTTGCCTTGCAGTTCGCTGGCCAATTCCTCAAGCGCCGGGGCGATCTGCTTGCACGGGCCACACCATTCGGCCCAGAAATCGACCAGGACAGGCTCGCTCGATCCAAGAACGTCGGTTTCGAAGGAGTCGTCGGTTATCTTTTTCGGCATATCGCTCACCTTGGGATCTGTGTCGGGGTACAGTTTTTATGGAAATTCAGTTTCTGGGACATGCCGCGGGGTTCTCTTGCGGCCCGGGGTGGGAACCTTCGGCGCCTCACCCTGTCCTTGAATCTAGGGTCGCGCCCCGGCCCCGTCAAGCAGCCCTGGCGGGCACAAAAATTCCCCTTGCTTTCTCCGGGACTTAGAGGCCGGATTTGTCCAAAATCGCGTCCGGAAGAGGCATCAGCCGCGCCCCCATCGTCCAGATCAGGGCGCAGCGCACGGGCCGGTTCGGATACAAATCCATCAACGCCCGGCGGTATCCCGCCATTTGCGCGATATAGCCGGGATGGACGTCCTCGATGCGCTCCGGCGGCGGCCGGTTGGTCTTGAAATCGGCGATCAGGACCTCTGATTCCGTGACCAACAGGCGGTCGATGCGGGCGGAAATCACCCGCCCGCCGGCCTGCGCCACCAGGGGCACTTCGGCCCGGCTGCCGGGGCCGAACAGGGGGGCCAGGGCGGGATCGCCCAGAAGGGCCAGGGTTTCCGCGACAATTTCCGCCTGTTCGGCCGGGCTCAGGTCATGGCCCGGGCGGGCCAAGTAGCGTTGGGCCGCCGGCGCGCGGTCCTCGGGCGTCAGATCCGGCAGGCTTTCCAGCAGCTTGTGCACGATCAGCCCGCGCTTGAACCGGGCTCCGTCGTCCGATCCCAACGGGGAGGCGGCGGGCGGGCTGTCTTCGGGCCTGGAGGGGGCCAGCGGTTTGGGCGGATCAGGCTCCGCCGCGGGCGGGGTGAACAGCCAGGCGGGCGGCGCTTCGGGCTGTTCGGCGGCATCGGGCACCTTGGCCTCGACGGGTGCCGTCTGGGGCCAGTCGAGAACCAGGCCGGCGTCTTCTTCGTCCGTGCCGTCGGCTGCCACGACGACCGCGCCCGCCCGCGCCATCCCGGCGCGGATCAACGCGTACCAGCAGCCTTCGGGCCGTTTCTGCCTGCCGTCCCATCCGGTGACGTAAAGCCTGTCCCTGGCGCGGGTCATGGCGACGTAGAGCAGCCGCCGTTCCTCGGCCTCGCGCGCCGCTTCGACCCCGGCGCGCAATGCCGCCGTCACCGTGCAATCGTCGTCCTTGCGCCCCGGCCAATAGACCGCGCCGCTGTCCGTGATGCCGTCACCGTCATCCCACAACAGGCTGATGGGCTTGCCGCGGCCGCCGCCTTGGCAGGTATCGGGCAGGAACACCACGGGGGCTTCCAGGCCCTTGGCGCCGTGCACGGTCATCACCCGGACATGGCCGGCGGCCTGATCCAGATCCCGCTTGATTTCCGTCTTGCCGGCCTCCGCCCAATGCAGGAACCGTTCGAGGGACGGCGCGTGTTCGCGCTCGAACTGCAGGGCCAGGGCCATGAATTCGTCGACCGGGTCGGCCGCGTCCGGCCCCAGGTGGCGGAGGAACTTCTCCTGCCCGCGCAGCGGGCCCAGAACATGGGCGAAGAATTCATAGGGGGGGGCGGCGTCTGCCCCGGCAAGTAGGTCGGTGAGTGTCTCCGCCGCCGTCCGCCAGTTGTCCCGCTCACCCTTGCGGTCGCGCAGTTCCGACCACAGGGTTCCCCGCCGCCCGTGGCAGAGCGGCGTCAGGTCGTCATCGTCCGTGAACCCGAACAGCGGGCCCTTCAATACCGTCGCCAGGGTCAAATCGTCTTCGGGCAGCAGTACGAAACGGCCCAGGGCCATCAGGTCCATGACCGCCATCTGCTCGGTCAAGACCATGCGGTCCGTGCCGGCGACGGGAATGTTCCGTTGCTTCAGTTGGCGGACCATTTCTTCCATGAAGCGCCCGCGCTTGCGGACCAGGATCAGGATATCGCCCGCCGTGATCGGACGGCCTTGCGAGACCAGCATCTCGCCGCCGGCGATCCAGTCCGCCACCGTCTGGGCGATGTTCTGGGCGACTTGGACCACGGGGGCCCTCGGTCCCGGCCGGTCGACCGGCGCGTCCCAGGCGTCGGGCTGATCTTCCTCCTCGGGTTTGACGGGCGGCCAGATCTCGACCCGCCCGCCATCGCCGGCGCGGTCCACATGATGGCGCACGACCCGCCCCAGGGAGCTCAGGGAAGCACGCAGGTCTTCCGGCTGGAAGGTATTGTCGACGGCCTCCAGCACCGGCGTGACGGAACGGAAGGAAACGGACATCTCCTGTGACGTCTCCAGTGACCCGCCGAGCCCCACCGCCCGCGCCTTCTCGGCGAAATGGGCGCGCGTTTCCTCGAACCGCGCGGGCTCCGCCCCCTGAAAACTGTAGATGGATTGCTTTTCGTCGCCGACGGCGAACACCGTGCGCGGGCCTTGGCGGCTCATACCCCAGGCCCCCTCGCCGGAAAAGAACTCGTCGGCCAGGGACTTCAGGATTTCCCATTGCGGCGGTGCCGTGTCCTGGGCCTCGTCGATCAGGATATGGGCGATCCCGCCGTCCAGCTTGTAATGCACCCAGGCGACCGCCCCCGGCGAATGGCGCAGCAGGTTCGCCGTTTTGAGGATCAGATCGTCGTAATCCATCAGGGCCCGGCTGTCCTTGAGCTCGGCATAGGCGTCGGCCAGCGCCGCCGCCAGGTCCATCAGCGCCGCCGTGTTGTCGGCAATGGCCAGGGCGCGCAATTTTTCGTCGATGGCCGCGACCCGCGCCTGTTCGGCTTCCAGTGCCGCCTGGGTGCCGGGAGCCTGCTTTTCAACGTCTTGGGTCGCCACGCGGGCGAGCGGCGTCCGCTTCTGGGTCAGGAAGGCGCGGCTGTAATCGTCGAACGCCGCGACCCGGCCCGCGTCGTCCGCCGCCAACCAGGGGGCCATCAGGTCGGCCCGGTCCTTGTCCGTTTTCTTGCCGCCGGAAAGCGCTTGGGCGGCTTGGCGAAGGGATGTGTCATCCGGCGAAGGCCCGCCCAGGATCACCGCCGCCCGGTCGTCCTCGGGCCCCAGGCCCAGCTTGCGGCGCGTCGCGGCGGCCAGGCCCGCCGTGCCCTGGTAATCACGGAACAGGCGGTTGAGACGGCCGCGGGCGAAATCCAGGGACGTCATCAAATCGTCGAAGCCGCTTTCGTCGAGTAGCCCGGCTAGGTGGTCCATGGCCCGCGCGGCGGCGCTGTCGGGTTTTTCGGTGGTGGCATTCAACACGCGGTCGCGCGCTTCGCGCCGCAGTTCCGCCGCCGTGCGTTCGTCCATCACCTTGAAATGGGGGGCGATTCCGGCTTCCAGGGGGAAGCGGCCCAACAGGGATTCGCAGAACGAATGGATGGTGCGGATATTGGGGCCGTCCGTGGTGTCGGCGACTTCGGCGAACATGCGGCGCACACGGGCCAGGTCGGCATGGTCGAGCGGCACGCCGGTCTGCTGGCGGTAGTCTTCCTTCAAGGTGTCGTCGTCCATCACCGCCCATTTGCCCAACAGCCGCGCCAGCCGGTTGGCCATCTCGGCGGCCGATGCCTTGGTGTAGGTCAGGCAAAGGATATGGCCCGGGCGGACCCCGCTCAGCAGCAGCCGCACGATCCGGTTGGTCAGCACGTGGGTCTTGCCGGTCCCCGCGTTGGCGGAGACCCAGGCCGAAACGCTCGGCTGCGCCGCGTCGGCCTGAACCCGGGTGGCTTGTGCGCGGGTTTCCTTCATTCGCCGTCCTCCCCGCCGACGGCGCTCCAGGCGCGCACACGGGCCAGATGGTCGTAATCCCCCTGGTCCGTGTCGAACATGGGTTTGACCCGGGGCGCGTAGGGCGTCGCGGGATCGGAAAAGAACACGACCCGCCGGGCCAGGCCCTGGGCCGCGTCCTCGGTCAATTGGTCGACGCCGTCCAGGTTTACCACCTTGCCGGCCTCTCGCCCGCCCGACATCTTCCAATAGGCCAGGGCTGAGACCCCGCCCGCCGCCAGCTTGTCGAACCCGCCCGCGCGCAGCACGGCAGCCTCCAGGGGCAGTTGCGGGGAAAAGCCGCTTTCGACCTGCTTCTGGCTCGGCGTGCGGCCGGTCTTGTAATCGATGATTTCGAACCCTTCGGCCGGGTCGCGGTCGATGCGGTCGGCGATGCAGGTCAGGGTGAACGGCCCGGCCCCGGTCTCCAAGGTCAGCGCACCCTCGGCTTCCCAGGCCAGCGGCCGGCAGCCGCGGGCCCGGCGGTCGCGCTCGACCTCCAGGAACCAGCGGGCGACACGCAGGAAGCGCGGCCACCAGAAGGCGCGCACGGCGGGGCGGTCGGCATGGGCCGCGAAAGCGTCTTCACCGAACCGGATCAGTTCCGCCAACGCGTCCGCCGGCAGGTCGCGGGGGTAGGCGGCGATGAACAATTCCAGCGCCCGGTGGATGATCTCGCCCCGGTCGCCGGCCCCCGGGTCGGCGTCGATGGGATCGAGCGGGCGCAGCCGCAGGACATTTCGGGCATAGACGGCATAGGGGTCGCGCACCCATTTCTCGACCTGGGTCACGGACAGGCCTTTGGGCCGCATCGCGACCGGCGGGCGCGGCAGGGGCCGGGCCGGGACGATGGTGCCGCCCGGATCGTCCAGCGCGGCGGCCCAGGATTTCAGATATGTCCGCGCCATCAGCGCGTCTTCCATGGCCGTGCCCGACACCAGGTTGCTCAGCCGCAGCAACCAGCGGGACGGCACGGTGGGCGCGCCCTCGACCCGCTCCGCGCGGGTCATCAGAACTTCCGGTGCCATCGCCGCCTGAACGAAATCATGGGCCGTCTGCCCGATCCGCCGTTCCGGCAGGGGCAGGCCGAAATCGGCCAGCATGGGGCGGCTCATCCAGGGGCTCGGCTTGGCTTCCGGGGGCCAACTTCCTTCGTTGAGGCCGCCCAGGATCATCAGGTCCGCGTGTTGCAGCCGGGCCTCCAACAGGCCCCAGATGTTGAGGCGCGGATGGGCCCCCCAGGCCGGGCGCACGGCGTGGCCCGCCATCAGGCTGTCGAGCAGGGCCGGGTAGTGGCGGCCGGCGACCGCGCCCAGACCCGGCAGGGCGTCCAGAACCTCGGCCATGAAACGGGCGGCGGCCTCGCCGTCTTCGCCTGACCAAAGGCGTTCGGCGCCGGTTTCGTCGTCGCCGGCCGCCAGGGCCTCGGCGAAGGCCAGATGGGCGAGCGCGATTTCCTTGGGCGCGGCTTCCCGTTCGGCGATCAGATCGGCGAACGGCCCGACGGCCTTTTCCAGGCGGTCGACCAGATCGGGCAGCGGCCCCGGTTCCTTCAGCCGGGCGACGGCGGCGCGCAGGCCCGCGATGCCCGGCGCGGGGCGGATGCCGCGCAGAATTTTCGCGGTTTCCAGCCGCCGGGCAAGCGCCCGCAAGGCCGCCGGGTTGTCGGAAAGCGCCGCCTTGGGATGCTTGAGGGCAGCAAGCAGGGGCACCGGTGCGAAATCCTCCGCCACCAGGGCCGCGGTCAGGCGGAGGAAAGCCCCGGCGGGGGTTTCCGCCAAGGCCGTGCCGGCGGAATCGTCGACCGCCACGCCCCAGCGCGCCAACTCCGCCTTGACCCGGCGGGCAAGTGCCCGGTCCGGTGTGACCAGGGCGGCGGTCTTGCCGGGGGTTTCCAGGGCTTCGCGGAGTGCCAGGGCGATGACCGATGCCTCCTCGGCCAGGGTGGCGCAATCGATGCGTGTCAGGCCGGTGACGGCATCCGGGTCGCCGTCGCCCCGTCCTGCCTCTGCCGCCCCTGTAACGGCGGGCCGTAGGGTGCGGCTGAACAGATCGACCCGCGCCTTGCGGCCGGGCGCTGCTTCGTCGATTTCCGGGGCCCAATCGGCGACCTCGGCGCGGTCGCGGTCGAGCCGCGTCAGCAGCCGTTTCAGACCGTACTGCGGGTGATGCTCTTCCAATGCCTCCCAGGCGTCGTCGGCCATCTCGCGGTCCAGACCCGGCAGGATCAGGGCCCCCTGGGGCAGATCGGCGATGACGGCCAGCAGGTCCGCGGTCGCCGGGATCGAA
>CAXAVJ010000109.1:0-10679 GCA_963972065.1 uncultured Rhodospirillaceae bacterium
CCAGGCGATTGCGCTCGCGCATCAGGGCCTGGGCTTTTTCCGGGTTGTTCCACAGTTCCGGGTTTTCCGCCTGGGCGTTCAGTTCCTGCAGTTTGAGAACGGCATCGTCGTAGTCAAAGATGCCTCCTCAGCAGTTCCAATGACTGCTCGATGTCCTGAACGATGCTGGTGATTTCGGCGCGCATGGCGGAGGTCCGTGGATTTCTTATGGTGGGTCGGCAGGGGGTTGTAGCGGACGCGGGCCGCCGGATCAATATGGGTGCGCGGCCACGGTCAGTACAGCCCGCCCGTGCCGCCGAAGGGTTGCTGGGTGGCGTCGCCGTTCCCCGACATACCCTGGCCGGCGGAAATGATTTCCGTGTCCTCTTTCGGCACGGTGCCGGGTTTGAAGCTTTCCCAGATCACGTCCTCGGTCTGGCCGATCAGGGCCGGCAGGCCGGTCTGCGCATCGACGCGCACCAAGCGGATGCCGGGCGGAATTCGGAACGGGATGGCGGGGGTGTTCTTCAAGGCCTGTTTCATGAACTGGGAAAAGATGGGGGCCGCCACGGACGATCCCGTTTCCCGCCGCCCCAGGGTTTCCGGCGTGTCATAGCCGACGAACACGCCGACCGCGAGGTCGGGCGAGAAGCCCATGAACCAAGCGTCGCGGTTCTTGTTGGTGGTGCCGGTCTTGCCGGCCAGGGTTTTCTTGACCTCATGGCCGATGCGCGCCCCGGTGCCGCGCTTGACCACGCCTTCCAGCATGGACACCATCTGGTAGGCGCTGGCCGGGTCGGCGACCTGTTCGCGGATGTCGGGCACGTCGGGCACCCGTTCGCCGCCGGTCCAGGCCCCCGTGCGGCAGTGCGGGCAGGGCCGCTCATCGTGGCGGAATACGGTGCGTCCCTTGCGGTCCTGGATGCGATCGATCAGGGTCGGCTCGATCCGCTTGCCGCCGTTGACCAGCATGGCGTAGGCCGTGGTCAGGCGCAGCAACGTCGTCTCCCCCGCCCCCAGGGCCATGGACAGGGCCCGCGGCAGGTGGTCGACGATGCCGAACGATTCAACGTAGTTGCACACCTTCTCCATGCCGATGGTCTGGGCCAGGCGCACGGTCATCAGGTTGCGCGACTTTTCGATGCCAAGCCGCATGGTCGACGGCCCGTAGAATTTGTTGGTGTAGTTGCCGGGCCGCCATTTCGGCAGGCCGGGGCCCTGGTCGACCACGAAGGGCGCGTCGAGAATGCGCGTCGACGGCGTGTATCCGGCATCCAGCCCGGCCAGATAGACGAACGGCTTGACCGCCGAGCCGGGCTGCCGCCAGGCCTGGGTCACCCGGTTGAACTGGTTGATCTGGAAGGAATAGCCTCCGACCATGGCCAGCACGCGGCCCGTATGGGGGTCCATGGCGACGATGCCGCCCTGGACTTCCGGCAATTGGCGCAGCGCGTAGCTGCCCTCGGGCACGGGCTTGCCGTCCTCGTCCTCGGTTTCCCGGCTGACGGCGATGATGTCGCCCGGCACCACGACATCCGCCGGGCGCTTGGGCCGGGGCGCCCAGGTATCCTCATCGATACGCCGCCGCGCCCAGGACATCAGGGACATGGGCATCCGCCCGGCCGTGCCGTCGGCCAGACCCAGATGGGCCGCCTCGCCGTCGACGGCAGTGACGACGGCGATCTGGTGATGCTCAAGCCCTTTGGGCGCCTTGTAGGCGGCCAGGATTGAGCGCCATTCCGGGGCGCCGCCGAAGTTGACCCCGTCGGACACCCGGGCCAGCGGCCCGCGCCAGGCACGCACGCGGCGGTCGAAGCTTTCCAGGCCGTCACGCAGCGCCTTTTCGGCGATGTTCTGTAGGCGCGGGTTCAGGGTCGTGCGCACGGACAGCCCACCGTTGTAGAGCTGATCCTCGCCGTATTGGTCGAGAAGCTCGCGGCGGACTTCCTCGGCGAAATAGTCAGCCTCGACGAATTCCATGTCGATGCGCTGGCTGACGCGCAGCGGCTCGGTCCAGGCGTGCTTGGCTTCCTCGTCGGTGATCAGGTGGTCTTCGAGCATGCGGTTGACGACCCAGTCGCGGCGCGCCTGCGCCGCCTGAAGCTGGCGGATCGGGTGGTAGTTGTTGGGCGCCTTTGGCAGGGCCGCCAGATAGGCAGCCTCGGCCACGGTCAGCTCGTCCATGGACTTGTTGAAATAGTTGAGCGCCGCCGCCGCAACCCCGTAGGAGCCCAGGCCCAGATAAATCTCGTTCAGGTAAAGTTCGAGAATCCGATCCTTGGAGAACGCGCGCTCGATGCGGAACGCCAGGATCGCTTCCTTGATTTTGCGCTCGAACGAGACCTCGTTTGTCAGAAGAAAATTCTTGGCGACCTGCTGGGTGATGGTCGAGGCCCCCTGGGGTCGGCGGTCCGAGCCGATGTTCTTCAGGTTACGCAGCGCCGCCGCGATCACCCCCGGAATATCGATGCCCGGATGTTCGTAGAACGTTTTGTCCTCGGCCGACAGAAAGGCCTTGATGACCCGCTTGGGGATCGCCTCGATCGGCACAAACACACGCTTTTGGCGGGCAAATTCCGCCAGCAGGCGCCCATCACCCGCATGCACGCGGGTCATCACCGGCGGCTCGTAATTGGCAAGCTGACGGTAGTCGGGCAGGTCCTGGCCGTAGATGTACAGCACATAGAGCAGCCCCGCCCCACCGACCACGGCGCCGATGACGATCAATCCGACAATCGAGGACAACAGACGGAACATGCTAACGCTGTACTTTCGTTTTGCCGGGCATTCGCCCGGGAAACAGCCCCCGAAAGGGACGGGCGGGCGGGTTCATTGCAGATTTCCAGGGGTTTATGAACAAATTATGGCGTCACGGCTAGGGCTGGCGAACCTTGGCCTGCTCGACGGCCCCGAAATATCGGTCGATGGCGGCGACGATCGCGGACGCCAACTGCCGGCGGTAGGACTTGCTGGTCAGGCGGCGCTCATCGTCGCGGTTCGACAGAAACCCGGTTTCCAGCAACACCGACGGCAGATCCGGCGCCTTCAAGACGGCGAACCCGGCGAAGCGGTGCGGACGGGGCAGGACCTCTGTCTTGTTGCCCAGTTCGCTGACCAGATGACCGGCGAAGCGCGCCGACTGGTTCATGGATTCGCGCTGCGCCAGGTCGATCAGGATGTTGGCGACATCGGCGCTTTCATGGCTCAGATCCATGCCGGCGATCAGGTCGGCCTTGTTTTCCCGCTCGGCCAATTCTGCCGCTTCCTTATCCGACGCCTTTTCCGACAGGGTATAGACCGAGGGCCCGGACACTTTCGAATTGCGGATGGAATCCGCATGCACGGAAATGAACAGGTCGGCCCCTTTCTTGCGTGCGATGGCGACCCGATCACGCAGCCGGATGAACACGTCGCGGTCACGGGTCATATTCGCCCGGTAACGGCCCGAGGCGACCAGTTGCCGGGTGATTTCGCGGCTCAGCGCCAGCACCACATGCTTTTCGTAAATGCCATGGCGGCTCTGCGCCCCGGGGTCGACGCCCCCATGGCCCGGGTCGATGACCACCATCGGACGATGGGCGGACGGACGGCCGCCGGGACGGCGCGGCGGCATGGGCAGGTAATTGGCGGCCACGACTTGGGGGGTGGCCGGGGCGGCCGACGCTTCTGCCGAAGCGACCAGGGCTGCGGTGCGCCGTGCGACGGATTCCAGTCGGCTGGACGCGGCCGCGGCCGGCGGCTTTGCCGCCCCACGCGGGCGCAGGCCCGCGATCTCGCGGGGCGGCATGGCGACGGACGCCGCGAAAATGTCATCGGTGGTGCGCTGGGCGTCGATTACCAGTTCGAATGCAGTGCTGCCCGTACCCGGGGAGACATAGGCGTCCGCCACCTGCACCGGGTGTTGAAATTCAAACACGATTCTTGAATTTCCCGGCCGGAACAGGCCATAGCGCAAGCCGTTGAACACGCCCTGTTTGCCCGGCAACGGCCTGGCCGGCAGTTGCCAGCCGACTTCCGGCAGATCGATCACGACACGGTAAGGGTTGGCCAAAGTGAACAGGCGGAACGCGACCCGGCGGTCCAGATGCAGGGCGAATCGGGCCCCGTTCCCGCTGATCCCGCTTTGCAGGTCGGTGACCACGGCGTCCGCCGCGCGGACTTGGCCCGCAGCCAAGGCCCCAAGACATAAAGCACTGAAAATAATGGCATAGCGGCGGATTCGCCCGCCAATCTCCACGGCTCGATAGAGGGGCCGCGCACTCACGCCCCCCCGTGCCGCGACGTCGATGGTTCGGTTCGCTGTCATGCCGGCGGTATTTTAGGATAATCCTTTGATTCCGTCCGCTTTTTTATCGCAGTTGCGGCATTCTTCAGGGCCGCCCGGAATTCCCGAGCAATCCCAGTCCCCTATCGCCGCGCCGGACATAAACAGCGTTGTGGAACAGGCGGTCACTGTCTATGTTAGTAAGCGAAGAATTCCACCGGCCCGCCTCTCCCCGATCGTAGGGGAAACGGGCGAGGAATGGCTCCGTCGTAGCCGGAACCGTCCGGGCATGGGTCTCCCCCCTCTGTCCATGGCGATGTCGAGGCGATTTTCGCCGGAGCCCACGAGTGTCCGAACGAGGTTTACCTCACCTAAGGAACAATGATGCTGGCAACGGCCGTGCAGTCTCCGGAAAAAGTTTTGGCGTATTCGCTTGCGAACGCCCGGATGTCTGCGCGCGCGGCCCGCTTAACACCACAGAAATGTGCCCCGCGGCGGAACGACTTCCTGCCGGAACCGGCGAATGTGCGCGCCGCCGGGCACTGGAGAACACTTTTTTATGCCAACCACGAGAATGCTCATCGATGCGTCGCATCCGGAAGAGACCCGGGTCGTGATCGCAAACGGCAGCCGCCTGGAAGAATTTGACGTCGAGTCAGAGTCACGGAAGCAGCTTAAGGGAAACATCTATCTGGCCAAGGTAACGCGGGTTGAACCCTCGTTGCAGGCCTGCTTCGTCGATTACGGCGGAAACCGTCACGGCTTCCTGGCCTTCAGCGAAATCCATCCCGACTACTACCAGATTCCGATTGCCGACCGGGAAGCCCTGGTCGCCGAGCACCAGGAGCAGGAAGCCAAGGCGCACGAGGACGGCGACGAGGACGACGGCGAAGGTGTCGAAATTCTCGGCGGCGAGGACGAGGAAATTCCCGTCCGCCGGCCGGTCAACCTGCGCCGCCAGTATAAAATTCAAGAAGTCGTCAAACGGCGCCAAATCCTGCTGATCCAGGTCGTCAAGGAAGAGCGCGGCAACAAAGGTGCTGCGCTCACGACCTATCTGTCGCTGGCCGGACGCTATTGCGTGCTGATGCCGAACACGGCGCGCGGCGGCGGCATTTCGCGCAAGATCGCGCAATCGGGCGACCGCAAGAAGCTCAAGCAGATCCTCGGCGAACTGGACATCCCCCAGGGTATGGCGGTGATCGTGCGCACGGCGGGATCGAAGCGGACCAAGGCGGAAATCCGCCGCGACTACGATTATCTGCTGCGCCTGTGGGGCGAGGTTCGGGAGAAAACCCTGAAATCCATCGCCCCGGCCCTGGTGCATGAGGAAAGCGACATCGTCAAACGCGCGATCCGCGACCTCTATACCAAGGACATCGACGAAATCATCGTCCAGGGCAACGAGGCCTACCGCGCGGCCAAGGACTTTATGAAGCTGCTGATTCCCAGCCATGCGAAAAAGGTCCAGCCTCACGAAGAGGGCGCGATCCCGCTGTTCCAGCAGTTCCAGGTCGAAAGCCAGATGGACGCCATGCACGAGCCCGAAGTTCAGCTTCGCTCGGGCGGCTACATCGTCATCAACCCGACGGAAGCCCTGGTCTCCATCGACGTCAACTCGGGCCGCGCGACGAAAGAGCGCAACATCGAGGAAACGGCGCTCAAGACCAACATGGAAGCGGCCGAGGAAATCGCCCGGCAGCTGCGCCTGCGCGATCTTGCCGGTCTGATCGTCATCGACTTCATCGACATGGAGGTCAGCCGCAACCAGGCCAAGGTCGAACGTTGCCTGAAGGACGCCATGCGCAACGACCGCGCGCGCATCCAGATCGGCCGCATCAGCCCCTTCGGCCTGTTGGAGCTGTCACGCCAGCGTCTGCGCCCGGCACTCCATGAAACCAGCTTCGAGCCCTGCGCCCACTGCGGCGGCTCGGGCATCCGCCGCTCGACGGAATCAACGGCACTGCAGATGCTTCGCGTGCTCGGCGAGGAAGGGCAGAAGGGACGATCATCGCAGTTGACCCTGATCACCCCGACGGCGGTGGCGCTTTATCTGTTCAACAACAAGCGCCATGCCATCACCGACATGGAGCAGCGCTTCGACCTGACCATCCGCATCGAAGCCGACGATACTCTGATCCCGCCCGATCACCGGCTTGAGCGAATCAAGTCGGACGGCGCCGTGGAAACGGTGACAAAAGCTCCCGCCGCGGCAACGCCGGCAGCAGCGACAACGTCAACCGCCGATGGCGACAGCGACGGCGAGAAGTCCGAGGAAGAAGGCGGTCGGCGGCGCCGGCGGCGCTCACGGCGGCGCAAACGCGGTGGCGAGGGCGATGCCCACGACACGCAGGAGACACGGACGGACGGTGACGCCAACGAGTCCGCCGAAGCCAGCGAAGAAACCGACGCCGACAGCGACGGCGAACCACGTGAGACACGGGATGGCGCAGGCGAGCAGTCGGAAGACGGCGCGCCCAAGCGGCGCCGGCGCGGACGCCGCGGCGGACGCCGGCGGCGGCGGCCGGAAGAGGGCCGTTCGGAAGATGGCCAGGCCGAGATTGCAGCGGATGCCGGCGGCGAGTCCCAGGCCGGCGATGCCGTCTCGGACGCACCCACATCCGACACCCCTGCATCCGATGATGCGGCTGCCGACGGCGATGCCCCTGCGGTAAATGCAGAAGCCGGCGACGCGCCGGCGGCTGAAACTGCCGACGCCGAAGCAAGCGAAACGCCTCCCGAGGTTGTAGAAAAGCCGAAGCGGACCCGTGCACGGCGGGCCCCGAAGGTGGCCAAGGACAACGACGGCGACGGTGAGGACAAGCCCGCCAAGCCGCGCCGACGGCGAACCGCCAAAAAGGCCGAGGACACGGCTGCCGAGACGCAGGCCGCGGAAACGGCGGACGCACCCGTCGCGGACCAGCCAGAGGCTGCACCGGAACCGGCCCCAGAGCCCGCCCCTCAGCCTGAACCCGCAGCCGCTCCGGCCGTGGCGACGGCTGCCGAACCCGAACCGGCCGAGCCCGAAGCAGACAGCGCCAAGACCGTGGTGATCGAAGTCGGGGCTGACACGGAAACCGCCAACGCCCGCCGCGGTTGGTGGAACCGGCTGGTCGATTAGGCCTGAACGGTAAGTAACATTAGGAAAACGCCGGCGGGTGCCTCACTCGCCGGCGTTTTTCGTTAGCGTTTCCAACTCACAAGACGGTCGGCTGCCTGCGATACCTCGTCCTCGCCGCCGGCGAAGGAAAATCGCACGAAACGGTCGCCTCGGGTCGGATCGAAATCAACCCCCGGGGTTGCCGCGACGCCGATCTCGGCCAGCATGCGGCGGCAGAATTCGGTGGAATCGTTGGTCAGGTCCGAGACATCGGCATAGATGTAGAACGCCCCCTCGGCAGGTGCCAGGCGCGTGAATCCGGCCTTGGGCAGCATGTCCAGCAACAGGGCCCGATTGCGGGCATAATGGCGGACGTTGGCTTCCAGTTCCTCGGTACAATCGAAGGCCGCCATACCCGCGTGTTGGGAAATACCGGGCGGCGAGATGAACAGGTTTTGCGCCAGGCATTCGATGGACCGATGCAGGTCCTTGGGCACAACCATCCAGCCCAGGCGCCAGCCGGTCATGGAATAGTATTTCGAGAAGCTATTGATAACCACGGCATCCCACGTATGGGCCAGCGCCGTGACTCCCGGCACACCATAGGCGATGCCGTGGTAGATCTCGTCGGAAATCAGGCGGATGCCGCGCGCCCGGCAATGGTCGATCAGGGCCTTGAACTCCGCCGGGGCGATCATGGTCCCCGCCGGGTTTGACGGGCTGGCGACGATCAGGCCGTCGAGGTCGCGGTCGAGCGCCTTTAGCCGCGCCACCGTCGGCTGGAAATTATCCTCAAGCGTCGTCGGCAGGTCGATCACCTCGACCCCCAAACCAGTCAGGATATTGCGGTAGGCCGGGTATCCAGGCGACGCCAGGGCAACCCGATCGCCGGGGTCGAAGGCGGCCATGAAGGACAGCACGAACCCGCCGGACGAGCCGGTCGTCACCACCACGTCCTCGGCATCCACAGAAACGCCGTAGGCTTGGCCGTAATGGCGGGCGATGGCCTCGCGCAGGCCCCACATGCCAAGCGCGTTGGTATAGCCGATACGCTCCTGGTCAAGGGATTGGCGGGCTGCTTCGATCACCTTGGAGGGGGCGCGGGTACCGGGCTGGCCGACCTCCAGGTGAAGAACCTTTTCACCGGCGCGTTCGCGTTCCTCGGCGGCGCGCATGACGTCCATGACGATGAACGGCGGCACTTGACCGCGGTTGGATGATTTCAACGCCATATGCCTGCGGCCGATCCCCGGCCTAGCGGTCGCCGACCGCGCCGAGCCCGAAGCCGCGTGGATCGGCAAAGGCGGCGCAGGCCTGCTTTTCGTTCGGCACGCCACTGTCGCAATAAATGGCGTTGATTCGCACGCCCGAAGCCCCCGGATGCAGGGTATGCCCCCGTTCGCGCAACGCCGCCTGCTGATCCTGCGGCAGGCCGGGTTCGATGACCAGGGCGTCCGTGCCCTCGGCGTAATAAAGACGCGGGCCCGCAAGCACCGATTCCAGGCCCTGTCCGCCACCGGACACCCGAAGCGCCAGATCGGCAAGGGCTTCCGTGGCACCCGGCCCGCCGGTCACCGTAGCGGCCATGAACACACGTTCCTCGTCTTTCTTAACGCGCGTCTCACCGACCAACAGCAGCGGCGTCGCCGTCACCGGCGGCAGGCTGTCCTTGCCCGACGGCCGGGCCAACAGAAACCCGAGCGAGGGGGCGACCTTGCCGGAGCCGAAAGCCCCGTTCATGGACACGGTGCAGGCGACGGCCGAACCAAGCTGGTCGATCGCGACAATACCCGTTGCGTCAGCCCCCGGCGGCAGCGAGATCGCCGCGTCCCCGGCGGGCGGGCGCTGAGCGTGGCGGTCTTCATCAAGCGCGCGGGCGATCAGGGCGTGGCGTTCGGCATCGACAAGATAATAGGCCGGCCGCGTCACAAGACCGTCCCGCCGAAGCCAATCCGTGCGCCGCGCCTGGGCCGCCAGGGCCGCTTCGGCGAACATATGCGCGCGGGCCACGTCGTTGAGTTCAAAATATTCGGATTGGGCCAGAATCCCCGTCAAGTCCGCGGCGAGGGCACCGCCCAGGACGGGCGGCGAGGGAAACAGAAATTGCGTGCGTTCGATATAAGGCAGCGTGATCGCGGGCCGGACCTCGGGCAGGTAGGCCCGCATGTCTTCGATGGTCAGCGCGCCGCCCTGACTGTTGGCGTCATCGACGAAATCACGCGCCAGTTGGCCCTGGTAAAAATCGCCGACCCCGCGCACCCGCAGGCGGCCAAGAACGCCCGCGATGCGCAGACGGTCCATGCGGTCGCCTTCCTTGGCCAGGTTCGGCGTCCCGGTCTTGCGGAACAAGGCCACCGCGTCGGGCAGCCCCGCCAGGCGCCCGGATTGCTGACGCAAATCCATGGCAAAGGCGCGCGACACGATGCCGCCGAACCGCGCCAGGTTTTCCGCCGGCTGCACCACCTGGCCCCATTTCAGACTGCCGAGGCGCGCATGCAGCACCGCGAACCCTCTGGGATTGCCCGGCACGGGCACCTTGCCCCGGTCAGCGCCGCCGCCCCCCTGAGGGACTAGCGCCGGAAACGACAGCACGTCATTGCGCTTATTGACGTTGTCGCGAATGACGCAGACGCCGCCGCCGCCCAGGCCGGCATGGGTCGGCTTGGTCACCGCCAGGGTAAAGTACATGGCCGTCACCGCATCCGCCGCGGACCCGCCGGCCGACAGAATGTCACGCCCAACAAGGGCCGCCTGCGGGTCGTCGGCGACGATACCGCCCAGGAAACCGCGCACGAAGCCGGTCTCTCCCAACTGCTTGGTGTTTTTTTCTTCCTTCTTATCGCCGAACGGATTGGGAATTCCCCCCGAACAGCCGGCGACGAGCCCTGCACAAAGTGCAATGGTCACTATCGGCATGGTGAATTGACGGAACCTCGGAGCGTGACTACGTTTACCGGGCCCGGAAACAGAAGGGAACGCGTCCCAACCGGCGCTGATTGCTTTGAAAAGCCGCATCTTTAAACCGTTGTTTTTGATCATTATTTTTGGCATCGGCCTGTGCTTTTGGTCGACGGCTTCCCTTGCCCAGCGCTTGTCGATGATTCGGGACGTCGAAATCGAAAATATCATTCAGGAGTACGCGACGCCAGTTTTCGAGGCCGCTGGGCTGAATCCCAAGTCCATCAAGACCTACCTCGTAAACGACCACCGACTCAACGCCTTTGTCGCGGGCGGCCAGAACATGTTCATCAATACGGGCCTGTTGTTGCAGGCCGACACCCCCGGGCAGGTGATCGGCGTGATTGCCCACGAAACGGGCCATATCGCGGGCGGCCA
>CAXAVJ010000110.1:0-10457 GCA_963972065.1 uncultured Rhodospirillaceae bacterium
CGTGGTTCGGCCGTTCCAGTTGTTGAAACGCAGGCGTCCCGCCAGGTGCATCAGGCGTCCGTCATGGTTCAACAATGCCGGCCCGAGATCGGAATCGAGGGCCCGGAAAGCGATGCCTTCAAGCGCCCCCCGGCTGACCTTCGCAACAGAACACTTCACGTGATTCTCACCGACCCGGTCGGCATAGGTCAGGCGCACGTGCGGCATGACGAAGCGCGGTTCCGGATTGCCGGCCCCGAAGGGGCCCAACAGGGCGATTTCCTCGACCAGGGCCTCGGTCGCCCCGTCGGGGCGGAGACCACCGTCCAAGTACAGCGTCGGCAGGATGCCGCCTTCCGCCACATGGGCGGCCACCCGGTCATCGAGAAAGGCGCGGAACGCCGCCAGCCGGTCGCGCGCCACGGTGAACCCCGCCGCCATGGCATGGCCGCCACCCTTGACGATCAGGCCCGCCTGGCGCGCGGCGATGATGGCGGCGCCTAAGTCCACGCCCTTGACCGATCGGCCGGAGCCGACGCCGAGATCGCCGTCCCCGCCGCCATTAAACGCAATGACGCAGGCCGGCCGGTTGTAGCGCTCCTTCAGGCGGCTCGCGACGATGCCGATGACCCCCGGATGCCAGCCGTCGCCATGGGCCAAGGCCACGGAACCCATGGCGTTGGCGCTGCCGCCGCCGGCGTCCTCAAGCTGCGCCATGGCACCTTGCAGCACCGCCCCCTCGATGGTCTGGCGGTCGCGGTTGAAGGCATCCAGTTTGCGCGCCAGATGCCAGGCCTCGTCCTCGTGCTCCGTCGTCATCAGCCGGTATCCCAGGTCCGATTCGCCGACCCGCCCGCCGGCATTGACCCGGGGCCCCATGACGAATCCCAGATGATAGGCGGTCGGCGCTTCGTCCACCCCGGCCACGTCGGCAAGCGCCCGCAGGCCCAAGTTTCGCCGTCCGGCCATGACTTTCATGCCTTGCGTAACCAAAGCACGGTTAATTCCGGTCAACGGCACCACGTCACAGACCGTGCCCAGGGCGACCATGTCGAGCCATTGCATCAGGTCCGGCTCGGGCCGCGACGTGTACCAGCCGGCGCCCCGCAGCACCCGGTTGATGGCGACGACCAGAAGGAACGTCACGCCGACGGCGGCCAACTGGCCGTATCCGGCCGTCTCGTCCAGGCGGTTGGGGTTGATGACGGCCTCGGCCTTGGGCAGGTCGGCCTCGGCCGTGTGGTGGTCGACCACGACCACGTCGATGCCGGCGTCACGGGCAGCGGCCAGGGGCTCGAAGGCCAGGGTGCCGCAATCCACCGTGACCACGACGGAGGCCCCGTGGCTGTCCTTCAGCCCCAGGATGGCCGCCGTATTGGGGCCATAGCCTTCCTTGATGCGGTCGGGGATATGGACCGCCGTGCGTCCGCCCACGGCCCGCACGAAGCGGCTCAACAACGCCGACGAGGTCGCCCCGTCCACGTCGTAGTCGCCGAAGATGCCGATGCATTCGTTCTGCATGATCGCACCGGCTAGGCGTTCGGCGCCCTGCCCCATGTCGAGGAAACGGTCCGGGTCGGGCAATAGATCGCGCAGGGTCGGCGCCAGGAACCCCGGCACGTCCTCCACGCCGATGCCGCGCCCGGCCAGCACGCGGGCCGTCAGTTCGGAAAGCTCCCAGCGTTGCACGAAGGTCTGCACGGTGCGCGGATCGACGGGCCGCTCCAGCCACTGCCGCCCGGTCAGTGAGCGCGCGACGCCGAGAACCCGGGCCGTTTCGGCCCCGTCATGCCGCGGATGATCCGCTGTCCCGATGTCAGGACCTGCGAGAGAGCTTGGACACATGATGGTGTCCTTCGATATAGCGCAGCGTCAGCGTCTTGGAGCGCACGACGAGCGAATGGGTGGTCGCCATGCCGCGACCGGGAAACTGAACGCCGGACAGCATGGGCCCCGTGGTCACGCCGGTGGCGGCGAAGGTGACGTTGCCGGACGCCATGTCGGTCATGTCGTACTTGCGGGCCGGATCATCGACCCCGGCCTTGCGCAGGCGCGCCGTCTCGTCGTCGTTGCGCACGATCAGGCGGCTCTGCATCTGCCCGCCCAGGCCGCGCAACGCGGCGGCGGCCAGCACGCCCTGGGTCGCCCGGCCGCTGCCTAGAAAGATATCGACGCCCGAGCCCGGCAGGGCCGTGGCGACCACGCCGGACACGTCACCGTCGAGAATCAGGCGAATGCGGGCCCCCGCCTCGCGCACCTTGGCGACGATCTGCGCGTGGCGCGGCCGGTCGAGCATGCAGACCACGAGGTCCGATACCTTGACCTTCTTGGCCTTGGCGAGCGCCGCCAGGTTTTCCGCCGGATCGGCGTCCAGGTCGACAATGTTCTTGGGCAAATCCGGGCCGACGGCGATCTTTTCCATGTAGATGTTGGGCACGGAGAGAAAGCCGCCGTCCTGGGCCAGGGCGATGACCGACAGCGCGTTGTAGCCACCGCGCGCGATGATCGACTTGCCCTCAAGCGCCAGCACGGCGACGTCGGCCTTGGGCGCCCCGCCAGTGCCGAGCTTCTGGCCGGTGAAAAGGTCTTCGACCTCGCCGTCCTCGCCCTCGCCCATGCGCACGGTGCCGTCCACCATCAGGGTGTCCAGGCTGTCCATCATCGCCTTCACGGCGGCTTCGTCGGCGGCGCGCTCGTCGCCGCCGCCCAGATGAGCCATGGCCGCCACGGCGGCGGCCTCGGTCACGCGGACGGCCTCAAGGGCCAGGTTGCGGTCGGTCACGGCATCGGTCACGGACGGATCCTCGTCATTCTTTTATTCGGACTACAGGTCTTCAATGCGAATGATACGCGGCGTCATGACCACGGCGTCAAGGGCGGCGATGGCGGCGACCGCTTCGGTCATGTCCGATTCCAGGGTGTCGTGGGTGGTCATCACCACCGGCACGCGCTCTCCGGGATCGCGGCCGCGCTGGATGATCGATTCCATGGACACGTTATGCGCCCCCAAGGCCTGGGCGATGCCGGCGAACACGCCCGGCTTGTCCACAACCTCGAACCGCATGTAGTAGCAGCCCTTGTGTGCAGCCATGGACACGGGCCGGGGGGCGGCCAAATCCGCCGCCGGGCGGGCAAAGCCCGGCACCATGTTGCCGCGTGCGATGTCGATGATGTCGGCGACCACGGCGGAAGCCGTCGGGCCGGCGCCGGCCCCACGTCCCTGCATCAACACGCGGTCGACGAAATCACCCTCGGCGACAACGGCGTTGAACACCCCGCCGACGTGGTTGATCGGGGCGTCCAGCGGCACCATGCAGGGATGCACCCGTTGCTCTACCCCCGCCGCCGTTTCCGTGGCAATGCCCAGAAGCTTGATACCGAACCCCAGTTCCTTGGCGAAGGCCAGATCGACGGGCGAGACATGGCGGATGCCTTCGACATGGACCGATTTGAAATCGACCTGAGTGCCGAACGCCAGGGCCGCCAGGATCGCCAGCTTATGTGCGGCGTCGATACCGTCGATATCGAAACTGGGATCGGCCTCGGCATAGCCCTCGGCCTGGGCCTCGGCCAGCACCTCATCGAACTCGCGCCCGGTGTCGCGCATTTCCGTCAGGATGTAATTGCAGGTGCCGTTGAGGATGCCGTAGACCCGGGAAATGGCGTTGGCCGCCAACCCTTCGCGCAGCCCCTTGAGGATCGGAATGCCGCCCGCCACGGCCGCCTCGAAGGCCAGCGCCACGCCCGTCCCTTCGGCCGCGGTGGCCAGCGCCTGACCGTGATGGGCGATCAACGCCTTGTTGGCGGTGACGACGTGCTTGCCGTTGGCCAGCGCCGCCGTGCATAGATCCTTTGCAACGCCGTCGGACCCGCCGATCAGTTCAACCACCACGTCCACGGCGGGATCGGCGGCCAGTGCCAGGGGATCATCGGCCCAGGAAACCCCGGACAGATCGACGCCACGGTCCTTTTGGGGATCACGGGCGGAAACGGCGGTGATGTCGATGGCGCGGCCGGCCCGGCGGGCAATCTCGTCCCGATGGGTGGCCAGGACCCGGACCGTGCCCGCGCCGACAGTGCCGAGCCCGGCAATGCCTACGCGCAACGGTGCCGTCATCCGCCGAGGGCCCGCCTGCCGGAGTCCAGATTATCCAGATTACCGGCGCGGTAACGCTGCATGAAGGACTTGATCGCGCGCAACGCCTGGCGCGTCCGGTGCACGTTTTCCACCACCGCGATGCGCACGAAGCCGTCGCCATGTTCACCGAAGCCGACGCCGGGTGCCACCGCGACCTGGGCCTCGGACAGCAGAAGCTTGGAAAACTCGAGAGAGCCCAGATGGGCCATGTCCTCGGGGATCGGCGCCCAGGCGAACATGGTCGCCGGGGGGGCAGGCACGTCCCAACCGGCGGACGCCAGCCCGGAAATCAGTACGTCGCGGCGTTCCTTGTAGACCGCGCGCATCTCGTCGACGCAGTCCTGCGGCCCGTTCAGCGCGGCGGCGGCGGCCACCTGGATCGGCGTGAAGGCACCGTAATCCAGATAGGATTTGACCCGTGCCAGGGCGGAAATCAGCTCCCGGTTGCCGGCCGCGAAGCCGATGCGCCAGCCGGGCATGGAATAGGTCTTGCTCATCGACGTGAATTCGACGGCGATGTCCCAGGCCTTTTGAACCTGCAGGATCGACGGCGGCGGATTGTTGTCGAAATAGACTTCCGAATAGGCCAGATCCGACAGGATGTAGATTTCATGGAAGCGGCAGAAATCCACGACCTGCTCGTAGAACGCCAGGGTGCAAAGCTCCGCCGTCGGATTGTTCGGATAATTGAGGACAATCGCCGTCGGCTTGGGCACGCTGTGCTGCACGGCGCGCTCCAGGGCGCGGAAGAAGTCTTCGTCGGCCTTGACCGGAATGTTGCGCACGGCGGCGCCATTGATGATGAAGCCGAACTGATGGATCGGATAACTCGGGTTCGGCACCAGGATCACGTCGCCGGGGCTGGTGATGGCCGCCGACAGGTTGGCGAGGCCTTCCTTGGACCCCAGGGTCACGATGGCTTCGTGTTCCGGATCGACGGTGACGTTGAAGCGGCGCTCGTAATAGGCCGACAACGCCTTGCGCAGGCCGGGAATGCCGCGCGAATTGGAATAACGGTGGGTCTTCGGATCCTGCGCCGCCTCGACCATCTTGTCGACGATGTGCTGCGGCGTCGGCAGGTCCGGATTGCCCATGCCGAAATCGATAATGTCCTCGCCGTTGGCGCGGGCGCGCGCCTTCATGGCGTTCACTTCCGCGAACACATAGGGCGGGAGGCGGCGGATACGGTGGAATTCCTGTTTCATCGTGGCTTCATCATGTGCCAGAGCGGGGACGGATACAACAGCCATGCCGGGCGCGAACGCGCGCTCTGCGGCGCGTTCCGGCCCCGGACCGGCGGCAATCCTTTAGCGGCAAAAGCCTCAACGCGTCAAAAAGATTTCCGCGCGCCGGTTCCCGGCCTCGCCGTTCGGCATGATTTCCTGGTACAGCGGCTGCGTATCGGACAACGCCGCCGTCGCGACCGTGCGGCGATTCGCGCCGCGCCGGATCAGTTCCTTGGCCACCATCTTGGCCCGTTCGGCAGACATTTTGTAGTTCACCAGACGGTGCTTTTCCGGGCTCAGGTTGCGCGTCCGCGAGGACGAATGGCCGACCACATGCAAGGTGCCCCCCCGCTCCTTCTGCAAGGCCACGACCTGGGCGAGGATCTGACGGTCGCGCACCGACAACCGGGAAGAGCCGTTCGGGAACACGATGGTCGCGACCCGGGTCGCCCCCGGCGGCAGCGGCTGCGACTGGGGAGTGCCCGCCACGGAAGCCCCTTCCATGACAGTGGCCGGAAGCTCGGTCATCCCCGGCTCGATGACGCCGTCACCGGAAATCACCATCGTTTCACCGACGCCCACGCCGGACGGCATACCGGTCGGACGCACAAACTTGGGTTCTTCCCCGGCGGCGGCGAGAATTTCAGCCAACCGCTTCTGCATGCGGTTCTGGAACCCGGAGAATTCGGCTTCCTGTTCAGCCTGGGTCGGGATCGTGAATTGCGGCACGCCTGGCACCGTGGTCGCCACCTGCTCCTCGCCGGCGGGCGGGGTCAGGGTTTCCTTGGGCTGGGTCAGCTTGGGTCCCTCGGCCATGGCCTTGGGCGTTTCGGATGCCGCCGGCTTTTCAGCCATCGGCGTCGGGGCGGGCGGCGCCTCGGGGGCGGCGGCCGGGCGCACCGGATCGGCGGCGGCGCTTTGGTCCTGGCGGGTGATGGCGGGGGCGTAACGCGGGCGGTCCGGGTCGGCGGCAAGGCCCAGATTGCGGCTTGCCTGCTGCTTGGTCACATCCGACACCTTGGGAAATTCCTTGGACGACTGCTCCTGGCCGGCGGCTTCCGCGACCTGCTGCTCGCGCTGACGGCGCGCCTCTTCCTCGGGATCACCCGCGGATTTGTCGCCGGAGAACAGATCAACCGTGCTTTTGTACCATTCGGCCGGATTGACGGCGTCGGGCACCGACGAACAGCCGGTCAAGAGGACCGCCAAGACGGCAGCCATCGGCATGGACCGCAACAGGCCTCGATGCAGACTCGCTCGAAACTGAATAACGTCCTCCTTGATCACGCCCATGTGCCGCAATACTCCCTTCCCTTAATTCAGCCCCCGAACGCTGATGATACGTTCTTTCAGGGGGCTCCCCACCTTGAATTTCCTAATATGCCGGTTTACAACCCCGCCAACCGGCGGAGACGGCAGATACCGTCCGAACCCAGGATTCTCGTCGCCAGAGATGTCGTTTGCACAACAACGATTTCACGCCACCCCGGCTTCTTCGCAATCCGGTACCATATTTTGCCTCAATCGCCTAGTCGGAGCAAAGGACGCAGCACCCAATGAGTAAGAAGCCCAGCGGCCCGACACCAGCAGAGAATACACCCGAGTCCGCAAACCCCTACATTGAGATCGCAGAACGTAGCCAGCGCCTCATCAACGACTGGCTGACCCGGCATGGCAATGAAATTCAGGCGCCGGACGTCGACCCCCTGAACGTCGGCGAGGCCTTCCTCGAAATGACCCGCCACATGATGACCAACCCCCAGAAAATGATGGAATCGGGGTTGTCCCTTTGGCAGGGCTATATGGAGTTGTGGCAATCTGCGGCCCGGCGCTTGATGGGAGCGGAGGCCGAACCCGTGGCCGAACCGGCACGCGACGATCGGCGCTTCCGCGACGAGGCCTGGACCGAAAATCAGGTCTTCGACTTCATCAAGCAGTCCTACCTGCTGACCGCGAAGTGGCTGGAATCGACGGTTCACGACGTCGAAGGGCTGGACCGCAAGACCCAGCACAAAGTCGATTTCTACACGAAGCAGTTCGTCAACGCCCTGTCACCGACCAATTTCCTGATGACCAATCCGGAAGCCCTGCGCGCGACGGTCGAAAGCAAGGGCGAAAATCTCGTCAACGGACTTAACAATCTTTTGGAAGACTTGGAACGCGGCGACGGCAAGCTGGCGATCCGCATGACCGACATGGAGGCGTTCGAGATCGGCAAGAACGTCGCCACCGCCAAGGGCAAGGTCGTCTACCGCAACGACCTGATCGAACTGATCCAGTTCGATCCTCTGACCGACAAGGTTTCGCAGACGCCCCTGTTGATCGTGCCGCCGTGGATCAACAAGTTCTACATTCTCGACCTGCGGCCGGAAAACTCGTTCATCCGCTGGGCGTCGGAACAGGGCCACACCGTCTTCGTCATCTCCTGGGTCAACCCGGACGCCAAATTGGCCCGGAAAACCTACGACGATTACATGCTCGAAGGCCCCCTGGCCGCCATGGAGGCAATCGAACAGGCGACGGGCGAGCGCGCCGTCAACATCATCGGCTATTGCCTGGGCGGCACCCTGACGGCCGCGACGCTGGCCTGGATGGCCGCGCAAAAAGGCAAACAATGGAAGGACCGCGTCAAGTCCGCGACCTTCTTCACCACCATGGTCGATTTCGCCGAGGCCGGGGACCTGTCGGTGTTCGTTGACGAGACGCAGCTCGCCAACATGGAAGCCAAGATGAATGAACGCGGCTACCTTGAAGGCACGGAAATGGCGACCACCTTCAACATGCTGCGGGCCAACGACCTGATCTGGTCCTTCGTGGTCAACAACTACCTGCTGGGCAAGGACCCCTTCCCCTTCGATCTGTTGTTCTGGAATTCGGATTCAACCCGCATGCCGGCCGCCATGCATGCGTTCTACCTGCGCAACATGTATCTGGAAAACAAGCTGGCCACGCCGGGCGGAATCTCCCTGGCGGGCACGCCCATCGACCTGACCCGGGTCGATGTGCCTGCCTATATGATCTCGACCCGCGAGGACCATATCGCGCCCTGGAAGGCAACCTATGCGGCGACGCAGATATACAAAGGCCCGATCCGCTTCGTGCTGTCGGCCTCGGGCCATATCGCGGGCGTGATCAACCCACCGTCCGCCAACAAATACTGCTACTGGACAAATTCTCAGACGCCGAAAGACCCGGACGCCTGGTTCGACAAGGCCAAGCAGCACGAGGGATCCTGGTGGCTGGATTGGGACGCCTGGGTCAAGAAATTGTCTGGCAAGCAAACGGTGCCAGCGCGCGTCCCCGGCGACGGCAATCTGCCCGCCCTGGACGACGCGCCCGGCACCTACGTCAAGATCCGCGTTTCCTGACCGCCTGCAAGCGCCCGTCCCACGGCCGGTTCCAATAGACCCGCCGCGCGTTTTAGCGCATCGGCGGGATAAGCCGTATATCCCAGGACCAGCCCATGGCGGCGTTCAGGCCCGGCGTAGTAACCGGACAAGGCACGTGCGGTAATGTCGACGGCCGCTGCCTCGCGGGTGATCGCCCCGTCCGCCAGGTTGCCACCCGGCCCACCCGACGCCAGGGTAACGGTCAATTGCATGCCGGCATCATCGTCGGGCACATCGAACAGCCCCTCGAACCGTGTGATCAGTTCGTCCCGCAAGACCGCCTGCCGCTCCCCGTAAATCTGCCGCATGCGCCGGACATGGGCGCCGAAACGCCCTGACTCCATGAAATCGGCCAGAACCGGCTGCATGGCCAAGGCGGGAAAGTCGTCGACAGCGCCGCGCAGGCGGACGAAGGCATCGATCAGCGGCTCCGGCACCACCAGATACCCCAAACGCAGGGCCGGAAACATGACCTTGGAAAAGGTCCCGACATAGATCACCCGGTCACCGCCATCCAATCCCTGAAGGGCCGCCAGCGGCCGCCCCCGGTAGCGGTATTCGCTGTCGTAGTCGTCTTCCAAAACCCAAAACCCGGCATCCCGCGCCCAGGACAGCAGGTCCAGGCGGCGCGCCAGGGACATGGTCGAGCCCAAGGGAAACTGATGTGACGGCGTCACCGCCAGCAAGCGCGGATGCGGGGCCAGCTTGCGCGCATGGGCCACATCCAACCCCTCACCGTCCACCGGCGCCTGCACAACCCTGGCCCCGGCCGAGGAAAAGGCCGAGACCAAGCCCCGATAACCGGGGTTTTCCATGACCACCGATGCGCCCGGTTCCAACAACACGCGCGCGCATAGATCGATGCCCTGCTGCGCACCCGACGTGATGATGACCTGATCGGCGGTGCATTTTGCCCCACGCACGGCAACCAGATAGTCGGCGATGGCCCGGCGCAGGGGCGCATGCCCGCGGCCGTCCCGGTCGTCCAGCAAGGCCAGAGGCGGTCGCCGCCAAAAGCGGCCCACGGCGCGGCCCCATTCATCGAAGGGAAAGGCCGCGACATCCGGAAGGCCCGGAAGGAAAGGACGGTGCGTTCCCGGCCCGGGCGAATGACGGGATATCAGATCAAGCACCCGCGCCGGCAAGGGCGGCGGTGCCTTGGCGTCCGCGGGCAGCGGCCCCGCGGCGCGCAGGTCGCCGGACAAATCCGGCAGATCCACGGAAACCCGCGTGCCCGCCCCCGGCCGGGCTTCGGTGAAGCCTTCGGCCAACAGCTGATCATAGGCTGCAAGCACCGTGTTACGGGAGATTTCAAGTTCGCGGGCCAGGATGCGGCTGGCTGGCAGACGCGCGCCCGAGCGCAGAACCCCGGCCAGGATCAGGCCCTTGATCCCCTTGTAAAGCTGCTCGTTCAGCGGCTGCGCGCCGGACCGATCCAGGTCCAGATCGATCAGCTGGGAATCCCGCCCCAGTTTCACGCCCCCCGAAGCCGTCATTTCAATGGTCCCGTCAAAAATACAAATATGGCTCTTTCTTAAGAACCAAATTGCACGGTACAGGGAGATCATCATTGCCGGCAAGGCAGTATTCGATCATGTGAAAAGGAACCGGACCATGCCCACTTTCCCCGACCTGCGGGTCACCGAGCGCTCCAAGGTCAAACGGGTGCCCAAGCGCGCCGTATACGATCGCGCCACGGTGGACGCGATCCTGGACGCGGGCCTG
>CAXAVJ010000111.1:0-10434 GCA_963972065.1 uncultured Rhodospirillaceae bacterium
CAACGAGACTTCGTCCCTTGGCATGGCCGCCAAGATGGGGGCGCGCAAGACCCTGTCCAAGCCGTTCTCGGCCCTTGAATTGTTGGCCGTGGTCGGCTCCCTGTTGGCCACCGAAGACGAGGCCCAGGTGCAGCCTGCCTGAGGGTCGCTCTTGTCCTGAAATTCGCCCCGCCTCAGCCGTCTTCCCGCCGGCCTTCGGCCATGCCGTCACCGGACAGGCTGTCGCCCAAGACCGCCGGCTGCACGCCCGATAGCATCCGCACCCCGGCGCCGCGCAAGGCCTCCAGAATCGCCTGGTTGACCGCATACCGCAGTTCGTAATAGCGGCTCGACGGCACCCAGAACCGCACCCCCAGCACCAGTCCGCCGAAGGTGAAATCGTGCAGCCCGACCTGGGGCTCGGCGCCACCGGCCTCCGCGTCGGCCTTCGGCAGAGCGCTGACGACCGCCTTCCGAACGGCCTGGGCCGCACGCTCCAGATCGGCATCGGCGGCGAGCGCGATCTTGGTCTGCACCACGCGCCGGGTTTCCGAATTGACGATGACCCGGCCGACGATGTCCTTGTTGGGAATGGTGATGCGCTCGCCGTCCTCGCCGAGCAGGCGGGTATGGGCCATCTTGACCTCGTCGACCACGCCCGAGGTCTCGCCCACCGTGATGGTGTTCCCGACCACGAAGGGCCGGGTCAGGATGATCGAGAGCCCCGCGCCGTAGTTCGACAGCGGTCCCTGCAGCGCCATGGTCGCCCCAAAGGCCCCGGCACCCGCCAGGGCGATCAGGGGGGCGATGGAAATGCCGAAATTGCCCAGCGTGATGATGGCGAGCACGGTCAGGATCAAGATCTTGACCGCATTGCCGATGAAACGGGACAGGGTGATGTCGATGCCCTTGGCTTCGCAGACCGCCTGGATCCGCCGCGACATCCAGCCGCCGGCCTTGAGCCCGACCAGCAGGAACAGCAACGCCCCCAAAATCTGGAAACCGTAGGTCACACCGAACTGGAGCAGCACGTCGACCCATTTGGCGACCTGCTCGACATTCTGTTCCAAGGTTTTTTCGACGTCGTTCATGCCGGCCCCCTTAAGATCATTGCCTCCGTCCCCGACCGGGACGGGAAAAACCATACCCGAAATCACCCGCGCGGTAAGCGGAAACGGTTGCCGGCTCAGTCCTTGTCGGCGGCATCCGCCTGTTCTTCCAGGCGTTCCATGTCCGCGTCGGAAAAACCGAAGTGATGACCGATCTCGTGGATCAGGACATGGCGGATCAAATGGGCAAGGTCTTCGCCGGTCTCGCACCAATAATCGAGAATCGGGCGGCGATACAGGAACACCATGTCGGGCATGCCTCCCGGATCGCCGACGCTTTTGTCCGTCAGCGCGATGCCGCGGTAGAGCCCCAGCAGATCGAACGGGCTTTCCAGGTCCATCTCGCGCGCGGTCTCCTCGTCCGGGAAATCCTCGATACGGATGATGACATCGGCGGCAAGGCGGCGCAGGTGGTCCGGAATCAGGGTCAGGGCCTCTTCGGCCATGGTCTCGAAATCGGCAAGGCTGGGTGCGGTCAGGGTCATGCGTTAAGCTAGCGCCAAACGATCCGGGTGCAAACGCAAACAGGGAGACCTGAGATGACCGAGAAATTGACCGGCGCGGCACGAGACGCCGCAATCCGGGACCTGAACGGCTGGGCCGAGGTGCCGGGCCGCGACGCCATCATCAAGACCTTCACCTTCAAGGACTTCAACGCCGCCTTCGGCTTCATGAGCCGGGCGGCACTCCTGGCCGAGAAGATGGATCACCATCCCGAATGGTACAACATCTACAACCGGGTCGAGGTCACCCTGGCGACCCACGACGCCGGCGGCGTGACGCAAAAGGACATCGACCTCGCGGCCTTCATGGACCGGGCCGCAGGTTGAAAGGTTTAAGAAAACCACTGAGGCGGTGAGGCAGTGAGAAAACTTCAGATCGTCATGGCCGGGCTCGACCCGGCCATCCACGCCTTCACTTGCCGTCGGTGCCAATAGTCGTGGATGCCCGGATCAAGTCCGGGCATGACGAAATGAAAAATCTCACCGTCTCACTGTCTCTGTGGTGAGCCCTTTATCAGATCGGCTGCATGCGGAGCGCGCCATCGAGGCGGATGACCTCGCCGTTGAGCATGGCGTTGCCGCAGATCGCCAACACAAGGTCGGCGTATTCCGCCGGATCGCCCAGGCGGGGCGGGAACGGCACGCCCGCGGCCAGGCTGGCCTGCACCTCGTCGGACAGGCCCGCCACCATGGGTGTCTTGAACACGCCGGGGGCGATGGTCATCACGCGGATGCCCGACTTGGCGAATTCGCGCGCCGCCGGCAGGGTCAGGGCCGCGACCCCGCCCTTGGACGCCGCATAGGCGGCCTGGCCGATCTGGCCTTCGAAGGCGGCGACCGACGCCGTATTCACAATCACCCCGCGCTCGCCCGTCGCCAACGGGTCGAGCCCCTGCATGCCATGGGCGGCCAGACGCATCAGGTTGAAGGTGCCGATCAGGTTGATCTGGATGGTCTGGGCGAACACGTCGAGCGCCTGCGGCCCGTCGCGGCCGACGATGCGCTTGGGCGGCGCGATCCAGCCGCAGCGGAGGGCGACGCGGGCCGGGCCGTGGGCGGCGGCGGCGGCAGCGACGGCGGCTTCCAGCGAGCTCGCGTCGGACACGTCGGCCTGAACGGCCTTTCCGCCGATGGCGCTTGCAACTTCCTCGGCACCGGCCAAATTAAGATCAAGGCAGGCGACCTTGGCGCCCTTGGCCGCGAGTGCGCGGGCCGTCGCGGCCCCCAGGCCCGAGGCGGCGCCGGTGACCAGGGCCGCGTGACCGGAAATGTCCATGGGTGTCCTCCGTCATTGGAAGTGTTCTGATAGGGTGGATGACTTCTAACAAAGCAAGGGTGTGGCGACAACGTGACACGCAGACCGGATGACCGCGACCCCGGCGACGAAGGCCTGGTGACCCGGGACCTGGGCGGCAAGGTGCGCCGGACCATAGGCAAGGTGCCGTTCACCCGCGACGCCGTGGCGGCCTTCTACGCGGCCCGCGATCCGGCCACGCCGACGGGCGTGAAGATCGCCGTGATGAGCGCGCTCGCCTATTTCATCGTGCCCTTCGACCTGGTCCCCGATTTCATCGCGGCCTTGGGGTATACGGATGATGCGACCGTGTTCTACGGCGCCTGGCGGCTGCTCGCCCCGCATTTGAAGCCACAGCACGAAACCAAGGCGCGGGCATTTTTGCTGCAGGAAACGAAGGGCGAGATGCCGCCGAAGGATTAGGCGAAAGCCGCGCCCAGGCCATCCATGTCGAGGTGCGCCTCCAGATGCTTGGCGAGCGCATCGAGGGTTTCCTCGACCCTGGCCGCGTGGGACGCCGCCGCATAGTCGCCCGCCCGCAGGGCCGAAAGGAACGCCGCGCGAAAACCGTCCGCCGCGAACAGGCCGTGGACATAGGCCCCCATCACCCGCCCGTCGGCGGAAACCGCCCCGTCCGTGCCGTCCGCCAGCATCAGCCAAGGCCGCACCAACCCAGCACCCGTGGTCTCGCCCATATGCATCTCGTAGCCGGTGATGGCCTGATCGAAAATCGTGTCGCGGCCCGCCGCCGGGCGCAGGGTCTTGGCCGCGCCGATCACCGTCGCCACATCCAGCAGCCCCAGGCCCGCCACCGTCGCCGCAGCCCCCTCGATCCCGTCCGGGTCGGCAACGGTTTGCCCCAGCATCTGATAGCCGCCGCACAGCCCGACGACGACCCCACCCCGGCGATGATGGGCCAGGATGTCGATGTCCCAGCCTTCGGCGCGCAGCGCCGCCAGGTCCGAGAGCGTCGCCTTGGAGCCGGGGATCAGGATCACATCGGTGTCGGCCGGAATGACCGCCCCCGCCTCGACGATCACGACCTCGACCCCATCCTCGGCGTTCAAGGGATCCAGGTCGTCAAAATTGGCGATGCGCGGCAGGCGCGGCACGGCGATGCGGATGCGGTCCGGCGCGGTTTGTTTTTGCCCGGCGCCCGCGTCCAGCGCCACCGCGTCCTCGGCCGGCAGCAGGCGGGCGGGCGCGAAATGGGGCACCACGCCGAAGCAACGCATGCCGGTACGGTCCTTGATGATCCGGATCGCGTCGTCGAACAACGTCACGTCGCCGCGAAACTTGTTGATGACATAGCCACGCACGCAGGCGCGCTCTTCCTCGGTCATCAGATCCCAGGTGCCGACCAGGCTGGCGATCACGCCGCCCCGGTCGATGTCGGCGACCAGCACCACCGGTACCTGCGCCGCCAGGGCGAAGCCCATGTTGGCGATATCGCCGGCCCGCAGGTTGACCTCGGCCGGGCTGCCCGCCCCTTCGACAATGACCAGATCCGCGCCGTCCCGCATGACGGCGAAACTGTCCAGCACGGCGGCCAGCAATTCCGGTTTCATCGCGTGATAGTCCCGCGCCTTGGCATTGCCCCGGACCTTGCCGTGAACGACGACCTGGGCGCCGATCTCCGTCTGCGGTTTCAGCAGCACCGGGTTCATGTGCACGCTGAGCGGCTGGCGCGCGGCCTGGGCCTGCAACGCCTGGGCGCGGCCGATCTCGCCGCCGTCATCGGTCACGGCGGCGTTGTTGGACATGTTCTGCGGCTTGAACGGGCGCACGGTGCGGCCCCGGTTGGCGAACAGGCGGCACAGGCCCGCGACGATCAGCGATTTGCCCACGTCCGAGCCCGTGCCCTGAACCATCAGGGCCTTGGCGGGCCCGGCGGGACGGGCAGGGATGCTATTTGTGGGCGGCAAGGGCCTGGATCAACGGATCAGCGACAGGGTTCGACTGCCGGCCCGCCAGGATGCTGTCGGGTGTCGCACCCACGCCGTAAAACGCTTCATTCAGATCACGGCGACGAATGAACACGGCCCCTTCCAGGGAAAATCCGGCATAAAGCCCCGATTTCGAATTGGCGAAGGCGACGATGTCGGCCCCCGCGTTGGTCGTCACGGCACCCTCGATCCCGGCCCCGTAGACGGCCATGGTGATGCCGCTGTCGGCGCCGATCGAACCCTGATTTTCCAGCACGGCCTTGAGCGCCCCGTCGGAGCGGATGGCCAGCACGACCTCGGTCTGCTGAATGCCCGCCTGCAGGCCGAAGCTGGCGACGCCGAGGGACAGGAACACCGGGGCCGACCAGGACCCGTCGGGTGCCCGCGCCAACAACACGCCGTTGCCGCCCTCGCCGCCGGCGATGAAGCCGGCCTTGACCAGATCGGGGAACACCACGACGGCACGCGCCGTCGGGATGTGCTTGGCCGCCTCGGCCAACTGCTTGACCGTGGTGAAGCGTTCGACCGTCGCCGTCGCCGCCGCGATGATGTGACGGGCCGCCACGGGCGGTTCCGATTCCAGGCGGGTACAGCCGGCCAGAACCATGAGGGTCAACGCCAGCATAAGAAATCCGCGAATGCCTGTGGTCATCGTAGGGTCCCCTCGCCCGGTCAAAACTCGATCCCCGCCTGGGCCTTCACGCCCGCGCGGAACGGATGCTTGATCATCTCCATTTCCGTGACCAGGTCGGCCGCCTCGATCAGGTCGTCCTTGGCGTTGCGCCCGGTGACCACGACATGCAGGTCGCGGGGCTTGTTGCGCAGGGTTTCGACCACCTCGTCGAGCGGCAGGTTGTCGTAGCGCAGCACGATGTTCAGCTCGTCCAGGATGATCATCTTGTAGCTGGGGTCGGCCATCAATTCCTTGGCCGCGTCCCAGGCCTGGCGCGCCGCGGCCAGATCGCGCTGGCGGTCCTGGGTTTCCCAGGAAAAGCCCTCGCCCATGGCGCGGATGGTGACCTGATCGGGGAACTTGGCCAGCACGTCGCGCTCGCCCGTTTCCCACACGCCTTTGACGAACTGCACGATGGCGACGCGCATGCCGTGGCCGACGCAGCGCATGGCCATGCCCATGGCGGCGGTCGACTTGCCCTTGCCCTTGCCGGTATGGACGATGAGCAGGCCGCGCTCCTCGGTCTTGGTCGCCAGGATTTTGTCCCGCGCCGCCTTCTTCTTGCGCATCTTCTCGGCATGGCGGGCGTCCAGCTCCGCCTCGGTCATCGTGTCTTTGGTTTTTTTATCCATTGGGGCGCGCCTCATCTATCGGCTGATCATAACTTATCCCGGCTTCCGGGGCCTGCCGTCAACCGTCACGGGCAAGACGCTCCAAGAGCGGGCGCGTCGAGTTGAGCCGCGGGCGCCACAGCCCCCGGTCCTGGGCCTCCAGGAAGCGGGCGGCCATGTCCTGCAAGGCCGCCGGATTGTGCTCGGCGAGGAAGTCCCGGACCTCGGCATCTTCCAGATAAGCCTGAAATACGGCATCGAAATGATGATCGGCGACGCAGCGCGCCGTGGCCGCAAAGGCGAACAGATAGTCGACCGTGGCCGCCATCTCGAAGGCCCCCTTGTAGCCGTGGCGCATGACGCCCTGGATCCATTTCGGATTGGCCGCCCGGGCGCGCACGACGCGGGAAATTTCTTCATCTAAAGTGCGCACACGGGGGCTTTCCGGGCGCGCGTGATCGCCGAAATAGACAGCGGGCTGGCTGCCCTTGAGCGACCGCACGGCGGCGGTCAACCCGCCCTGAAATTGGTAATAGTCGTCGGAATCCAAAAGGTCGTGTTCGCGGTTGTCCTGGTTCTGCAACACCGCGTCGGTGGACCGCAGCCGCGCCTCGAACAGGCCGTGGGCGGCCCGGCCCTCGGTCCCGGCACCGTAGGCATACCCGCCCCAGGCGACATAGGCACGGGCCAGGTCGTCCTCCGTCTCCCAGCCCTTTTCGTCGATCAGCGCCTGCAGCCCGGCACCGTAGGCCCCCGGCATGGACCCGAACACCCGGTGGGTCGCCATCCGCAGCGCGTCGTCGCCGCCCAATGCCGCCGCGTCCTCCTTGACCCGGGCGGCGAGCGGATTGTCGGCCGCCGTTTCATCCAAGGCGGCAACGGCGCGCACGGCGGAATCGAACAGATCGATCAGCCCGGGAAAGGCGTCGCGGAAAAAGCCCGAGATACGCAGCGTCACGTCGACACGGGGCCGGCCCAGGACGGAGACGGGCAGGACCTCGAACCCGGTGACCCGGCGGGACGGGCCGTCCCATTGCGGTTTGACGCCGAGCAAGGCCAGGGCCTGGGCGATGTCGTCGCCGCCCGTGCGCATGTTGGACGTCCCCCAGGCGGAAATCGCGATGGATTTCGGCCAGTCGCCATGGTCCTGGGCGTGGCGTTCGACCAGCAGGCTCGCGGCCTTCCAGCCCAGTTGCCAGGCGGCCGGGGTCGGCACCGTGCGGGTATCGACGGAATAGAAATTACGCCCCGTGGGCAGCACGTCAGGGCGTCCCCGCGTCGGTGCGCCCGAGGGACCCGGTGGCACGAACCGCCCGTCCAGGCCCGCCAGCACGCCCTGTGTTTCCGCAGCACCCGAAGCCTGAACGGCCGGGCGCAGATGATTCTGAATAAAGTCGAGCACGGGGGCGGTCGCGGCCCAGGCCGGATCGGCTGTGGTGTCGCCCGCGACCAAAGCCGCCGCGAGAATTTCCAGCCGTTCCACCACGTCGCCCGCCGTGCGCCAGGGGGCATCCGTATTGTCCAATACCGGCGGGCGCGGGCCACCCCAGGGGGCCGCCATGTCGCAGTCGAGGGGGTCGAAATCCCGGCCCAGGCCCAAATCCGCCGCCAGGGCCCGCAGCAGCGAGGCGTCTTCCGGAGCGCCCCCGCGCGGCACCCGGGCCAGGGCCACCAGCAGGTCCGTCAGCAGGCGGCCCTCGGGCGAAACACCCAGAATGTGCAAGCCGTCGCGGATCTGCATTTCCTTGAGCTCACACAGATAATTGTCGAGCTTGGCCAACTGGTCGCCGGAGGCATCGTCCGCCGTCATGCCGCAGTCGGCGCCGATGCCCGTGGCGGCGCAAAGCGAAAGGATATCCGCTTCCAGCACTTTCAGACGTCGGCGGTCGACGCCGGCGGCCTCGTAATATTCATCGACCAGGGCCTCCAGGTCCTTCAAGGGCCCGTAGCTTTCGGCGCGGGTCAGGGGCGGGGTCAGATGGTCGACGACGACCGCCGCCGCGCGGCGCTTGGCCTGGGTGCCTTCACCCGGGTCGTTGACGATGAAGGGATAGATGTTGGGCAACGGGCCCAAGGCCGCTTCGGGAAAACAGTCTTGCGACAGCGCCAGCGATTTGCCCGGCAACCATTCCAGATTGCCGTGCTTGCCCATATGGACCACGGCGTCGGCGCGGAAGTTTTCCCGCAGCCAGGCGTGGAAGGCGAGATAGCTGTGCGGCGGTACCAGGTCCGGGTCGTGATAACTGGATTTGGGATCGATGTTGTAGCCGCGCGCCGGCTGCAGGCAGACCGCCACGTTGCCGCAACGAAAAGCCGCCACGGCGAAATGGCCGCAGTCGAGCGCGCCCGGGCGGAAGAAAGGATCGGTTTCTGCCGGGCCCCAACGGGCGGTCACCGCGTCCTGCACGGCCCGGGGCAGGCCGGCGAAGAACATCTGGTATTCGTTGAAGGGCAGGGTTTCGTCCCAGGCGCGGGACGCCAGGGCCCGAAGATCGTTGGTCGGCCCGGCCAGCAGCCGTTGCACCAAGGCGTCGCCGTCGGCCGGAACATCACGCAGCGCGTATCCCGCCGCCGCCATGTCGTCCAGCAGCTTGACCGTCGCCGCCGGGGTGTCCAAACCAACACCATTGCCGATGCGCCCGTCCCGGTTGGGATAGTTGGCGAGCACCAGGGCGACGCGGCGGTCTGCCCGCGATTTCTTTGCAAGCCGCGCCCAGCCGGCGGCCAGATCCGCCACGAAATCGATGCGGTCGGCAACCGGCTCATACCTCACGATGTCGGTTTGCGTCGCCTCGTCGCGCCGGGCCCGGCCCTTGAACGACACGGCGCGGGTGAAGATGCGCCCATCCACTTCCGGCAGGGCCACGTTCATGGCGATGTCACGGGGGCCCAGGCCGAAGGTGCCCGATTGCCAGCCTTCCCGGTTGCCGCCCGAGAACACGGCCTGCAGCACGGGCGCCCCCGGCTTGTCCAGCGGCCCCGGTGCCCGCCCGCCGCCGAGCTTGTCCGTGCCCGGCGCGGTGACGGCAAAGCCCGTGGTGTTCAAGACGACCGCAGGCGGCGCGTCGGCGAAAAACCCTTCCAGGGTCGCCGCCGAGACCGGGTCTTTCAGGCTTTTCACGTAGACCGGCAGGGCATTCAATCCGGCGCGGCCGAGGGATCGGACCAGGGCGTCGACGGCATCCAGGTTCCCCGCCTGCAGCAGGGCGCGGTAGAACACCAGCCCAGCCACCGGGGCATCGTCCACCCAATGGCTGCGCAGTGCCTCCAAATCGGGCACCGCCTTATCGGGCCAATAAAGCCCACAAGCCAAAAGCGGCTCCGGCTCCAGCCAGTCATCCTTGCCGCCGCCGATCAGCGACGCGGCGTAATCCAGGAACCGCCCCGCGTTGGCCGGCCCACCCTGCACCAGGTATTGCCACAGGCGGTGCTGGGCATCGCGCGGCAGGGTCGACCAGTCGGCCAGTTCGGCATCGGGCGCGTCGTCGCCGGGCAGGACCGCCAAGGGAATGCCCTGGGCCATGGCCGCCTGGGCGATCTGTTCCACCCCGTAGGGCCAGTAGGCCCGCCCGCCCAGAAGCCGCACGACGATCAGCCGCGCGTGGCGGACCACGGCATCGACGTAAAGATCGACGCTCATGTTATGGGTCAGGTGCATGACGTTGGCGAGGCGCAGGGAGGGTGCTTGCGCATCGGCCTCAAGCCGCCGCGCCTGGGCGTCGGCCAGGGCCGCCAGTTCCGTGTCGGCGGCGGACAGCACGACGATGTCGCCCGGCGTCTGGCCCAGGTCGAGGGCGTCGGTTCCGTCGTCGACGAGGCCGGGCTGGGCGGCGAGAAGATGCAAGATCAGGCTCCGCTGTTCAGGACGCTGCGGTTTTTTATATAGGAGAGGCGGCGGGCAAACCTAACCCCGGAAACGCTACCCTTGAAGGGCGCGGGTCACCGCATCCCGGTCCAGGCCTTGCAGGCCGATCACGACCAGGCGGGTTTCCGGCGTCTCGCCGTCGGCCCAGGGCCGGTCGTAATAGCCATCGACCCGCGATCCCACGCCCTGGATGACATGGCGGCGCGGCTTGCCCGCGACATGGACGAAGCCCTTCACGCGCAGGATGCCGTGGTCGCGGGCGGCGGCCTCGATGCGGGATTTCAGGGCGTCCGGGTCGGCGGCGCCTTCGATCCGCACCTCGAAGCTGTCGAAGTCGTCGTGATCGTGGTCGTCGTCACCTTCGTGATGGGACGGGCGGGCGTCGAGATCGTCCTCGGCCCCGGCCTTGAGGCCCAGCAGCACGTTGGCGTCGATCTGCCCGTGGCGGGTTTCG
>CAXAVJ010000112.1:0-10401 GCA_963972065.1 uncultured Rhodospirillaceae bacterium
GGCGGCGTCGAAGGCCGACAGTTCGCGCACGTTCAGCCCGCCCTCGATCTGCCGCCATTCGTCCGGCGCCAGGTACAATTGTTCCGGCGGCAAGGGCCGGTAGGGTACGCCCGCCATCGCCCCTTGGGGCGTGTTCGCCATTTCCACCCGCGCCTGATGATAATCGGCGATCATGGCCAGGCGGCCTTCCGCCGCCTCGCCCGCCTGGGGCTCCAACGCGATGATCACGTCGTCGGGCAGGAAATCGAACAAGGTGTCCATGCCGTCGTGGAACAAAGGCAGCCAGTGTTCCATGCCCGGATGGGCGCGCCCGGCGGAAATACTTTCATACAAGGGATCATCGTCGCCGCCCGTGCCGAAGGCGACGCGGTAGCCGGAGCGGAACCGCGAAATCGCCTCTTCATCCAACGGCGCTTCCAGCGCCCGGCGGATGGCGAAACCGTCGAGCTTGGCGTCGGAGCGTTGGGATGTCGGGTCGAAGGTCCGCACCTGTTCCAACTCGTCACCGAAGAAATCCAGGCGCACGGGGTTCGCGGACCCCGCCGGATAGATGTCGATGATGCCGCCGCGCACGGCGTATTCACCCGGCTCGTACACCGTTTCGACCCGCTGGTAGGAGGCATGGGCCAGGCTTTCCAGAACCTTTTCCGGCCCCGTGCGGTCGCCGACGCGAAGGCTCAGCCCCGCATCGTCGAAGTAGGCTCTGGGCGGCACGCGCTGCAGGGCCGCCGACACGGTCGTCAGCACAACCGGCGGTGTGCCCTTCCCGGTCACGCCATGACGCAGTTCGGTCAGGGTGCCGACGCGTCGGGCGACGATGTCGGTCTTGGGCGACACCCGGTCGTACGGCAGGCAGTCCCAGGCGGGAAAGGTCAGCACGGCCAGATCCGGCGCCATGAAGGCAAGGGCCTCCGCCGCCTGGTCCATGTGCACGTCGTCGCGCGCGATGAACAGAACAGTCTTTCCGGCCCGTGCCGCATCAGCCAAAATCAGGGCTTCCGCGCCGCCGGGCACGCCGAACACGCGGCGCATGCCGGGCGAATACCAATGTTTTTCCATACCGGTCACGGGTTCTTGCGATTATTGGTCATTGAAGGCGAGAATTTGGCGCATCAGATCCGTCGCGAATTCGGCCGGCGGCGCTTCACGCCCTGAGACCCAGGTGTAGACGTCGTTGTCGGGTTGCTTCAGCAGCACCTCGAAGGCGTCCAGGTCGGCCTCGGACAGAGCCTCGATCCGCGCCTCGGCGAAACCGCCCAGGATGATATCGTTCTCTTTCATGCCGCAGTGCTGGGCACGAAAAAGAATGCGTTTGCGGCGGGCGTCCATCTGGGGGCCGGTTCCTATCGAAAGATCGCGTCGGGGGACGTAGGATATAGTCGCTTCAACCCGCCTTGTCAGCCGTCGAAAAGGCCCTACCCCAAAATGCGCCCGGAAATCCTGTTCCCGCTGTTCAAGCCCGTGACGACACTGCCCGGCGTCGGTCCGCGCGTGGGATCGGTGATTGAAAAGCTGTGCGGTGGCGGGCGGCTGCTTGATCTGTTGTTCCATCTGCCGACCGGGATCGTCGACCGCCGTTACGCGCCCAAGGTCGCCGAGGCTGAAGCCGGGCGCGTCGCCACCCTGACCGTGACCGTCGGCCCCCACGCCAAGCCCCACAACCGCCGTCAGCCCTACAAGGTTCAGGTTTCCGACGATTCGGGTTTTCTCACCCTCGTGTTCTTTCATGCCCGGGACGACTATCTGGCCAAAATCCTGCCCGAGGGCGAAACCCGCATTGTGTCCGGCGTGATCGAACGTTACGGCGACAACCTGCAAATAACCCATCCGGACCACATCGTGCCGGTGGCCGAGCGCGACCAGATTCTGAAAGCGGAGCCCGTCTATCCAATGACCGCCGGCCTGTCGCCCAAGACCTTCGGGCGCGCGGTGCTGGCCGCGATCGAGGCCACGCCTGAACTGCCCGACTGGCTCGACCCCGCCGTCACGGCGCGGGAAGGCTGGCCCGCCTGGCGGCCGGCCATCGAAGCCCTGCACCACCCGGAAACCCACGCCGACGCGGATCCCGAGGCCCCGGCACATCGCCGCGCCGCCTATGACGAACTTCTGGCCAACCAACTCGCCCTTGCCCTGGTGCGCCGCGACATGCGCAAGGTTGCGGGCCGCGCAACCTCGGGCGACGGCAAGATCATGGACCGGATCACCAAGGCCCTGCCCTTCAGACTGACGCCGTCGCAGGTCATGGCCGTGGCCGAGATCACCGGCGATATGGCCGCGCCCGAACGCATGCTGCGCCTGCTGCAGGGCGACGTCGGATCGGGCAAGACCCTGGTCGCGCTGCTGGCCATGGCGCGGGCGGTCGAGTCCGGGGCCCAGGCCGTTCTCATGGCGCCCACGGAAATTCTCGCTCGCCAGCATTTCGCGACCCTGGAGCCACTCGCCACGTCGGCCGGCCTTTCCATCGCCCTTTTGACCGGGCGGGAAAAAGGCAAGACCCGGGACGCGATCCTGGCCGATCTGGCCCAAGGCACGACGGACCTTGCCGTCGGCACCCATGCATTGTTCACCGAAGACGTCGCGTTCAAGGACTTGGCCCTCGCCGTGGTCGACGAACAACACCGCTTCGGTGTGCATCAGCGCCTGGCCATCACGGCCAAGGGCCGCAAGTGCGACGTACTGGTGATGACCGCGACGCCGATCCCGCGCACCCTGATGCTCACGGCCTACGGCGATATGGAATCCTCCCGCCTCACGGAAAAGCCGCCGGGCCGCGCGCCCGTCGATACCCGGGCCCTACCCAACGACCGCCTGGCCGAGGTCGTCGATGGCCTGACGCGGGCGCTTGCGACCGGGGCCAAGGCTTATTGGGTCTGCCCGCTGGTCGAGGAATCGGAAAAGATCGACGCGGCCGCGGCGGAAGACCGTTACGCCCATTTGAAACAGGTGTTCGGCGACCGGGTCGGGCTGGTCCATGGCCGGTTGAAGGCGTCGGAAAAGGACGCGGTCATGGACGCCTTCACCAACGGCCCCGTTCAAGTCCTGGTCGCGACCACGGTGATCGAGGTCGGCGTCGACGTGCCCGACGCCACGGTCATGGTTATCGAACATGCGGAGCGGTTCGGCCTGGCGCAGTTGCATCAATTGCGCGGTCGCATCGGGCGCGGCAACAAGCCGGGCACCTGTCTGCTGCTCTATGCGCCGCCGTTGTCGGAAACCGCGCGGTCACGCCTGAAAATTCTGCGCGAAACGGACGACGGCTTCCGCATCGCCGAGGAAGACCTCAAATTGCGCGGTGCCGGGGAACTGCTGGGCACGCGACAAAGCGGCCTGCCGACCTTCCGCCTTGCCGACATCGCCCATCACGGCGACCTGCTGGCCATGGCGCGGGACGACGCGGCGCTGATCCTCAACCGGGACGCGGAGCTGAAATCGGACCGGGGGACGGCCCTTCGCGTTCTCTTGTATCTGTTCGAACGGGATGCTGCGGCGCGCACCCTGCGCTCTGGCTAGGACTTCTCGCCGTTCTTCGGCTTCTTGGTCCGCCCCCGTTCACCCGCCGGCAGCGATGCCTGCAAGTCTTTCTGAATTTCGGCGGGACGCTTGACCGCCAGGACAACGGGCGCGTTTTCGGTTTCGCGCAGAACTTCCAATTCTTCATACACCCGGGCCGAGGTCACGGGCTGTTTCTTCAGCGCATCCGGGCGCCGGTCGGGCGGAGTGACGATGCCGCCGGAAATCACCATCTTGATGGCTTCCTCGACGGACATATCCAGGCTGACCAGATCCTCCTTGGGCACGAACAGCAGGAATCCCGAGGTCGGGTTCGGCGTCGTCGGAATGAAGATGTTGATGCATTCCTCTTGCGTCACGTTCTGCACCTCGCCCGTCGTGGTGCCGGTGATGAAGGCGATGGCCCATATGCCGCGCCGGGGGTATTCGACCAACACGGCCTCGCGGAACGCATTCGACTGCTGCGCCAGCACCGTTTCGAGAATCTGCTTGGTCGCGTTGTAGACGCTGCGGATCACCGGCATGCGGTTGAGGATGTGTTCGCTCAGCTTGATGAAGAAGCGGCCCATGAACCCCGCCGTCAAGGCGCCGGTCAGCGTCAGGCCGACAATCAACACGAACAGCCCCAGGCCCGGCAGGGCGAAGGGCAGATAGGTTTCCGGGTTGTACTTGACCGGGATCAGCGGCCGGATGGTGTTGTCCACGAAATGGATCAGCAGCCAAGCCAGATAGAAGGTGAAGGTGATCGGCGCCGTCACCAGAATCCCGGCGAAGAAATAGGCCCGCATGCGCGGGAAAAACCCGTTCGACGCCGGTTTGGCGTCGGATGCGGGGGTCTGGTCGCCGTGTTGCGTCTCGTCACTCATGTAAAGAAGTGCCTTCTGTTTTCCGGTTCAAATAAAGAAATTATCAATCACGTCTCAATTCCACGGCCCGTCGCCGAGGAAGTCCCGCAGCCGGGCAAAGGTATCGTCCGGCAACTCTTCGGCAAGAAAATGGCCGCAATCAAGCGTCCCGCCGGTTACGTTCTCGGCCCGCTCGCGCCAGGCGGCCAGCACGTCGAACTTGCGCGCGACCAATCCCTTCGCCCCCCAAAGCGCCAGAACGGGGCAGGTCAGCTTGGCCCCCGCCGCCATATCATCCCGGTCGTGGATCATGTCGATGGTCGCCGCCGCGCGGGAATCCTCGCAGGACGCATGAATGGTTTCCGGCATGGAAAAGCAGCGGACGTATTCTGCCATGGCCGCGTCGTCGAACAAGGTTCCCTTGCCGCTCCACTGTCCCATCTTGCGGCGCAGGAAGAATTCCGGATCGGCGCCGATCATGCGTTCCGGCAGATCGGCCGGTTGGATCAGGAAGAACCAATGGTAATAACCCGTGGCGAATTCCATATCCGTCATGCGGTACATATGTTCCGTCGGCGCGATGTCGAGCACCGCCAGCCGCGCAACCTTGTCCGGATTGTCGGCGGTCAGGCGATGGGCGACCCGCCCGCCCCGGTCATGGCCGACGACAGCGTAGCGATCAAACCCCAGGTCAGCCATCAGGCCCGCCAGATCCCCCGCCATGGCGCGCTTGGAATAGGGCGCATGGTCCGCGTCCGTCGGCGGCTTGCCACTGTCGCCATAACCGCGCAGGTCGGGCATGACCAGGGTGTAATGCCGCGCCATCAGGGGCGCCAGCTTGTGCCACATGGCATGGGTCTGCGGATAACCGTGCAGCAACAGGACCGGTGGCCCCTCGCCGCCCATGCGAAAGTTGACGGCGACGCCACCGATCTCCCGGCGATCCTGTTGAAAGCCGTCGAACATCAAGTGGTCCCTTGCCCCCTCTGCGTTGGGATCACTTGCTCATCCGCCGAACAGTTTCCGCCAGGATCTTCAACAGGCCCTGAACGAAGGGATCCGACTTCATCATGCGGTGCTGAAAATTCGCGCGGTTGATGACGACCACGGTGCAGCCGCTTGCCGATCGGGCCGACGCCGCCCGGGGCTTGCCGTCGATCAACGCCATCTCGCCGAAGATGCCGCCGGAACCGATGGTGCTGAGCACTTCCCCGGAGCCTTCGCGGTAGATTTCGACGGTCCCGCTTTGAACGAGATAGGCAAACAGGCCCTCATCGCCTTCTTTGAAAATGCGATCGCCCGCCTGATACATCTTCCGTTCAAGCACGCCTGTGGCCGACATGTCCGAACCCTCACTTCCTGTCCGTACGCAACCGACGCGCGGCTGCTCACAACCTCTCCGGCACCGTTTTTCGTTTCCCGTTTCCAGGCATGCGCCGTTGCGGCTAGTGTACCCCCTCCACCCGACAAGGGGAGTCTATTTTCAAATGCCCAACCACCCCGCATGAGCCGCGAATATCCCGAACGCCCCATCGTCGGCATCGGCGCCGTTGTCCTCAAGGACGATCATGTGCTGCTGATCCGCCGCGGCAAGCCGCCGCGCCTCGGCAGCCTGTCCCTGCCCGGCGGCGCGCAGCATATCGGCGAGACCGTACATGAGGGGGCGCTGCGCGAGGTCATGGAGGAAACCGGCATCGAGGCCGAGGTCCTGGGCCTGATCGACGTGGTCGACAGCATGACCCGGGACGACAACGGCCGTCTGCAGTTCCATTACACCCTGATCGACGTGGTTTGCCGCTGGGTCTCGGGCACACCCCAGGCGGCCGGCGACGCCGCCGATGCGCTGTGGATACCACTCGCCGAGGTGCCCGCCCTGGAATTGTGGTCAGAAACCCGGCGCATCATCGAACTGGCGGCGGAAATGGTCGAAGCCCTGCCGCCGCCGGACTGACGCTTACGGAATTTTATAAAAGACGCCGGGGTGCGGACGCCGGCCGGAACAGATATTCCAGCAAGGTCCGCCGCCCGGTGCGCACGCGCACGCTGACCTGCATGCCCGGCAGGATTCTGTTAGCGTTGGGATCATCGCCGATGAAGGTCTGATCCAGGACGACCGTGGCGCGATAATAGGGCTTGCCGGCAGCGTCCATGAAAGTGCCAGCGGAAACATCGCGTAGTTCGCCGCCGACCAACCCTGCGCGTCCCGATCCCGCACCCGTGATCTGCACGGCGACCGGCTGGCCCACGGTAACGCGGCTGATGTCGCGGGGGGCCAGGCGGACCTCGGCGATCAGGTCTTCGTCGACGGGCACGATTTCCATGACCGTTGCCCCTGCCGGCACGATACGGTCCTTGGCATAGCCGCCAATGCCCTTCACGAATCCCCTCACGGGGGCATGGATGTCGAAGGCGGCAACACGCGCCGCCAGTTGCTTCACTTCTTCCGAGGCCTGGGCAAGCTTGGCCGTGACAAGGCCGAATTCGGCCAGGGCTTCCTCACGGCTTTGGCTTTCCAGGGCGTCGAGTTCCGTCTTCGCCTCCTCGACCGCCTGTGTCAGTTTCTCGCGGCGGGTGATGACCGTGGCCATGTCGCCGCGCACGTCGGCAACCTGACGGCGCACGTTGAGCAACAGAATCTTGGGGCTCAGGCCCTTGCGGAACAGTTCTTCCCGCATGGCCAGTTCCTCGGCCAGGATCTGTGCTTTTCGGGTCAAGGTTTCATCCTCGCCCTTCAGACGGTCGAGGTCTGACTGACGCTGTTGAATGCGCGATTCCAGGATGATGCGGCGGTTTTCCTGGGCGCGCTGATAGCCGTTGTAGACGGCCCATTGGTCCTGCACGAGGGATTGGAACTTGGGGTCGGCAAAACCGAAATTGGGCTCGCGGCCGTCACCGATGGCGCGCAGGCGTTCGGCCTTGAGGGCAAGCGCCGCTTCCTCGATCCGCGCCTGCTCATGCCGCGCCTTGATCTGCGCCGGGTCGAGACGCAGCAGCACGGCCCCCTGGTCGACCAACTGACCTTCCATGGCCAGGACTTCAACCACCACGCCGCCTTCAAGATGCTGGACCGCGCGCACCTGACCGGCGGGCACGACGGCGCCCTCGGCCTCGACCGTTTCCTGAACCTCGGCGAACGCCGCCCAAATTCCCACGGCAGCGACAAGAACAACAAGCCCCGCGATCATGCCTCGCGACCACAGACGGCGGCGGCCTTCACCCGCCGACGCCGTGCCGTCTTCCAGCACGACAAGGGCCGGCTGCCCCTGGGCGGGTGCCTGGGTTTCGGTGGTATAGGACGGGGTGGTGCCGGGCTGGGTCATCGTTCGGCCAAAGTCTGTCCGACCCTCCCTTCCGCGTAAAGCTGTTCCAGGACCGCCGACGATGGTCCCTCGGCGTGAGTCCGCCCACCTTCCAGCCAGATCACCCGGTCGGCCAGACGGATGATCTGCGGCCGATCCGTGGCGACGATCACGGTCGTGGTGCCGCGTAATTCCTCGATGGCACGCAACAGGGCCTGTTCGCCTTCCGGGTCTAAATGGCGTTCCGGCCCGTCGAGCAACAGCAGGCCGCTGTGGCGCAAATAGCCGCGGGCCAGCGCGACCCGTTTCAGGAACCCCGGCTGCGGATCGCGGTCGATCAATCCCATATTGACGGCCAGGCCGAACCGCCGGTTCCCGCCGACACCCGTTTCCAACACGCGGATGTCCTCCATCACACCGGCGAGATTGCAGGCGGATTGGATATCCGCCTCCGAGGCGACCGGGTTCATCAGCCGCAAATTGTCCTCAATGCTGAGCGGCAGAAATTCCGGCAGTTCCGGCACATAGGCGACGGACTGGCGCAACTGCACGGGATCGAACAGGCCCGTTTCGACGCCGTCCAAGCGGGCGTGTCCGGCGGCGGCGGGCGCCAGTCCGGCCAGCACTCGTAACAACGCCGACTTGCCCGACTGATAGTCACCGACAACGGCGACGACCTCGCCGGGATCGGCATAAAGCGACACATCGTCGAGCGGCATTTCGATGCCGCCCGTGGACGCCGTCGACAGACCGCTGACATCAACATGCCCGGCCAAGGTGCGTGGCGGTAGCGACGGCCGGGCGGCGCTGCGCTCGGCCCGGATCGCATGCAGACGTCCTGCCTGGGTCAGGCCGCACCACAAGCGCGCGGCGTTGCCGGCCTCGTCCGTCACGCCGGCGACCGCGCGAAGGGCCGCCGCCGTCAACAGGACAGACGCCGCCAAGGCCCCCTGGCTCAGACCATCGGAAAGGCTCAGGTAGGCCCCGGCCGCTGCTGTCGCGGCAACGGTGGCACCTGCGATCCAACGTCCGACCAAAGCAACACGGCGGATGCGGTCGGCAGCATCGCGCCGGGTACGGGCCACCTCGGCGGCGGCACGCTCAATCCGCCGGGCGACGGCGTCCTCGCAGCCGGCCGCGATCGCGTCGGCACGGACACGAACGGACTCAAACCAGTTTTGGGCGGATTCTCCGGCCGCACCAACGGCCCGTGCCGTCGCGCTGCGCACGCCCTCCTTCAACACCCAGCCCGTGACGGCGATGGCGAAGACACCGACGGCGGGGACGGCAACCAATGCGCCCGCAAGATATGCCACGGCGGCAAGGGCGATTGCCGCGGCCGGCAGGCCGAGTGCGGCCCGCACCAGCCGCACCGGCGGCTCCGCGCCGCCCGCGTGAAAGTCATCAAACCGGCTGCGCCGCGCGCCCGCCGTGGTGTCCTTCAAGGTTTCCGGCGGCAGGAACAGGGTCCGCGTCAGGGCACCCAGGGCAAGGCCCGCCGCCGCCGTCGCCACGGGAGCGGCCATGCGGTCCCGCCAGGTACGGAATGGAATCTCAACCACCACGGCCAACGCCGCCGCCCCGGCGAAGAATAGAATCATGGGCAAGGCCGCCGAGGGCACGGCATCGTCGAGCGCCACCAGCAGCAACAACGGCGCGGCCAGCGCCAGGGCTCCCTGAACCAGCGCCAAAGCACCCAGGACACGCAGCCGACCCCGCAGCACCGACCGGAGGAAGGCAAGCGGTTCCGCCGGCGGCGCGGCATCCGCCATCGGTTCGGCGGCGGTGAAGACATGCACCCGCCCAGCACGCCGGTCACGGGCGATGGGCCGACGGGTGCGCGTTGCCCCGTCGAACCCGGGCAAGGAATTCTGGCCGAACCGCTCCAGCACCAGGGCGTCGCCGGACTTGGTGATGAACAGGGCTGGGAAATCCTGCGGCCCGAGTTCGTTAAGTCTGGCGCGGAACGACCTTGAGCGGAACCCGAGCCGGGCCAGGACCGTCACCGCGCCGGAAGTATCCAGTGGCGCGTTGAAGGCCGGCAGAACTTCGGCCACCTGACGCGGTGCCCCATTCCAATCCAGGGCCTCAAGCAGTTCACGCAGGCAATGGGCGATGTTGCTACCGCCCGCCAGCGATGCCGCCATGGTCCAATCGTCCGGCAGGTCCACGGCCTCGGACAACGCCACTTCCAGATCCTGGGGGCTGGGCGGCGCTTCCTCGGGCGCCGGCTCGGCAATACCGACTGCGGCCTCGGACGACAGGGCCAACAGCGGTGGCGGCACCTGGGCGTGAGGATCGATCCCTTCCAGCCGGTTGAGGCGCAGCGCGCGCCACGGCCCCCGAGGACGCGCGGCCTCCGCTTCCACGATGCTGTCCAACCCCGCCGACAGGGCATGGGTGAACAGGGCTTCCGTTGCTTCGAAGTGAGGGATGCGGCCCATCGTCTCAGCCCTCCCCGTCCGGACCCTGGAAGGGGTTGGCCCCACCCTCGTCGGCTTCATCGCCAGCCGCGCCGATGTCCGGCGCCGGCTTCAGACTGTCGAGATCGATTTCGCGGTCAGCCATGATGCGCAGGCCCGCCTGGGTCGAGGCGAAGACGATGGTGACCCGACCCTTGAGCCGCGCCAGAACTTCCGAGACCGTGCGCACATCCTGGCTGTCGAGATTTTCCGTGGCACGGTCGAGCAACAGTATCTTCGGCTTGAAGGCAAGGGCGCGGGTCACCGCGACATGCTGGCGGAACC
>CAXAVJ010000113.1:0-10253 GCA_963972065.1 uncultured Rhodospirillaceae bacterium
CCCGCCGCAACGTCTTGTCGTGACCGAACTGTTTGACCAGGACTGGACCGAGGGCGAAACCGTCTGCACCACGATCTTCGAGGACCTGGGCGACGGCACCCGCACGCGGGTCACCACCACCGTGTTGTATTCATCCAAGACCGCCCGCGACAACGCCATGAAAACGCCCATGCTGGACGGCTGGGGGATCTGCTTCGACCGCCTGGACGCGCGGCTGCCGGACTTCGCGGTCTAGCGTTTTCCCTGACGCCAGTCCCAGGGGGCGACGAAGCCGCCGGCCCATAGCCCCGCGCGTTCGGCCCGGGCCGCATCCTCCGCCGCCTGATAGGCCGGGATGCGGTAGGCCCGGTCGTACATCGCCCAGCCCTGGCGGATCATCTTCTCGCCCACGTCGTAGCGGCCGCCCAGGAAACAGGTCATGGTATAGCGGCCGTCGCGCCCGGCGCCGTTGTCGCGGCACTGCACCCATTGATAGGCGGTCATGTAGCCCAGCACGTTCGCCGCCTGGAAGCCGCAGGGATAGCGTTCACCGTCCTTGTCGCAGGTCTGGTCGTTTTCCGGCGCGTCGATGCCGTGCAGGTTGAAGGTGATCCCGGCGATGGACAGGGTGTCGCCGTCGATCACCGACGGCTGGCCTTCCATGTCAGCCAAGGCAGGCGCGGCGGCAAGCACCAGAATCACACAGAGGATGAAGGCCCGCATATCGGACGGATGCTCCTTTGCCGGCGGCGGGGCCGCCCGGCGGTTCCGTCATTTATATCGGTCCTGTGATGCGGAGGGAAGACCGGCCCCTAAACCGGGCGGTCGCCCTCGAGCGTGACGCGCTGCATGGTGCGCCCGACGCCGGAAAAATCGTTGATCGCGTAATGCATGGTGCAGCGGTTGTCCCACATGGCGACCGAGCCGTTTTTCCAGCGGAATCGGCAGGTGACTTCCGGCCCCGTCGCGTGGGCGACCAGGGTGTCGAACAGGGGTTTGGATTCCTCCGGCGTCATGCCTTCGAAGCGCGAAAAATGGATCGGGCTCAGGTACAGGCCCTTGCGGCCCGTTTCCGGATGGGTGCGGATCACCGGATGGGCGACTTCCTTCACCGCCGCGGGCTGCACGCTCATCGCCTTGGACACGCCGTCCTTGAACCGGTTGGCGTCCTTTCCGTAGGTATGGGCGTTGGTATAGACCGCCTTCAGGTCGGCCGCCATGGCCTTCATGCCGTCGGTCAGCCGGTCGTAGGCCGCCTGCTGGCTGGCGAACATGGTGTCGCCGCCGGCCTCGGGCACGTCGACGCCGTACAGGATGGTGGCCAGCGCCGGGGTCTCCGTATAGGCCAAATCCGTATGCCAGCCGCTGCCGAAGTGATGCTTGTCCGTCGGCTCCTTGACGATGCGGAACACCTCCGGATAGCCGTCCATGGGCTTTACGTAAGGATGGCGGTTCAACACCCCGAAGCGCCGCCCGAACGCCGCCTGGGCATCCGGCGTGAAATCCTGTCCGTGGAAGAACACGACGCTGTAGCGCAGCAGCGCTTCGCGGATCTCGGCCACGGTCTCGTCATCAAGGTTGTTCAGATCGACGCCGGAAATTTCAGCGCCGAACACACCCGTGAACGGGACCACGGTGATACGGCGAAAAGGATCATTCCTCAGTTCAGCGGCTTGCATGTCTTGTCTCCAAAGGCCGGGGTATCGACAGCCCCAGGTTACCATTCCACGACAAATACGAAAAGATTTTTTCTATATTGCGGAACAAACTGAATGCTGAACAACCCTTAAAATCAGCTATTAAAAGGATCAATACGCCGTAAAGTCGAATATTGTTCCACAATATGGAACATTGTCTATTCCTCGTCGACCGGCCGGTAGTTCAGGGCCCGGGATATCTCGGCCGCCGTCCGCACGACCTGCGCGGCACAGCGTTCGATCAAGGGTGCATCCATGCGGAAGGCCGGCACGCCCAGCCCCAGGGCCGCGACGACCGCGCCCGTGTGATCGCGGATCGGGGCGGCGATGCCGCCCATTTCCGGATTGTTCTCGCCCTTGGTGACGGCGACACCGTCTTCCGCCACCTTGTCGATGATCCGGCGCAGGCGTTCGGGATCGGTCTCCGTGTCCGGGGTCAGCCGGACCATCGGCCCAGCCAGCACCCGATCGCGCTGGCTCGGGTCATGGGCCAGGAGCATACGCCCCGTGGCCGTGCACCAGGACGGCGTGATGCGCCCGACCTGCGTTTGCACGCGGATTGAACGGGGACTTTCCACCTTGGACAGATAGACCACACCGCCGCCGGGCTCCAGCACCGCCAGATGGATCGTCTCGTCCGTGGCCCGGCACAGGTCTTCCAGGAACGGAAAGGCGACCTGGACCAGATCGACCTCGGCCAGCGCCAGGCTGCCGATCCGCCACAGCTTGAGCGTCAGGCGGTAGAGCCCCTGCTCGTTCTGCTCCAGCACACCGGCATGGACCAGGGTCGACAGCACGCGGTGCAGGGAGCTTTTCGGCTGGCCCGTCTCGCGCGCCAGTTCAGTGACGCCAAGCGGCCGCCATTTGCGCTCGAACACCTCAAGCACCTCGAACGCCTTCAAGACCGACCCCATGACCCCCGCCGGGCGGCGGCGGGCGGCGGGCGGCTTGGGGCTTTTTCCCTGTTGTGAGCGTTCCGGCATAGAGATTCACCAAAATCGTTTATTCGCGAAGGCCTTGCCCGAACCCGACTTAAGGTAATGTTCGAATTCCTGCGCACGCCGCTTATCAGCAAACGCATGGTAACTAACCAAAGACCAGGGCCTATATTTTGCTGTGTGAAGTGATTTTCCGGCGTTGTGCGCGGCCAAGCGTTTTTTAAGGTCGGTCGTAAAGCCGACATAGCGCTGTGCGGCGTGGGCGTCCGAGCGGATGAGATAGACGTAATACATACGACACATCCCGATCAGCCCCCCTTCGCTCCTGCGGAGTTTCGGAGGGCAGCCTCGCTCTAATCGCTCTTCGGCTGGCTTACCGGCGTAAGCCAGCCGAAGCTCAAAGAGCGAAGGCTGGCGGACAGGGAGGGATTCGAACCCTCGAGGCCCTTATGGGGGCCTAACTCCTTAGCAGGGAGCCCGCTTCAGCCACTCGCGCACCTGTCCCCAAGTCCGCATGGCACCGGAAACGAGACATCCGGGCACCTGCGGAACCGCAGTCATAACGAAGCCGCCGCCCGCTTTCAACTAGCCTGTTCGGAATTCTGCCGATTGCCGGAACCGCCCCGCGGTGGCGTCGTTGCCGCCGCGGGGCAGGATCACGGGCAAGGAGGCTGTCGAAGGCCTTAAGCGCGCACTCCCGCCAGGAAACGCTCGACCTGGGACTGCAGGGTCGCGGCCAGTTCCGAAAGCCCATTGGCCGCGGTTTTGACCTGATCCGCCGACTGCCCGGTTTCTTCCGAAGACTTCCGCACGTTGGCGATGTTCTGCGTGACCTGATCCGTTCCGGCCGAGGCTTCGTGCACGCTGCGCGAGATTTCCTGGGTCGCAACGCCCTGTTCCTCGATGGCGGCGGCAATGGTCGCCGAGATCGTATTGATCTCGTCAATGGTGGCGCCGATATTGCCGATCGCCCCCACCGACGAATTGGTCGCCTGCTGGATGCCCGCGATCTGCTGCGAGATTTCCTCGGTTGCCTTGGCGGTCTGGCTGGCCAGGTTCTTGACCTCGCTGGCGACCACGGCGAAGCCCTTGCCGGCGTCTCCGGCGCGGGCCGCCTCGATGGTGGCGTTGAGGGCCAACAGGTTGGTCTGTTCGGCGATGTCGGTGATCAGGGTCACGACCTGACCAACCTTGCCGACCGCGTCGGCAAGCCCGCTGACCTTTTCGTTGGCCATCTGGGATTCGTTGACCGCCTGGTTGGCGACTTCCGACGCCTTCTGGACCTGGCGGGCGATTTCCTCGATGGAGGACGACAGTTCCTCCGTCGCCGAGGCAACCGAGGCCGTGTTGCGGCTGGCCTGTTCGGCCGCCGCCGCAACGCCGATCGCCTGCTCCGTCGCCTGGTTGGCGGCGGTGCTCATCTGGGTCGCGGTGGTGTCCATCTCGCCGGCCGAATTGCCGACCGCCTTGACGATCTCGCCGACCGAGGCGTCGAACTCGTCGGCCAGCCGCAGGGTCGCCTTGCGGCGGTCCTCCTCGGCCTTTTTCTCAAGAACGACCTTTTCTTCTTCGAGCTTCTTGTTGCGTTCAAGCTCCGTGCGGAAAATTTTCACGGAGCCGATCATCCCGTCGACCTCCTTTACGAAGCTTGTGAGATCGAGCCCGACATCCAGCTTGCCCTGTGCAAGCTCGTTCATGCGCGATGACAGAGTGTTGAGTGACTTCGACACGTTGCGGCCGACCAGAAACCCGAACCCGACGATCACCGTGATGATCGCCAGACCGATCCCGCCAAGCTGCGCAAGGCGCCGATTATAGGCCTCGTCGATATCGTCGAAATAGGCGCCAGTGCCGATGTACATGTTCATCTCGGGCACGGGATGGATGTAGGACACCTTGTCGAAGGTATCTCCCTGGAAGCCCGGTTTCGGCCCCTTGTAGCGGCTGAACCCGCCGCCGCTCTTGGCAAGTTCGTTGAATACCTCGCGCCGCGGCAGTTTCTTGCACTTGCCCATCTTCGTCGGATCGACATGGGCCAGGGTGCAGAATTCGTAGGTGATGGCGAAGATGTAGTTGTCGCCATCGAAACGGACGCTTCGGATCGCGCTCAAGATGCGCTCCCTGGCTGCTTCCGGTGTTTGTTCGTTATTTTTCTGTTTGGCCAGTTCGTGCCGGACAATGGCGTTAACGCCCAGGACGATCTGCTTAACCTTATCCTGCCGGTCGTTCAGCATGGTGTCACGCATGGTCGTGGCGCTGATGCCCGACAGCGTGGCGACCCCGATCAGGGCGATCAGGGCAAGCAGCAAAAAGACGTTGAACAGGGAGAGTTTGAATTTCATGACGTCACCGTGATTCTCGATCGTCCGTAGACGTCGCGGGCTGTCAGCCGGAAACAGCCGCACCGTCTCGGATCATTGTTTTTTGGGGCCGTCCAGGGTCTCCTCCCCCCAATTCCGGGCGAAGCCGCGCGACGGGCTCGCGCATCGCGAGCAACGGAGAGATTAGGGCGAATCGACGGCGGCGGACACCTGTCCACAAGTATTGGTTTTTAATTTAAATAAGAAATTTCTAATTATGTATTCTGCGCATAACACATTCGGCGCAGGTAATATTATTCGGCCTTCATGAAGGTACGGCTGCGCTGGAAGCGCGGCATTTCGACCGCGTCGGGGTCGATGGCCTCCGCGATGTTGTAGGACACGATCCCGCCGGTCAGGCGTTTCAATTCGTCGAAACTGACAGGGAACAGGCAATGGGGATGCCCGGCGGCGGCGAATAACTGGTCAAAGCGGCGCAGGCTGGCGTCAATGGCGATGGGCATGTCGTTGACCAGGCCCACGGGCGACACGCCACCGATGGTGAAACCGGTGACGTCCTTGACGCGCTGAGCCTGCGGCTTCGTAACCTTGCCTTCCAGGTTAAGGACCCGGGGCAACGCCGCCGGATTGCAGGTATGGTCGCCGGCGATCAGCGCCAACACCGGCCTGTCGCCGATGCGGAAGGTCAGCGACTTGACGATCTGGCCCAGTTTGGCATCGACGGCGTGGGCCGCGTCCTCGGCCGTCTTGGCCGTTGCAGTCAGTTCAATTACCCGGTCGCCCAGACCCGCGGCCTTGAGCGCCGCAATGACCCGCTGCACCGATTTCTTGGTCTTGAACGCCATGGCCGCCGACCGTTTCCCGTTTCGTGGTGGAGGTGCCGTCAGTTCGCGAACGGCACCGCCATTCCCTTCTGCACCGCCTCGCGCGCCGAGATTGTATCAAACCAACGCTTCACGTTGGGATATTCGTTGAGATCAACCTGATGACGTTCGTGGCGCGACACCCAGGGATACACCGCAATGTCGGCGATGGAATAGAAATCGCCGGCAAGGTATTCGGTTTCGTTCAGGCGGCGGTCGTTCATCACCATATACAGGCGCTTGGTCTCGTCGTGGTAACGCTTCTGGCCGTAGGGCACGACTTCCGAGGGATTGAACAGGAAATGATGGGCCTGGCCGAACATCGGCCCGACACCGCCCATCTGCCACATCAGCCATTCGAAGGTGGCGACGCGCTCGCGGCCGGACCGGGGCAACAGTTCGCTGCCGGTTTTTTCCGCGAGGTAAATCAGAATGGCCCCCGTCTCGAACACCGAGATCGGCTTGCCGTCGGGACCGTCGGGGTCGACGATCGCCGGAATGCGGTTGTTGGGCGAAATCTTCAGGAATTCGGGGGCGTGCTGTTCGCCCTTGGAGATGTTGACCTGATGGGTCGTATATTCCAGGCCGACTTCCTCCAGCATGATGGACGCCTTGCGCCCGTTGGGCGTGGCCCAGGTATATAGATCGATCATCGGGGATCCTCCTCCGTCATCGGCATTTGATCATTGCGCGCCAGCATAAGCGAACGCCGGTCACGGGCAAGGCTTTGCTTGCCGTTTACGGAAGCGTCAGTTTGGGATTGGCGGCATGACGCCGCTGTTCTCATCGGTCACGGGCGACCATTCCTCGACAAAGGCCTCGATCGCCGCGATCGCCGGCTTGGCCGGGTCGCCGACCTTGCCCGCGCGCATGTAGATGATGGCCAGGGTCAGGGACGTCAGGGCGCGCTGGTCGCGGCGCTTGCGGGCTTCGTTGTGCATGCGGCTCAGGTTGTCGAGGCCCCGCTTGAAGCCATAGGTCTCATCCTTTTGGATGAAGGTCTCGATCGTGTAGTCGATGTCTTTGCGCAGGTCGGTCGCGACGTCCTTGGCGATGGGGCCGTAATGCTCTTCGTTCAAGGCGTGCACAATATAGGCCACGTCGCGGTTGAGACGCTTGGCCTCGGCCTCGGGGCCGTAAAACATATTCCAGAGTCGCTTGATCACGGACGGGCGTTCACTTTTCAATATCAAAAGGTTTGCGATGGCAGAGGCCGGGACAATACCCCCGTCCGGCCCCACAAAACAACCGGCAGCCGCATTCCCGGCCCACGGCTTAACGGTGGAACGCTTCGGCGGACGCCGAAACGTTTCCCGCCGGACAGCACGGGATATTATGCTATCAGTGCCGTCCCGCAGAACATCCCGCCATCGACTTCCCCAGGACTCCGCACAGCACCATGCCAGAACCCCAAATTCTCGCCCTCGTCGGTGTCATTTTCCTGGTCGCGGGCGGCGTGAAGGGTGTCGTCGGCGTCGGCCTGCCGACCGTCGCCATGGGCCTGATGACCGCCGTCATCGGTCTGCACGAAGCGGTGCAGTTGGTCGTCGTTCCGGCCCTGGTAACCAATATCTGGCAGGGCGCCATTGGCGGCAATTTCATCGTTCTGATCCGCCGCCTGTGGCCGCTGTTGACGGCGGCCTGCGTCGGCACCTGGTTTGGTGCGTCCTTGCTGGTGATCGTCGATGCCGATCTGCTGTCGGGCTCTTTGGGGATTCTACTCGCCGCCTATTCACTGTATTCCCTGATGACGCCACAGATCCCGCCGCCCGGGCGTTGGGAAAAGCCGCTGGCCCCCCTTATCGGCTTTCTGGCCGGCGTGGCGACGGGCAGCGTGGCCTCGTTCACCATGCCGGGCGCGCTCTATCTTCAGGCACTCGGCCTGACCCGTGATGAGCTGGTCCAGGCCATGGGCATCGCCTTCACCATCGCAACGGCGGCCCAGGCCGTCAGCCTGACCGGCCACGGCATCATGACCACGGAATTGGGCCTGACCTCGGCCGCCGCCCTGATCCCAGCGGCCGCGGGCATGGCCGGCGGACAGATGATCCGCCGACGCATTCCCGCGGAAACATTCCGCCGGGTGTTCTTTTTCGGGCTGTTGCTGCTGGGGGCTTATCTGGCCTTGCGAGCCTTCGCCTGACGGCGGCGAATTACGGCGCCAAACTGCCGGACAAATAATGCCGGCTCGTTATCCACCCTTTTCTAACATTTAACTTCCCGGATCACGAAGGACTGTGGCACTCTTGTATGCAAGAGGATCCGGGGGCTTGGACGCTGGCGTGTGGGGACGCGCCGTTTGGAGATCTAACATGGATAAAATCCGCTTTTCTGACGACTTCATCCGTCTTCCCGCGGCGGCAGCCGTCGCCTTTCTGATCGGCATGGGCGCCACCCACGCCGCCGAGCCCACGAAGGAACAGGCCAATACCCCGCCCGCGGAAATCAAGATGCAGTTCCATGCGCCCGAGGCCGAGGCCAAGGACGACGATCCGCTGGAATCCCTCAACCGCGTGACCTCGGAATTCAACAACCTGTTCCGCGGCCTGATCCTTGATCCCCTGATCTCGGGCTACAAGGCCGTAACACCCGACGGCATGCAGGAAGCCATTGCCAACGCCGCCAGCAACCTGGCGGAACCGGTTACCGCCGTGTCCTCGTTCCTACAGGGCGACACGGACAATGCCGGCAACGCAACCAAACGCTTTCTGGTCAATTCGACCATCGGCGTCGGCGGCCTGAGCGATCCGGCCACGGACATGGGCTTGCAGTCGCGGCCCGAGGATCTAGGACAGGCCTTTGGTGCCGGCGGCATGGCGCCGGGCCCGCACATCGTCCTGCCGATCCTGGGCCCCAGCAACCTGCGCGATGCCACGGGCGACATCCTGACGTCGATCGCCAATCCTTTGCCGCTCGTCGGCAAGGCGGCCCAGGGCACGGTGAATTATTCGGAAAACCAGGATGCGATCAAGGCGGCGACCGCCAATTCGCTTGACCCCTACACGACCGAAAAGGCGCTGTACGAACAGCACCGCCAGTGGGAGGTTTCCAACGGCACCGTCAGCGCGCCGGCCGACGGCCCGACCCTGGCCGATGAAAGCCCGTCGCTCGCCACCAAGCCCACGCAGTAAAACCGAAACGCCCTCCGGTCGGTCAGACCGGGACATGCCCGATGCTGCCGCCGCCGCAGACGTATAATGTCTGCCCGGTAATGTAGGATGCCGCCGGCGACAGCAGAAACGCGATCGGTCCCGCAATCTCTTCCGGCGCGCCGACCCGGCTCAGCGGTATGGACGCGAGAACATCCGCGAGTTCCTTTGATCCGTCCGGGTGATTTCCCTTGAACAACTTGGTCGCGACGGGGCCGGGCGCGATGCAGTTGACGGTGATGCCGTCATGGGCCAGGTCCAGGGCCCAGCTTCGCGTCAGCCCGACCAATGCCGCCTTGGTCGCCACATAAGGCGTGCGCACGGCGCGGCCGACGACGACCCGGCTGGCGATATTCACGATCCGGCCATTACCGTCCGCCGCCCGTAACCGGGGCAGCATGATCTGCGTGATTTGCACCAAGGCGCGCAGGTTGACGTCGTAATGGGCGTCCATGTCCTCCAGCGTGACCGTGTCGATGGAACGGGCCTGGGATATGCCGGCGTTGTTGACCAGGCCGGTGACGGCGTGACGCTCGGCGATTTCCGCGCCGACGGCTGCCAGGTTTGCGGAATCGGCGAAATCCACTTCGTAAAATGTTCCAGGGAAGTTTTCCGGCGCGGTCCGGCCGGTCCCCACGACCTCATGCCCCTGATCGGCCAGCAGTTGGGCGGTGGCCAGGCCGATGCCCCGGTTCGCCCCGGTGACGACTGTCGTCGCGTTCATTGATGTTCTCCCATAATCGTACCGCATAGCAGTACAGTGTGCCGCATATTGACACAGCAATTTGATATGAAGTTTAATCCCGGAATGCAAACAAGAGTTCGATAAACGGACTCACCCTTGGGGATTGGAAACTTCTGTGAGCGACAGCTCGGACCCGGGCGCCGGCAAGGACCGCGCCTTCGTGAACGGACTGGCGCGGGGCCTTAGGGTCCTGGCGTCGTTCTCTCCGGAACATAACCGGATGAGCCTTGGCGACCTGGCCAAGGCCACGGGCCTGCCGAAATCGACGATCGCCCGTCTGGTCCATACCCTGGTCGAAACCGGCTATGTTTTCGTTTGTCCCGATTCCGGCCGCTACAGCCTGCATCCCAAGGTGTTGACCCTGGGCTATCCGGTCATGGCGTCGATGGATAAGCGCCTTGTCGCCCTGCCCATGATGCAGGAACTGGCCGATTATTCGCGCGGCACGGTGTCGCTCGGCATCCGCGACGGGCTGTCCATGATCCTGATCGAACGTTCACGCGACCGCACGGTGCGGGCCCTGCCGCTCGACATCGGCTCGCGCATTCCCATGGAGACCAC
>CAXAVJ010000114.1:0-10111 GCA_963972065.1 uncultured Rhodospirillaceae bacterium
GTGCACCAGGGGCTGGCCGTGCTGGCGCAGCCCCTGGACACGCCGGCGGTCGAAGACATTTGCGCCCAGGTGGCCAATACGGCCAATGCCTTGGTTCTGGTACTTGATCAGGCCACCGATCCGCACAACGTGGGCGCAATCCTGCGTTCGGCGGCGGCGTTCGGCGCCCTGGCGGTGATCGTTCAGGACCGCAACGCGCCGGAAGCCACGGGCACCCTGGCCAAGACGGCCTCGGGCGCGCTCGAAACCGTGCCTTTGGTCGTCGCCACCAACCTGAGCCGCGCCCTGGAACAACTGCAGGCAGGCGGATTTTGGTGTCTCGGCCTGGATGGCGAGGCCCAGACCCTGATCGGCGACGCCGATCTGTCCGGGCGCATTGCCCTGGTCTTGGGCGCCGAGGGTGCGGGCCTGCGCCGCCTGGTCAAGGAACATTGTGACCTTTTGGTCCGGATTCCCATCCAGTCGGCCATGGAAAGCCTGAATCTGTCCAACGCGGCGGCCGTCGCCCTTTATGAAGCCGCCCGGCGACGTCCGGTCTTGCCTCCGGGTAGTCAATAGGCGTACATATCGCGAAGTTCTAATAAGGGGGGAAGCCCCGCCTTCTTTGGGGGAAGAACGAAGCGGTGTTTCGCAAAAGGCTGCCGTTGTCTGATTTGACGGCGCCGCTGACCGACGTGCTGGACCACTGGCGCGCGCGGGGCGGCGAAGATTTGGCTTGTGCCTGGTCCCAATTCGAAATGCATTTCCTGCCACCGCAGGTGTTGCCGACGACCCTGGTGATCGACGTGTTCGACGACGTGAATGCGAACAAATACCGTTTTTGGGGCAGCAAGATGACGCTGATCCACGGCAAGGATATGACCGGCAGGAGCCCTTACGAGCTGTCCCCCCCTGAACTCGCCGAGGATCTGCGCAAGCAACACCTGGAAATCCGCGAAAATCGTGCCGCCTGCGCCCATGTTCTGGGCTTCGCGCTCGAAAGCGGCCTCACCCAGACCCATACCATCCTGCGCCTGCCGTTGTCGGACGACAGCCAATCGGTCAGCCATATCGTCGGCGTGGTCTGGTATTCACCAGAGACCCTGAAGCGGCTGGAGAAGAAAGGCCTGGGCAGCCTGTTCGGCCCCTGAGGCAGGGCCACACCGCCAAGGCCTAGTCAGCCAAGGGGCGCACGTTCATTCCCCGTAGCCGATCTGCGAGAACCCCCATGACATGAAGCGCGAAGAACGGCGTATTCTGGATCATGAAGGTGAAACCACGACGGTCGATGGGAATGACTTCGCAATCGGTGACCGCCGTCACGGTGGCGCTGCGCGGACTGTTGTCGACCAGGGCCAATTCACCGACGATGCAGCCCGGCCCGGCCTGCTCCAGCACGTGGTTGCGGACCATGATCTCCATATCACCGGACTTCACGACATACATCAGATCACCCGGATCACCCTCGCGGAACAGAACGTCCCCGGCCTTGAGGGCCCGCACTTCCTCGTCGCCCCGGAACATCTTCGTGAAATCAAATCGTTCGGACATGCCGACCTTCCCCCTTATGCCGCAGAATTGCGGATTGGCGACGTTTCTACGACGTTTTTGTTGCGTTTTTTTGACTTAATTGTCCAGGAGACCGGACCGGCCCTCCATACTTGTGCCGCAAGGGGGCTTGAGAGTATACGTGGCGCGCAAGACGGGTGTCCGGGTTCCGTCGGGCCGGGTCCCTGGGGCCGCTCTCTCCAAGAAGACGCCCGGAACCAGGCACCGCCGCCTTAAGCCGGCTTAGCTCAGTTGGTAGAGCACCTGATTTGTAATCAGGGGGTCGCGGGTTCGAATCCTGCAGCCGGCACCACCCCTCCCATAAGTCTGGCCTGATTATTGCGTGCAAACGCTCTAATATACGTGCATGACATCACGGTAGGCAGCATTCGCGTCGAGCCCAGCCTGGGAGGCATCAATTGAGTTCCGAATATCGACGGCGAAACATGATTTCTGCCGTAATCGGATTGGCGATTCTGTTCCTCGTACCGGTTCTGGATGCAGCAACCGGCGGAAAGGCCCATGCGGCCCCCAAGCGGGTTCTGATGATCAGCTCCTACCATCCGTCGTTTCCGACTTTTTTTGATCAGATCGAGGGTGTCCGCGCAGGCTTCAGAGACACCGGGTTCCAAAACGACGAGATCGTCCTGGATATCGAATTCATGGACAGCAAGCGCTTTTCAGGCCGCGAGCAGATTGCCCGGTTCGCGGAGACGCTCGCCCATAAAATTCAGCAGAGCCCACCCCACGACGTCATCGTCGTCGCCGACGACAACGCGCTTCGGTTCGCGCTGCAAAATCACAGCGGTCTCTTGAACAACCTTCCCGTGGTGTTTCTCGGCGTCAACAACCGGGATCTGGCCGTCAAGCAGAACGCAAACCCCAAGGTTACGGGAGTTGTCGAAGCCCTCTCCCTGTCAGACACATTGCGTGTCATCGAAAAGCTGACGAAAAAGTCGGATTCCTTTTTCGTCGTTGGCGCCGGCAACAGGACAAGCCAGGCGAACATCGAGACATTCAAACAGGAAAAGTCCGTCCTTACCCGCATGACCGGCCACGTTCTGTCTTTATACGATTTTACATATGAGGAACTGGCGGAGCGCCTTCGCCAAATCCCCGCGACCTCGGCCGTTCTTCTTTTCAGCGCCTACCGGGACAAGGAAGGCGCGACCAAGTCCTATCAGGAGGGGTTGGCATTCATCCGTGCCAATACATCGGCGCCGATCTACACCCTCTGGGAGCACGGAATGGGCCACGGCGTCCTCGGCGGGAAATTGATCAGCCACTTCGAACAGGGATATGTGGCAGCGCGTCTGGCAGCGCGCATCCTGAACGGGACGTCACCGGCAGACCTGCCGGTCATCACGAACAGCCCTAATGTATTTACGTTCGATTATAATATCATGCGCGAACACGGCATTTCGGACGCGGATTTGCCGGCGGGGGCAAAAATCATTAACGCCCCGGTCGCCTTGCTTGATCGATACAAGAACCTGCTGCCCTGGCTGGCCGCATTCTTCCTGCTGCAATCAATCGTCATCGGCTTTCTTATCATCAACATCCGCCACCGCCGCAAGGCTGAAAAACGCGCCCACGCAAGCGAAGCGCGGTTCCGGGACTTGGCCAAATCGTCGTCGGACTGGTTCTGGGAAATGGACCAAAACCTTCGCTTTACCTACCTGTCCGAGCGTTACGAGGAATTGAGCGGCTACAAGATCGCCGACCGCATCGGCACCACACGGCAGGTTTCCGAGAATTCCTCGACGCCAGAATCACAAGCGGCCTGGCAACAGCATCTGGACGACCTGATCAATCACCGACCATTCAAAAATTTCGAATACGCCAGCAACGCGACAAGTGACGGGTCCTCCAGGTGGGTCCGTATCAGCGGCGTGCCCATCTTCGATAACAACGGCACGTTTGTCGGCTACCGGGGCGTCGGATCAGACATCCGGAAAGAGGTCGAGGCCAAGCAGGAAATCACCCGGGCGCGCGAACAGGCCGAGATGTCGAACCGGGCGAAAAGTGAGTTCCTGGCGCATATGTCGCACGAGCTGCGGACGCCCTTGAACGGCATCATCGGCTTTTCGGAAATGATGAAGAAAGAACTTCTAGGCCCCTTGGGCCAGCTAAAATACAAGGAATACGCCGCCGATATTTCCGATGCCGGCACGCATTTGCTGGACCTGTTGAACGAGATTCTTGACCTGTCGCGGATCGAAGCCGGCTTCGTCAACCTGGAAGAAAGCAACGTCAGTTTGGAGGACGTCATTTCGGCGACCGTCCGCTGGACTTCGGGCACCGCCAACGCACGGACCGTCAAGGTGCTTTCCAAGCTGCCTCCCAACCTGCCCTTCCTGCGGGGTGACGAACGGCGCTTGAAGCAGCTTTTCATCAATCTGCTCGCGAACGCCATCAAGTTCACAGGACCAGGCGGCAAGGTCAGTATAACGGCGGAGGTTTCCAAGAACGGTGACCTCTTGGTCGATATCACGGATAACGGCATCGGAATCGCGGAAAAACACCTTGATCTCATCCGCGAACCCTTTGGCCGCGTGGCAACCAGTCAGGTACGCACCTTCGACGGTGTCGGTCTGGGGCTTTCCATCGCCGACAAAATCATCGGCATGCACGAGGGCCGACTGGACATTCACAGTATCGAAGGCGAAGGTACGCGGGTTTCCGTAACCTTTCCCAAGGATCGGGTCATCCGCCAACGCCTGCCGGCAATCGAGGGCAGGCAAGGCGCCTGACCCCGCGCCGTCTTCCGCCCCCCCCGATTGACCGCGCCTATTGACCCCATTGGGCAATTCTGGGACAAACCCGGCGCGCCTAGAGGTGCCCAAATCTTTCCCTTAAGCCTTCTCCGGACCGGACGACCCATGAACCTGTTCCAGCATTTCCAGGCCGAAGTGACGCGCCAGATCGACGCCCTGACCGCCGAAGGCGTCCTGCCCGCCGGATTGGACACCGCGCGCCTCACGGTCGAGCCGCCGCGCGACACCAGCCATGGCGACATCACCACCAACGCGGCCATGGTCCTGGCCAAGCCCGCGGGTATGAAGCCCCGCGACATCGCCGACCTGCTGGCAGCCAAGCTGGACAACCTGCCCGAGGTCACGGAAACGGCGGTCGCCGGCCCGGGATTCATCAACATGCGCCTGGCCGATACGTTCTGGCAGGCGCGGCTGGCGGAAATTCTGACCACGGGCACCCCCTACGGCAATTCCGATTTCGGCAAGGCCGCCGGCAAGGTCAACGTGGAATATGTGTCCGCCAACCCGACCGGGCCGCTGCACGTGGCCCATGCCCGGGGGGCGGTGGTCGGCGACGTTCTGGCGCGGCTGTTGAAAAAAGCCGGCTATGACGTGACCACGGAATATTACATCAACGACGCCGGGGCCCAGGTCGAGACCCTGGCCCGCTCCGCCTACCTGCGCTACCGCGAGGCCTTGGGCGAGACCGTCGATGAAATCCCCGAAGGCATGTATCCGGGCGAATACCTGATCCCCGTGGGTCAGGCCCTGGCCGAAGCCGATGGCGACAAGTGGCTGACCGCCGACGAGGACGCCTGGCTGCCCCATGTCCGCGAATTCACCGTGGCGCGCATGATGGCCCAGGTGAAGGAAGACCTGGCCGCCCTGGGCATCCAGCAGGATGTTTATACCTCGGAAAAGGAACTGGTCGCCGCCGGTGCCGTCGACGCGGTCTATAAGACGCTCTCCGACCGCGGCCTGATCTATACGGGCGTGCTGGAGCCGCCCAAGGGCAAGCCCGCCCCCGACGATTGGGAACCCCGCCCCCAGTCCCTGTTCCGCGCCACCCAGTTCGGCGACGACATTGATCGCCCACTGAAGAAGTCGGACGGATCCTGGACCTATTTCTCCAACGACATCGCCAACCATTTGGACAAGTTCAAGCGCGGCTTCACGCAGATGATCGACATCTTCGGCGCCGACCACGGCGGCTATGTGAAGCGTATGAAGGCGGCCGTTACCGCCGTGTCCGAGGGCAAGGCCGAACTGGATATCAAGCTGTGCCAGATGGTGCACCTGATGAAAAACGGCGAGCCCATGCGCATGTCCAAGCGCGCCGGAAACTTCGTGACCCTGCGCGACCTGATCGACGAAGTCGGCCGTGACGTCGTGCGTTTCCTGATGCTGACCCGCAAAAGCGACACCCAGATGGAATTCGATCTGGCCAAGGCCGTCGAACAGTCACGCGACAATCCGGTGTTCTATGTCCAGTACGCCCATGCGCGCTGCCGCTCGGTGCTGCGCTCCGCCCCCGACGAACTGGCGGGCCTGGACACCTCGGCCGAGGCCCTGGCTCAGGCCGACCTGTCCTTGCTGGCCGATCCGGCGGAACTGGATCTGGTCAAGATCATGGCCGCCTGGCCCCGCATCGTCGAACAGGCGGCGGAAGCCCACGAACCGCACCGCGTCGCCTTCTACTTGAACGACGTGGCGTCGGCCTTCCACGGCCTGTGGAACATGGGTAAGGACGACACCAGCCTGCGTTTCATCCAGACAGACACGCCTGAGATATCACGCGCCCGCATGGCCCTGGTGCAGGCAACGGCGACGATTATCGCGTCCGGCCTTGATGTTCTGGGTGTGACGCCGGTCGAAGAACTGCGCTGACGCCCTGCCCTGATCTGGGTTAACATCGGGGTATGAAAAGCCCGTTTACCAAGAAACAGCTGGTCCAATACCGCGAACGCTTGGAAGTGCTGATCGACGAATTGGACGCCCTCGATTCCATGACCAAGGAATCACGCCGGCCCGTGGAGTTGGACCAGACCACCCAGGGCCGCCTGTCGCGCATGGACGCCCTGCAGGTCCAAGCCATGCAGGAGGCCACCGCCGACCGCCGCCGCTCGGAAAAGGCGCGCGCCAGGGCGGCGCTGGAACGCATGGACGCGGGCGATTACGGATATTGCGTATCCTGCGGCGAGGACATCCCCGCCAAGCGCCTGGATCACGACCCGTCGACGCCGACTTGTGTTGATTGCGCCTGACGGCGCGTGACGCGCTAGCCGAGGGGCCGGCGGGCGAGCAGGCGGAACCGCCCGGCCAACAGAATGATCGAAATCGCGCTGGCCCCCATCACCGTCCAGATCAGCCCCTGAACCCCATGGTCCAGCGGGATCGCCATCCAATAGGCGACCGGCACCATGATGCCGCCGTAGCAGGCGATCTGGCAGATCATGGGCGCCCAAACGTCGCGCCGTCCCCGTAAGGCCTGGGCCATCACGGCCTGACCGCCGTCGAGCACCAGGACCCCTGCCACGACCACGACCAGGGAACGCGCAATCGGCACCAAGGCCGGGTCGGCGGTGTAGAACCCGACCAGCACATCCGCCTGGAAAAAGATCAACAGACCGATACAGCCGGCCAACACCGTATTGGCGCCCAGGCCGGTCCAGCCCGCCAGTTCCATATCGGCCCGGTCGCGCCGCCCGAAGGCGATGCCGACGCGCACGCTGGTCGCCCCGCCGATGCCGATGGCGACCATGAAGAACAGGGCCAGCAGATTGAAGGCGATGCCGTAAGCCGCCGCCGACAGTTCGCCCAGCCATCCGGCGAACAGGATCATCGCCGTGAAGGCCGCCGATTCCGCCGCCATGCCCAAACCCGTGGCATAGCCGATGCGCCGCTGGATGCGCCCCGCCGCCGGGTCCGGATCAGGCTTTCGCAGGCCGAAGCGGTCGCGGTCCGGCAGCCACCACACATAAGCGACGATTGAGATCGCCAGGGCCCAGCGCACGATGGTGGTCGCCCAGGCCGCTCCCTCCGCCCCCATGGGCGGCATGGGCCCGACGCCATAGATCAGCAGCCAATTGAGCCCCACGTTCAAAACGTTCGCCAGCAGCATCAGCACCATGCCAGGCAAAGGACGGCGTAGACCTTCGAGGAAGAAATTGGTGGTCAGGAAAATCAGCACCGGCAGCACACCGATCCCCATGATGCGGGCGACATCGCCGCTGCCGGTGGCCAGATTTCCGGTCTGGCCGAGGATCTCCATCAGGTCCTGGCCCTGCCAGGCGATGGTCAGGCCGATCAGCCCCAGCCCAACCGCCATGGGCAAGGAGCGCCGCCAGGCCGCCCCGCAGGCACGGTAGTTTTCCGCCCCGAAGGCGTTGGACGTCATCACCAGGGTGCCCAACAGTAATCCCATGCAGGCGACGATGATGTTGATGACCACGGCGTTGCCAATGTTCAGATAGGCCAATTCCGCCGTCGCCGCATGGCCGACCATGACGGCATCAACCTGGGCAATCATCAGCACGCCGAAACGCGAGATGACCGTCGGCACCGCCAGGCGGATCAATTCCCCCAGATGGCGGCGCAGGCGGGCGGCGAACCAAGTTTCGCCGGGTTGGATCGGAGCTTCGTACATGGCCGCCCCTTTTACCCCGCGCAACCGCACAGGACAGCGTTAATTCGGGACTGTGGATCGTCAGGCACCACACCTTGCCGCGCCCAGGCGTTGACGGCACCACCACCGGCATCGAAACTGCGCGGCCACGATAACCGACTACCCTTGGGACGCTTCCCGATGACCGCAGAACCCGTAACCGCCCCCAACCAATCCGGCGCCGCCACGAACGCCCGTATCGGCATCCTGTGCATGCTCGCGGCGATGTTCGCCTTCACCGTGATGGACTCCCTGTCAAAGCATCTTGTCCGCACGCAAGCCCCCCTGCAGGTCGTCTGGGGAATTTATGTCGTGCAGGCCGTGGTCTTGTGCACCGTCATGGCCCGGCGCCTGCCGCGCCTGCTGCCCTCCCGGCAGGTCGGGTTACAGGCGCTGCGCGCGGCGCTTCTGGTCGCAACCTCGGTCTGTTATGTCACGGGGCTGCGCCATGTGCCGCTGGCCGAGGCCGGGGCCATCGCCATGCTCGCCCCCCTCGCCTTCACCGCTCTGGCCGTACCGTTCCTGAAGGAACGGGTCGGCCTGCGGCGCTGGGCTGGGGTGGCCGCGGGCTTTCTCGGCGCCATGATCATCATCCGCCCGGGGACGGAGGCCATGCAGGTTGCCGCCCTGCTGCCGCTGGCGGCGGCCCTGCTGCATGCGCTTTATCAAGTCGTCACCCGCTTCGTCGCCCGCGAGGACAGCGTGCTGACCACCCTGACCTACAGCGTCCTGTTCTGCGCGCTGATCATGACCCCCATCGTGCCTTTTCATTGGGCCCCCATGGAAGCGTCGCATTGGGGGCTTCTCGCGGCGGCAGGGATCGCGGGAATCATCGCCGAATATGCCCTGATCCAATCCCTCGCCCGGGCCTCGGCGGCGGTGGTGGCCCCTTATACCTATTCCTATCTGCTATGGGCGGCCTTGGTCGGGCTCCTCGTGTTCGGCGAACGGCCGGATGCCTGGGCCGCGCTCGGAGCAGCCGTGATCGTCGGTTCGGGGATCTACGTGTGGCGCCGGGAACGGGCCGCAGGCCATGGGAGCTAGCCGCCGCAACCCCGTCCTGCGCCAAAGGCGTATTGACGCCGGGCCCGCGCACCGCCATGACAGAACCGCACTTCCGCCGCCCTCCAGGCCCTGAGACACCATGAACCAGCAATCGGCACCGTCGCCGTCCCCCCCTTCACCCCAGGCCGCAGACGGCCATGCGGGCCAGGGCGTGCTGTGGATGATCGTCGCCATGGCTTGTTTCGTGTCCATGGACAGCATCGCCAAGGAACTGGTGAAGACCCATTCCGTGGTCCAGGTCGTGTGGGGCCGCTATTTCTTTCAGGTCGCCGTGCTGGCCGTGATCCTGTTCCCCCGCCTGCGCCGCCTGCTGGTGACCCCCAACCTGGGCCTGCAGCTTGTGCGTTCCCTGCTGCTGCTGGTGACCACGGGCCTTTACTTTACCGGCCTTAAATACGTGCCGATCGCCGAGGCCAGCGCCATCATGATGCTGGCCCCCCTGGTCGTCACCGCGCTCAGCGTGCCCTTGCTGAAGGAACGGGTCGGCCCGCGCCGCTGGGCCGGCGTGGTGATCGGCTTCGCCGGCGCCATGATTATCATCCGCCCGGGCGGTGACGCCATGCAGTTGGCCGCCCTGCTGCCCCTAGTCGCCGCCGCGACCCACGGCGTCTATCAGGTCTCGACCCGCTTTCTCAGCCACAGCGAAAGCGTGCTGACCACGCTGTGCTATTCGGCATTGCTGGGGGCGATGATCATGAGCACCGCCGTACCGTTCTACTGGACCCCTCTGCCGGCTCTGGGCTGGGGGATGCTGCTGTGTGCCGGGATGTTCGGCACGCTCGGCCACTTCGCGCTGATCAAGGCCTTCACCCTGGCCCCGGCCGCGACCGTGGCGCCCTTCACTTATTCCAACCTGATCTGGGCGGCGGCATCCGGCTTTCTGTTCTTCGGAGAATGGCCGGACGCCTGGACTTTTGTCGGCGCGGCCGTGATCGTCGGATCGGGGATCTACATCTACCACCGCGAGAAGGTTGTGAAACGGCGGGAGCCCTAGCCATGCAGATGAGCGACATTCCCTTCGGCACCACCGACTGGTCGGCGATTGAGCGCACGGAACACAAGGGAGAGACCGGATCCGCCTATTGGCGGACCCAAACCT
>CAXAVJ010000115.1:0-9915 GCA_963972065.1 uncultured Rhodospirillaceae bacterium
CGCTGGCGTCCAAGGCGACGGGTTTCCCCATCGCCAAGATCGCGGCCAAGCTGGCCTGCGGCTACACCCTGGACGAGCTGGACAACGACATCACCGGCGTCACGCCCGCGAGCTTCGAGCCGACCATCGACTACGTGGTCACCAAGATCCCGCGCTTTACCTTCGAGAAATTCCCGGGGGCGGAGCCGCTGTTGACCACGGCCATGAAATCCGTGGGCGAGGCCATGGCCATCGGCCGCTGCTTCGCGGAAAGCCTGCAAAAGGGCCTGCGTTCCATGGAAACGGGCCTGACGGGCCTGAACGACGTCGAGATCGAGGGCCTGGACCCGGACGCCGGGTTCGAGGCCAACCGCGACGTGCTGCGCGCCGCCATTTCGCGGCCCACGCCGGACCGCATCCTGGCCATCGCCGAGGCGCTCCGCCAGGGCATGCCCGTGGACGAGGCGGCGGCCATCAGCAAGTACGATCCCTGGTTCCTGGACCAGTTGAAGGCCATCGTCGATGTCGAGGCACGGGTCAAGCAGCAGGGCCTGCCGACGGATGCCGCCGGCTGGCTTGAATTGAAGAAAATGGGCTTCTGCGACGCGCGCCTGGCGGAACTGACGGGTGAAACCGCCCTCGACGCGTCGGAAGCCCGCCGCGCCCTGGGCGTCACCCCGGTCTACAAGCGGGTCGATACCTGCGCCGCCGAATTCCCGGCCAAGACGTCCTACATGTATTCGACCTACGAAGGCGACGGATCGCGCGCGCCGGAAAACGAGGCCGAGCCGACCGACCGCAAAAAGGTCGCGATCCTGGGCGGCGGGCCCAACCGCATCGGCCAGGGCATCGAATTCGATTACTGCTGCGTCCATGCCGCCTATGCGCTCAAGGAAACCGGGTACGAGGCCATCATGGTCAACTGCAACCCGGAAACGGTCTCGACCGATTACGACACCTCGGACCGCCTGTTCTTCGAACCCTTGACCGCCGAAGACGTGATCGAGCTGATCCGGGGCGAGCAGTCGAAGGGTGATTTCCGCGGCGTCATCGTGCAGCTGGGCGGGCAAACGCCGTTGAAGCTGTCCCTGGCGCTGGAAAGTGCGGGCATTCCCATTCTCGGCACCTCGCCCGACGCCATCGACCTGGCTGAGGACCGTGAGCGGTTCCAGAAGCTGCTGACCGATCTCAACCTGCGCCAGCCGGCCAACGGCCTGGCGCGGTCCCAGGCCGAGGCCGAAGCCGTAGCCGAACGCATCGGCTATCCGCTGGTGATCCGGCCGTCCTACGTGCTGGGCGGCCGCGCCATGGAAATCGTTCACGACCTGACGGCCCTGCGCCGCTACATGACCGACGCGGTCAAGGTTTCCGGCGACAGCCCGGTCCTGCTCGACAGCTACCTGCAGGACGCCATCGAGGTCGATGTCGACGCCCTGTCCGACGGCACCGACGTGTTCGTCGCCGGCATCATGCAGCACATCGAGGAAGCGGGCATCCATTCCGGCGATAGCGCCTGTTCGCTGCCGCCGTTCTCGCTCGGCCCCGACACCATCGCCGAACTGGAACGCCAGTCCCACGCCTTGGCCAAGGGCCTGCATGTGGTCGGCCTGATGAACGTGCAGTTCGCGGTCAAGGACGGCGATATCTATATCCTGGAGGTCAATCCCCGGGCGTCGCGCACCGTGCCCTTCGTCGCCAAGGCGACGGGCATCCCGGTGGCCAAGATCGCGACCCGCCTGATGTGCGGCGAAAAGCTTGCCGACATGGACCTGACCTCGCGCGCCGTCGGCGGCCATGTCGCGGTCAAGGAGGCGGTGTTCCCGTTCTCGCGCTTCCCCGGCGTCGATACGGTGCTGGGCCCGGAAATGAAATCGACGGGCGAGGTCATGGGCCTGGACCGCGATTTCCCCCGTGCCTTCGCCAAATCGCAGCTGGCGGCGGGCATGAGCCTGCCGACCTCGGGCACGGTGTTCATTTCGGTCAAGGACCGGGACAAGACCGGCATGGCGGCCTTGGCCCGGCGTCTTGAAGCGATCGGCTTCAAGCTGGTGGCCACGGGCGGCACGCAACGCTTCCTGGCCGATCAGGGCCTGGACGTGGCGCGCATCAACAAGGTTCTCGAAGGCCGCCCGCATTGCGAGGACGCCATCGTCAACGGCGACATCCATCTGGTCATCAACACGACCGAGGGGGCGCAGGCGATCGAGGACTCGCGCTCCATCCGCCGGGCGGCCCTGGAACACGGGGTGCCCCACTACACGACCCTGACCGCCGCCGCCGCCGCGGTCGCGGCCATGGAGGCGATGGCCCACGGGACGCTTGAAGTGGCGCCGCTTCAAGATTATTTTTCTAAGACGTACTAGACCAATCCAGCATGATCCGGTGATAGACGGGCCCTTACCGATAAGGGCCGGCACCATGATTTTGTGTTTTGATACGCCCGGATCGGGGCAGGAGAGCGGTGAGATGGACAAACTTCCGATGACGCGCGAAGGCCTTCAGGCCCTCGAAGACGAACTCAAGCGGCTGAAGGCCGTGGATCGCCCCGCGGTCATCCAGGCGATTGCCGAGGCGCGGGCTCATGGCGACCTGTCGGAAAACGCCGAATACGACGCCGCGCGTGACAAGCAGGGCTTCATCGAAGGCCGCATCGCCGAGCTGGAGGCCGCGATCAGCCTGGCCGAGGTCATCGACACCTCGGCCATGGCCGGCGACACGGTGCGGTTCGGCGCCTGGGTGGTGCTTGCCGACGAGGACACGGGCAAGGAAGTCACTTACCGCATCGTCGGGCAGCACGAGGCCGACTTGGAAAAGGGCAAGATTTCCGTGACCTCGCCCCTGGCCCGGGCCTTGATCGGCAAGTCGGCCGAGGATTCGGTCGAGGTCGCCGCCCCCGGCGGCTCCAAAGCCTACGAAATCTGCGAAATCCGATACAAGTAAGCGATGCCGTTTCCGGCCGTCAGGCGACCTTGCCGACGCGCGCCTTCGGTAGGGCCCAGGTGACCGGGTCGAACGCCAGCGCTTGTCCGGTCAGGGCCGCTTCGGCCGTCGGTAGAACGTCCAGATTGGGCCATAGCCCATCTTTCAGCGCCTGGCGATAGGCATCGGGCAGGGCTTCCCGTGCCATGCTGGCCCGCGCCCCTTCATAATCGTATTCCAATGCCAGATGGCGGATGGTGATCCCGCCCGGGGCGGGTTCCAGCACGGAATACCAGACCCGAGGCGTACCGTCGTTGGCGGGCACGCCGGTGACGCCCGGGTTGTGCCACAGGCGCCCGTCGGACAGGACATTGGTGAACGGCAGGCCAGAATGACCGGCGATCACGCCGTCCACCCCCAGATCGTCGAGGGCCACGCGCTTTTCGGCTTCCGGGGTCGAGGCGAACACCCATTCGGAAATATCCCGCGAATGGCCGTGCACCACGGCGAATTTGGCACCGCCAAATTCGAACGTGATGGGGTGGGGCAGGCCAGCCATCCAGGCCTTATGGGACTGGCTCACGCGGCTGCTGGCATGAGCGAACCAGCGCACGGACAAAAGGTCGCATTGCGATCCTTTTTCGAAGCCGCAGCGGCAGTCGTCGCCACCTTCGCCCAGGGCTTCCTCGCAGTTGCCCATGGCGACATGACAGCCCCAATCGATAATTTCATCAAGGGTGCCGTCCGGGTCGCCGCAGTAGGCGACCACGTCGCCGGTGCAGATCACCCGGCCCGCCGGGATTCCCAGGCGGTCGGTTTCGGCGCGCAGCGCCCGGGTCGACTGCAGGTTGGAATAAGGGCCGCCGAACAGCAGGACCGGGCCGTCGAGACGGCCGAGGTCGAGGGCGGGGCGTTGGGTCGCGGCCATGGCTTAGTCGCCTCCGGAACAATTGGCGCCGCCGAGCACGCAGAAGGTGGCGCAATGGGGATGGTTCAGATGCACAGGCCCCCCGGCGTCGGCCAGGGTCGGGCCCATTTCGAACCGGCTGTCGTAGGGCAGCAGGGTGCAGGGCAGGACGACCGGCGCGGCCGCCCCCTTGCGCTTCACCACCATGCGGGCGGTGGCACACATGATGCTTGCCGGGTCGACGCCCAGGATGCCCCAGCAGGCGGTGGTGATTTCCGGCACGTCACGGGCCGCGTCCATGTCGGGGAAGACAACCAGATCGCGGGGTGAATGGGCGTCCAGGTCGATGCCCTCGGCGGCGAACAGCCGGGCGAATCCCGTGCGGGTTTGATCTTCCGTCTCGCCGATCGGCTGGCGGGCGGCGACGGATAGGGTGACATCCAGGCCAGCCAGCCATTTCAGGCCGCGCATCATCGGCGCCCAACTGTTCGCCCCTCGGACCGTCTCGTGGCCGGCCGGGGTGAAGTGGTCGATGGACACGCGCAATGCCAGGGCCTTGCCGTGACGCCGGGCAAGGTCGGCGACCGCCGCCCGTTTTTGCCACAAGGGCGCCATGGCGTTGGTCAGGATCAACACGCGAAAGCCCCGCGCCAGGGCGTCCCCGGCCATGGCGGCCATGTCCTTGTTCATGAAAGGCTCGCCACCGGTGAAGCCGATTTCCTGGGTGCCCAGGCCGTCCCGCGCGATCTCGTCCAGGAAGGCGGCGGCCTCGTTCCGGGTGATATAGGCGAGACGGTCGTTCTTCGGCCCGCTTTCGATGTAGCAGCCGTCGCATTCGATATTGCAGAGCGATCCCGTATTGATCCAAAGCGTACGCAGGCCGGCAAGCGCCACGGCGGCGCGGGCTTCGCCCTTGGCCGTGACCTCCGGATTCTGGAACTTTTTCGTATCAAGGGCCGGCCGTTCGGCCAGCATCGCCTGAATCATGGTCATTTTCCTGGCGGCTTTGGGCCGCGATGGTCCCGGCGGATGCGGGGCCGGGACGGATTTTTCGAACACAAGCAATGGAAAGCTGTAACCGAAGCGCCGGGCTCCCGGCCACAAACATTTTTGTGAACGCGCCGTGTGTGGTCTTGAATTTCAGGCCGCCGGGCCCGCTTGCGTCCAACAAAGCAATGACCTATAGACTGCGCCCAGGGTCAGCGCGCAATGGCGGCGTTATCCAATGCGGGTGTAGCTCAATGGTAGAGCTTTTGCTTCCCAAGCAAGTGACGAGGGTTCGATTCCCTTCACCCGCTCCACCCTTCGCTCTTCGAGCTTCGGGTGGCAGGCCATCCGAAGCTCGTTAGACGAAGGCGTGTCCCCCGAAGCCTTGGCGAAGGGGGACGACCTATGACCTATGGTCATATGACTTAAGGTCATCTTGTTTTTGTATACAAGAATGATAATTTTCGATTGTGGCGCTTGTGGATTTCGCTGCTGGGACAACAGCTTAGGTGCCGAGAGAAAATCTCCGCGCCGTCCACGAGAAGGCCATGGCCCGTGACCGGGCCCACCGCCCGGTCCACCGGCTTCCCTCCTCCCTGAAACTCGGGCCGGTCCTTTTGGGCCGGCCTTCTTCTTTGCCAAATCTGGGGCTGGCGACCTGCCGCGCCGGGCGGGCGGCTATTTGTTCAACGCCTTGGCGTGATGGGCGATGTGGTCGGCCATGAAGGTCGCGATGAAGAAGTAGGAATGGTCATAGCCGTCCTGCAGGCGCAGCGTGCAGGGCTGATCCACGGCGGCGCAGGCATCGGCGAACAACTGCGGCTTCAACTGGACGTCCAGGAACGGGTCGTCCGTGCCCTGGTCGATCAGGATGTCACCGGCGAAGAAATGGCCGGATTTGACCAACTCGGTCGCGTCGTATTCCTGCCATCGCGCCTTGTCGCCGCCCAGATATCCGGAAAAGGCTTTTTCGCCCCAAGGCACGCTGGCCGGCGCCACGATGGGGGCAAAGGCCGATAGCGACGTATAGGTTCGCCGTTCGCGCAATGCGATGACCAAAGCCCCGTGGCCGCCCATGGAATGGCCGAAAATGCCCTGGCGGTCGCGGTCGCCGCCGCCGATGCCGTTGAACACCACGTCGGGCAGTTCCTCGGTGATGTAGCTGTACATGTTGTAGTGCTGAGACCACGGATCGCGGGTCGCGTTCACGTAGAACCCGGCGCCCGATCCGAAATCGTAATCGTCATGTTCGCCGGGCAAGTCGGTGCCGCGCGGGCTGGTGTCCGGCGCGACGACCATCAGGCCGTGTTCGGCGGCATGTTTCTGAAACCCGGATTTGACGGTGAAGTTTTCTTCCGTGCAGGTCAGACCCGACAGCCACCACAGCACCGGCACGGGGCCTTTCGCCTTGCCCTCGACCACGACCGGCGGCGTGTAGACCGCGAACCGCATGGGACAGGCGCAGATGTCGGAACGATGTTCCCAGACCGTCTGTAGCCCGCCAAACGACTTGTTCTCAGATATCTTTTCCATGGTCCGAATGATGGCTTGCTGTGGAAGAAAACTCAAACGCCGTGTCGGCGTAAGGAAAACATCAGATGCGCCGGTCGTCGCCGGCCGGGTGGCGGGCGAAGATGTGGTTGGCGACATAGGTCATCACCGTGTCGCCCTTTTGGGTGACGACGGCGTATTTGATCTTGGTGTAGCCGCGGTCGGGTTTCGAATCGGAGGCGCGGGATTCAAGCACCTCGGCCTCGACATGCAGCGTGTCGCCCGGGCGCACCGGCAATAGCCAGCGAATTTCGTCCAGGCCCGGCGAGCCCATGGAACATTCGTTCATGATGTTTTCCTGGAACCACAGGCGGAAGGCGACCAGCAGGGTCTGAAACCCGGAGCCGATGATGCCGCCGAACTGGCTCGCGCGGGCGGCCTCGGCGTCGACATGGAAGGGCTGAGGATCCCACTGCCAGGCGAATTCCATGATCTGGGCCTCGGTCAGGGTCATGCCGCGGGTCCGGAACTTACGGCCGGGCATGAAATCCTCGAAGTAGAGCGCATCCATTGTCGGTTTCTTCCGTTCTTCAGATTGGTCGGGGGAATCGATTGCCAGCGGTTTAGCGGAATCCCGGACGCAAGGAAAGCCATGGATTGATGTCGTCGGTGGGCGGCTTCGCTCGGCGACGGGCGATCATTCCTCCTGCCAGACCGGCAGGGGGGGCGGGCCGTCCTTGGTATCCGTGTCGTCCGTCATAAGGCCGTAGGCCTTCAACTGGCGGGCGATGGTGGGAAAGGTTTCGAGGCCCTTGGGCATGCGGGCTTGCGACGCCGTGAAATCGATCAACGCCAGATTGCGTTCGCTGCGTGCCTCTCGCAGCAGGCCGCGGGTGAACCAGCCGCGCCAGTCTTCGGGTGCCAACTCGACCGCCCGGTCGCAGTCGGCCAGGGCATCGGGCAGTTCACCCCTCAAGGTCAAAGCACGGCAGCGCACCCGCAGCGCCTTGACGTTTTTCGGCCAGAAGACGACCGCCTGGGTGAAATCGGCGAGGGCAAGATCCGGGCGCTGGGTCCGGACCAGGGCGCGGCCGCGGAAGTAATAGGCATCAGACAGCCGCTCGGGCTCCAGCGCGTGGGCCTGGATCGCCTCCGTCAGATGCACGATGGCGCGGGGATAATCCTTGGCCTTCATGAAATGCAGGCCATAGGCAAGCTGCTTCGGCCCCTCGGCCGCGCCGCCGGCATCCGCATCGGCAGTGGTCGCCGGGCCTGCCGTCAGGCCGGCGGCAAGACAGCCGGCGAGACAGCCGGCCGCAATCAGGCGGCGCGTCAAAAAGTGACGACGCTTCGGATGCTCTTGCCTTCATGCATGAGGTCGAAGCCCTTGTTGATGTCTTCCAGCGGCATGACGTGGGTGATCAGGTCGTCGATGTTGATCTTGCCGTCCATGTACCAGTCGACGATTTTCGGCACGTCCGTGCGCCCGCGCGCGCCGCCGAAGGCGGTGCCGCGCCACGACCGGCCGGTGACCAGCTGGAACGGGCGGGTCGAGATTTCCTGCCCGGCGCCGGCGACGCCGATGATGATGCTTTCGCCCCAGCCCTTGTGGCAACATTCCAGGGCCTGCCGCATGACGGTGGTGTTGCCGATGCATTCGAACGAATAATCGGCTCCGCCACGGGTCAGTTCGACCAGATGGTTGACCAGATCGTCGCCGTGATCCTTGGGATTGACGAAATGGGTCATGCCGAACTTGCGGGCGAGTTCCTCGCGCGCCGGGTTCAGGTCGACGCCGACGATCATGTCCGCACCGACCAGCTTGGCGCCCTGCAACACGTTCAGCCCGATACCGCCGAGCCCGAACACCACGACGTTCGATCCCGGCTCCACCTGGGCGGTGTTGATGACCGCGCCGATGCCCGTGGTCACGCCACAGCCGATGTAGCAGACCTTATCGAAGGGGGCGTCTTCGCGAATCTTGGCGAGCGCGATTTCCGGCACCACGGTGAAGTTGGAAAAGGTCGAGGTGCCCATGTAGTGGAACACGTCCTCGCCGTTCAGCTTGAACCGCGAGGTGCCGTCGGGCATCAGGCCTTGACCCTGGGTTGAGCGGATCGCCTGGCACAGGTTGGTCTTGGGGTTCAGGCAGTATTCGCACTGCCGGCATTCCGGCGTGTACAGGGGGATGACATGGTCGCCCTTTTTCAGGGACGTCACGCCGGGGCCGACCTCGACCACCACGCCGGCACCTTCATGGCCCAGGATGGCCGGAAAAATACCTTCCGGATCGGCGCCCGACAGGGTGAATTCGTCCGTGTGGCAGATGCCCGTGGCCTTGATTTCGACTAGGCACTCGCCCTCCTTGGGGCCGTCCAATTCGACGGTTTCGATGGACAGGGGGGAGCCGGCCTCAAGGGCAACGGCGGCGCGGGTCTGCATTTCTGAACTCCCTTCGATTTCGTTTCTTAAAACGTTTTTGTGTCTCGTTGGACGCCAGACTAGGCGTTTTTAGGCTTAAAGAAAATTAAGTTTGATTCAGAAATCGTTAATGACTCCTCCCTAATGTTGGCCTTGGGACGACTTGACTTTAAGTGCAGGAGGCTATGGCAGGAGAAGCTGCCATGCCTGCAAACCTCAAGAATTGGAGGTGCGACGATGCAGCGCATTCACGCTTCAGCAAAAGCGACATCACTCACCGTGACCGGCATAATCCTCGGCTTCGCGGTAGCGACCGCCGTCATTGCCTCTGCCGCTTTTGGCTGAGCCTTTCCCATTACGTTTGCCCTAATACCCCGCAGAAGAGGCCCGGCGGCCACTCCCCAACTCCCCAACCTTCCCCCCAGCCGCCGGGCCTCACCCCACTGACCGATTGAGGTCACTCCGCTTAAGGCCCCCGGGTTCCCCACCTGGGGGCCTTTTGCCGTTCACCGGCTGTTTTCGCATCGGTCAACTTGTTGTCAGCATGGGCTGTTAGCATCCGCCGCAAATCATGTTGAGCACCTAACAAGGGTGCCTTGAGGGAAAATTGAAAATCACCGCGGCGGCGCATGTGCGCCGGGCGTATCCCTGCATGAAGACCGAAATCGAGCATCCTCATGTTTCTTATGAAATTTATCGCAGCCTTTTTGGCGAGATTCTCTCCGCCGGCCACCAATCACGGAGGCCGTGGCGATGACGTCATCACGGGCGGCAACGGCCGCGACAAGATTTATGGCCGCGACGGGGACGATACGCTCGACGGCGCCGGCGGCGACGACAGAATCTATGGCGGCAACGGCAACGACGTGATCGAGGGCGGGTCCGGCAACGATCACGTTCACGGCGATCGCGGCGACGACATCGTCTCCGGCGGCGCCGGTAACGATCATGTCGACGGTGGCAGCGGCAATGACGTGCTGTCCGGCGGCACCGGCAACGACCATATCGACGGCGGCAGCGGCGACGACGACATCGACGGCGGCGACGGCCGCGATCTGGTTCATGCCGGCAGCGGCAATGACGTGGTCAACGGCGGCAGCGGCGACGATCATCTGCACGGCGGCCATGGCAACGACGTGGTCAACGGCGGCGACGGACGGGATTACGTTGATGGCGACCATGGCGACGACACCCTGTCGGGCGGCGCCGGC
>CAXAVJ010000116.1:0-9886 GCA_963972065.1 uncultured Rhodospirillaceae bacterium
GCCTATTCGCTGGCCGACATCGCCGCCGCCCCTTACGTCATCCGCACGGAGGAACTGGCGCCGGTTGAGGTCTCAGCGGAAAAGCGGCCCCATGCCGCCAAGTGGTGGGCCGCGATCAAGGCGCGCCCCGCCTACAAGGCCGCCCATATGGAGCCCTTCAACGATCAGTGCTGGTCAGGGTGGATGCCGCCGGCAGCATAACCGGCTGCCCGGTCAGCCGCTTCGGGCCTTGTCGATGCGGCGGGTGAATTCCTGGATCACGCGCTCGTAAAGGGCCCCCTTCAAGACCTTGTCCTCGACCCCGCCGTCGATGTTGGGGTTGTCGTTGACCTCGATCACGAACACCCCGGCTTCCGTCTCCTTCAAATCCACGCCATACAACCCGTCGCCAATCAGGGCGGCGGCGCGGCGCGCGGTCTCGACCACCACGGGCGGGGCGGCGTCGATCGGCATGGTTTCCCAGGCGCCAGCTACGGATTTTTCGCTGTCGACATGGCGGTAGATCTGCCAGTGCGACCGCGACATGAAGTACTGGCAGGCGAACAACGGCTCGCCACCGATCAGACCGATCCGCCAGTCGTAGGGCGTGTACATGTATTCCTGGGCCAGGATCACGCGGGAACGTTCGAACAGTCCCTCCGCATGGCGCAGAAACTCGTCCCGGTTTTCGGCCTTTTCGACCCCGCGCGAGAAGGCCCCGTCGGGAATTTTCAGGACCACGGGATAACCCATCATGGCTTCGATTTCGGCCAGACGCTTATCGTTGAAGGTTGAGCGGTTGAGCAGTTCCGTGCGCGGCGTCGGCACGTTGGCCGCCTTCAATGCTTCCGACAGGTAGACCTTGTTGGTGCAACGCAGAATCGAGCGCGGATCGTCGATCACCGGAATGCCTTCGACCTCGGCCTTGCGGGAAAAGCGGAAGGTATGGTGGTTCAGGGCCGTCGTCTCGCGGATGAACAGGGCATCGAATTCGGGAATGCGCTGGATATCCTTGGCGGTGATGAATTCAACCTCGACCCGCTGATCCGCCCCGGCCTTGGCCAAGCGTTTCAACGCCACCTCGTCCGACGGCGCCAGCCGTTCGCTGGGATCGACCAGAACGGCCAGTTCGTAAAGTGCCGACGGGCGGCTCTTGCGTTGCGATGCGGGGACGCGGACATAGGTGCGCAGCGCATCTTCGAACACGGCGGCTAGGTCATCGTTGATCTTGTTGATGCCGAGCGGGTGGATCGCCTGAATTCGCCATCGCTTGTCACGCACGATCTGGATTTCCAGGATCGGATAGCGAAAGGCGTCGAACACCTCGGCCGCGAGCCGGCGGAACCGCGCATCGTCGGGCCGACCGAAAAACACGTGCAGCACGAACCCGGTCGTGGGTGGGCTGGCCAGCCGCTTCATCGTCGCGTGCAGGATGCGTTCCAGATCGGGCACGGCGTAGGCGTAGGACCCTCGCTTGTCCAGATCGATGATGTCGACCATCGTCGGCATGGGCAGGTCGCCGCGGGATTCCGACAGCAGTGAACAATAATATCCGGCCGACAGATACTTGTAGCGGCGGCACAGGTTGATCACGCGCAGCGGCCGTTTGTTCGGCGTGCGCTTTTCGGCGATGAAGGCGTCGACCGTCTGGATGTTCAGGCCCTCCTGATTCCAGCGCCAATCGGAAAGGCGGTCGACGACAATTACGCTGCGGGCCATCAGGCGCTCCTCTTTTTCGGGCCGATGACAACCACCGCATATTGCTTTGACCCGCCGTAGCGCATCATGCGGTCGAACTCCTCGAGACGGATGGGAATACCGAAACAGACCGTTTCGGTCTCTCCTTCGTCGGTATCGACGTAGGGTTCGTGGACATAAACGAAGCGATCATCGAAGCCCGTGATGGCCATCCAATGCGGCGCCTTGTAGCCCGTCAGGCGATAGGCGCTGATCAGAACGATGGGAACATGGCCCTTTTCGAATCGGCGGCGCAGGTCTGCGAGGGCCGGCGGCGCATGCTTGACGCGCACACCGGTTTTGCCGATTTCCTCGATGAAATCGGCCTGGACCAGACGAATGACTTCCTTCTTCTCCTCGTTGCGCACGCCATTGGCGAACATCGCCCCATCCTCGCTGACGAACATATCGACGGCGAAGCCCCGCTTCCAGGCGGACAGCGCCAGGCCGTAGGGTCCGCATCCACCATGGCCGGAGGTCATGAAGATGGTCGTCGACTCGCGCCACAGACGCAGTTCGAACGTCCGGTCGAGCACCAGGTCCGGCTCCTGCGCCTTCATCGCCATCATCAGGCAGGCCGGGCCGCAGGTGAATTCCAGGGTCTGGGCGTAGTAGGGAACAAGCGCGGCGTCGGCCGAAAGATGCGGCGCCAACGCTTTTTCCATGCGCACCGCGTCGACATGGTCCTCGTAATAATCGGGATAGGTCGAAAAGGCGCGGTAGCCGGCCTTTTCGTAGAACGCGAGGGCGCGCGCGTTGTCCCGCCGCACTTCCAGCCGCATCATCACGAAGCCCTTTTCCAGGGCGATCTTTTCCGACTCGGCCAACAACGCACGCGCGATGCCACCGCGCTGGCGATCGGGCAGCACCGCGAAGGAATAGAGCCGCGTCATCGACGTGTTGCGGTGGAACAGCACCAGGCTGTAGCCGGTGATGGCGCCGTCTGCGTCATCGACGATAAGCGACGCGTTACCGCGCGTCAGAAGGTAGCGGAAGTTGCGCGGCGACAACCGGTCGGTGTCGAAGCATTGCTGCTCCAGATCCGTGAGGACCGGAACATCTTCCAAGGTGGCGTTGCGGATCACAGCGGAACCTGCACGACTTTCAAGGGGCGTATCAATCAGCGGAGGGCCGGGCCCGGGCCGGCGGCGTTCCGCGCACGATATTACGCCCGAACAGGTACTCCAAAAATCGGCTTTTGGCTATAAGCCGTCATCGATTCCCGCCATGCGGTGCGCGCGCGGCAGCCCCCTCGAAATCAGGGGGGCAGCGGGGGTTATTCCTCGGGCTTCAGGGCCAGGGATGCCGAATTGATGCAGTAGCGCTGTCCCGTCGGTTCCGGCCCGTCGGGGAACACATGGCCCAGATGGGCATCGCATTTGGCACAGACGACCTCGACCCGGCGCATGAAGAAGCTGACGTCCTCATGCTCAACGACCGCGTCCGGGCTGACCGGCTGATAATAGCTGGGCCAGCCGGTGCCGCTGTCGAACTTGGTGTCGGAGGAAAACAACGGCTCGCCGCAGCAGATGCAGACATAGGTCCCCGGCGCCTTCACGTCGTGGTATTTGCCGGTAAAGGCACGCTCCGTGCCCTTCAGGCGCGTCACCTTGTACTGCTCGTCGGTCAGTTGCTGGCGCCATTCGGCGTCGGATTTCTCGATCTTTCCGGTCATCTTACGTTTCCACCAGTTAAGGTCCTGACCGATCATATAGGACGGCCGCGCCCCCTGACGAGGGCCCTCGCGGGAAGTTTACCGGCAGGACGCGGCCTACTTCTCGGCCAATTTCTGATAGCCGTCGCGGGTCTGCGGCAGCTTGCGGCCCAAAATCTGGGTCGCCACCATGTTGCGCAGGACCTGGGCCGTGCCGCCGCCGATGGTGAACATGCGGGCGTCGCGGTACATGCGTTCCATGGGCAGGTTGCGGGAATAGCCCATGGCGCCGAACACCTGAAGCGCTTCCGACGTCACCTTGATGGCCATTTCCGAGGTGAAAATCTTGGCCTGGGCGGCCAGCGTCATGTCGGGGAAGCCGCTTTGGTCCGTTTCGGCGCTGGCGGCGGCGCGGTAGATCAACGTCTGCGCCGCCGTGATCTGGGTCGACATATCGACCAGCATCCATTGCAGGCCCTGGAATTCGGCGATGGGGCGGCCGAACTGTTCGCGTTCCTGGGCATAGGCCAAGGCCTTCTCGTACGCTCCCTGGGCAATGCCGAGGGCCACCGTGCCGGCGCCCACGCGCTGTGAGTTATAGGCCGTCATCAGGCCGGCGAAGCCGCGGCGGATGCCCTGGGGCGGGATCAGGGCCATGGATTCGTGCACTTCCAGGTCCTTGAAGTGGACCTGGCATTCCGGGATGCCGCGCAGGCCCATAGCCGGTTCGCGCGTGCCGATGACCAGACCCGGATGTTCGTTGCGGATGGCCAGGAAGCCGCCGATGCCCTGTTCCTCACCGTTTTCGAACACGCGGGCGAAGATCAGGTGAACCTTGGACACGCCGCCGCCGGTGATCCAATGCTTGGTGCCGTTGATGATGTATTTGTCGCCGACCTTATCGGCGCGGGTCGTCATGTCCGTGGCGGCGCTGCCGGCGTTCGGTTCGGTGATGCAGATGGCGGGCTTGTCGCCGGCCAGCACGTGTTCGGCGCAAAGCTTTTTCTGCTCCTCCGACCCATAGCGCATGACCGAGGAAATCGCCCCCATGTTGGCCTCGACCACGATGCGGCCGGTAACGCCGCAATGTTTGGCCATTTCCTCGACCACCAGGACAGCATCCAGGAACGACCGGCCCTGCCCGCCATAGGCTTCGGGGATGGTCATGCCCATGAAACCGGCGTCCTTCAGCAACGCAACGTTGTCCCAGGGGTATTCCTCGGTGCGATCGACCTCGGCGGCGCGCTCGGCGATGGGCCCTTCGGCCAGTCGGCGGGCCTTGTCACGCAGGTCTTTCTGGTCGTCGGTCAGGTCGAACATGGCGGAATCCCCCTTTGTTAAATCAGCCCGTCGCCGCGCAGCTTGGCACGATCTTCGTCGCTCAGGTCCAGAAGCTCGGCCAGGACCTCGTCCGTATGCTGGCCCAGGGTCGGCGGCGGGCGGCGGTAGCTGACGGGCGTTTCCGACAGCTTGATGGGATTGCCCAGAAGCGCCACCTTGCCGTCTTTGGCCAAGGGCTGATCCATCTCGATCTTCATCTCGCGGTGCTGGATCTGCGGATCGCTGAAGGTCTGTTCCAGATTGTAGACCGGGGCGGCCGGCACGTTGCGCTGTTCCAGACCGTCGATCCATTCCTGGGTGGTCTTCTTGGGCGTGACCTGTTCCAGCTTTGCGACCAGTTCGTCCCGGTTGACCAGGCGTTTCGGATTGGTGTCGTAGCGCGGGTCGGTCGCCAGTTCGGGCACGCCCGCGAAGTCGCAGAACCGGGAATACTGCCCGTCGTTGCCGGCGGCCAGATAGAAATAGCCGTCCTTGGTCGGGAACACCTGATAAGGCACGATGTTGGCGTGCTGGTTGCCGCGCCGCTTGGGCAGCTGGCCCGAGGTGAAATAGTTCAGCGCCTCGTTCGATGCCCAGGCCACGGTGGTGTCGAGCAGGCCAAGGTCGATGTTCTGGCCCTGGCCGGTCTTGTCGCGGTGGCGGAGTGCCGCCAGGATCGCCGTCGAGGCGTACATGCCGCACATGATGTCGGAAATGCCGACGCCGACGCGCACCGGCTCGCCGTCGGGGCTGCCGGTCAGGGACATGATCCCGCCCATGGCCTGGGCCAGGGCGTCGTAGCCCGGCCGCTTGGCATAAGGGCCCGTCTCGCCGAAGCCGGAGATATGGCAGTAGACCAGGCCGGGAAATTCGTCCTTCAAGTCCGCGTAGCCGAGGCCGAATTTCTCCAGCCCGCCGACCTTCAGGTTATGGGCCAGCACGTCGCAATGCTTCAGAAGCCGCTTGATCAGGGCCACGCCTTCGGGCCGGGAGAAATCGACGGTGACCGAACGCTTGTTGCGGTTGACCGCCAGGTAATAGGCGCTTTCGTCCAAATCGCCGCCGTCTTCGGCCGTCAGGAACGGGGGGCCCCAGCTGCGCGTATCGTCGCCGACGCCGGGGCGTTCGATCTTGATCACGTCGGCGCCCAGATCGCCCAGCAGCTGGGCGCAGGTCGGGCCCGCCAGGATGCGGGTCATGTCGAGGATGCGAATTCCCGCCAAAGGGCCGGCGGGGCGAGTGGTGGTTTCGGTCATGGATGTTTCCGTTGGGATGCAGGCGGGAAATGAAGGAGATGCATGCTACACCCCCGCTCTGCCCAGGCAAAGACCACGCGGCCAAAATGAAACGCGAAACCGGCGCCTAGCCGGCGGCGGTCAGGTCCGTATGGGCCGGTTTGCCCTGAACCCCCTTGTACAGGATGCTCTGGCGCAACTTCATGATGCGCGCGTATTCGGCCAACGCCGCCTCGTCCATGTCCGCGTCGGGCGGGGTTTCATGGATGAAGTTGCCATGATTGTCCTGCCCACGCACCAACCAGGCGCAATCCTTGTCGGCATTGACCTGTGACACGTCGGGACGGATGTAGCGAATGGCGAAGCCGATGCGCCGGTCGTCGGTCGTATTGGGGGTCGAACCATGGGCAATCAGCACATGATGCAGTGAAACCTCACCGGGGTTGAGCGGCATATAGGCCGCTTCGTCCTCGTTGACCTCGACCGCCAATTCCTGGCCCCGGGTCAAAAGGTTGTTCTTGTCCAGGGTGTCGCGGTGGGCGACCTGGCTCCACTTGTGGCTGCCGGGGATGACCTTCATGCAGCCGGCTTCGACCGTCGCCGGTGATAAGGCGACCCAGGCGGTCAGCACGTCGGGCTTGGACAGCCCCCAATAGGTCGCATCCTGATGCCAGGACACGAAACCGGGATCATTCGCGTCCTTCACGAACAGCGAGCAGCCCCAGGCCAGAATATCCGGGCCGAGCACGTCCTCGACCGCGTCGAGAATTTTCGGATGGGACACCAATTCCGCCGCCCAGGTCTGCAGCAGGTACAGCTTCTGCCCCTTGGACAACTCGTACCAACCACCCTGGGCCTCTTCATAGGCTTCGAAGCGGCGGCGATAGGACAGCGCATCGTCCGCCGACATGATGGGGACGGGGGCGACGTAGCCGTCCTCTTGAAACTGATTGACCTGTTGTTCCGACAACAGTTTCGGCATGGATTCCTCCCTAGGGTCGTGCGGATGTTCCGGTTTTCCGGAATTCTACGCGGGCGGGCCTGTTTCGGCCAGTCCCAGCCCGTAATTGGGCCCCAACCACGCCTGTGCCGCAAGCGAGATTTGTTTAACGCGCGCCCAAGGAATCCTAATGCGGGCGTCGATTGCTCGGTGACGGTCGATCAGGTGACGTTGAAGTCGCTGTCGTCCAGGGCCGCGCCGTCGGTGTCCGTCAGTTCGATCTCCATGTCGACCTGGGCATCCCCGTCGGCATCGATTTCCAGGATCTTGGTCTGGTCGTTGAACCGCGCCTGGGTGTTGCCGCCGCCGTCGAAGGCATTGGTCTCGTCACCCAGGAAAGCGAACACACCGGTCACGAAGCTTGAGAAATCGAGAATATCGACGGAATCCCCGGCGGTGCCGGCGTCGAAGTCCTCGATCACGTCGCGCAGGGCCGCCCCGGCGCCGGATTCATCAGCCGAGCGGTAGATGAACACGTCACGGCCTTCGCCGCCGATCAGGATGTCCTGACCCAAGCCGCCGGTGAGGATGTCGTCGCCGTCGCCTGTTTCCACGATGTCGTCGCCGTCACCGGCGTCGATCACGTTGTCGCCGCCATAGGCCCAGATGTCGTCGTCGCCGGCGCCGCCGAACACGATGGCACCGCCGTCGTCCAGGGTTACGAAATCGTCGCCGTCACCAGCGTCGATATAATTTTCACCGTACCCGGTTTCGATGTCGTCGTCCCCGGCGCCGCCGTAGATTTCGTTGTCGCCGTCGCCGACGATGATGATGTCGTCGCCGTCACCGCCTTCAATGTAATTGTCGCCGTCGCCGGCATCCAGATCGTCATTGCCGGCGCCACCGAAGATGCGGTTGTCGCCGTCATCGACAATGACAAGGTCGTCGCCGTCGTCGCCATAGATCGTGTTGTCGCCGTTCAGCCCGTCGATCAGGTCGTCACCGTCGCCGCCATGGATCACGTTGTCGCCATCGCCGACCAGGATTTCATCATCACCGTCGCCGCCTTCGACGTAATTGTCGCCATCACCCAAGTCGACGACGTCGTTGCCGATGCCCGCGAACACGCGGTTGTCACCGTCGCCCGCGGATAGATCATCATTCCCGGCGCGGCCGTAAATTTCGTTGTCGCCGTTGCCGAATTCCCCGGCCTCAACAATGTCGTCGCCGTCACCGCCGTCGACGTAGTTGTCGCCGTTGCCCAGCAGGATTTCGTCATTGCCCGCACCGGCCAGCACCGTGTTGTTGCCGTTGCCGCCGCGCAAAAGATCGTCGCCGTCACCACCATCGAGGACGTTGTCCCCCGTGCCGCCGATCAATTCGTCATTGCCGGCACCGCCGTAAAGGGAATCGTCGCCGGCGCCGCCGATCAGAAGATCGTCGCCGCCCAGGCCATAAATCGTATCGTTACCGCCCAGCCCGTCGATGGCGTCCGCGCCGGATGACCCGATCAGCAGATCACTGCCCGGGGTCGCCGTGTCGGGCACGTCATCGACCGTGATGACGAAGGTTTCCGTGCGGCTGAGCCCGCCCGCGTCCGTCGCCGTGACGTCGACGGACACCGAAGGGGTGGCCTCGAAATCAAGTGCGATGCCGTCTTTCAGTTTCAATTGCCCGGCAACGATCTCGAACCGTGCGTCGCTGACCGCCAGGACATGACTGTCGCCCGCGTCGGGATCGCTGACGGTCAGGGAACCGATAACCCAGCCCGTTTCGTTTTCCAACACATGGCTGTTGTCGAGCGCGATGTCGTCGGGCGCCTGATTGGCCACCGGCAGAGCCAGGATGAAGGCCGTGGAGACAGCGGCACTGGCGCCGTTGGATTGTTCCGTGGCGGTTGCCGTGACCTGAACCGTGACGTCACCCGAAACACCCGTGGGCGGGGTCAAGGTCAGGCCGGCCAGATCACCGGGCGCCAGGGTAAAGGTGCCGTTGGCGTTGGCCGTGCCGGCGGAAAGCAGGCTGCCGGCCGGCAGGCCGGACAAGGTCAGGCTGAGAACTTCCGAGCCGTCCGTGTCGGTCAAGGCCGCGGCAATGTCGAGCGCCACGGGCTGGCCCGCCTGGCCGGTCACGTCCTGGACCGTCAGAACCGGCTGATCGGCGGTGGCTTCGATCTCGAAGGTAACGGTGGCGGTCGACTGTGCGCCCGCGCCGTCAACCACGGTATAGGTGAAACTGGCCGGGCCAGAATAATTCGCATCCGGCGTGAACACCACGTCGCCGTTGGCGTTCAGCGCAACCGTGCCGCCCTGAGGGGTGCCGACGGCGCTGATGGTCAGCGTGTCATTGGCATCCGCGTCCGTATCATTGGCCAAAAGATCGCCCGCCGGAATGACCAGGACCGTGTCTTCGACCCCGCCCACGATCACGTCGGCGGCGGCCACGGGGCCGTCATTGGTGCCGGTGATGGTGAGGGTAACCAGACCTTCGTCCGAATCACCGTCCGCGTCGGTGACGCGGTAGGTGAAGGTCTGTGTCGCCGTTTCACCGGCGCCCAGGTGGTTGAACGCCTGACCCGGATCATAGGTGAATGTGCCGTCGGCGTTGAAGGTCAGGTCGCCCTGGGCCGGGCCGCTGACCAGCGTGGCCGAGGCGGGCAGATCCGGCACCAGATCGTTCGCCAGGACCGAACCGGACACCGCGGCATCCTCACCAACCGTCACGAAAGCGTCGTCGTTCGCGATCACGCCCTGGTCCGTGGGGTCGATTTCGACCCCGTCGACAACGATCTTCAGGTTCTCGAATTCCTTGGCCTTCAGGCCAAAGGCCGAGAACGTGAACCACTTGCCGTCAGCTTCGCCCCGGCGGCCCGTGTGATCGTCGATGAATTCCAGATAATCGCGAACGTCCTGCTGCACGTCGGCGCGCAGCCATTCCGCCTGGGTCAGGTCCAGGCGCAGGGTGTCCACGCCCTTGCCGCCTTCATAAGTGTCGCGGCTGCCGCCATTGTCGCCCATCACG
>CAXAVJ010000117.1:0-9694 GCA_963972065.1 uncultured Rhodospirillaceae bacterium
GAACCCATCCACGATATGCTGATCCGCCTGACCCTGACCGGCGACATGGTGGTCACGGCCGCCGAGGCATCGACGGAATCGAGCCCATTTTCCATGTGCGGCGACGTCACCCAGGCCTTTTCCCAACTGGTCGGGTTGAAGGTCGGGCCGGGCTGGCGCCGGGCCGTGGCCGAAGCCATGGGCGGCGTGCACGGTTGCACCCATCTGCGCGACCTCGTGATGGGGCCCATGGCGGTGACCGCGTTCCAGACCATCTTTCCTGCCCGCAAGAAGCGGGGCGAGCCCGGCCCCGGCAAGAAATCACCCTTGATCGACACCTGCTACGCGTTTCGCAGCACCGGCCCCGTGGTTAAGGTCCGTTGGCCCGAATTCTATGAGGAAGAAGGTGATGGCCCCGCCGGGGCCGAAGGAAAGAAGGCCGGTTGACCCGGCCAGAACGTCAAGTGGTCTTGAAGGCTGTCAGTGCCTTGTCGGCAATTCCATCTTCGATGCTGGTGCGGTTCGCCGCCAGACGGAAATAGGTCACGATGAAAGCCCGTACCGTTGATGTGCGGGACGAGCCGAAGCGAACGCTTTCGATCATAGAGCAGAGCTCATGAACGGTTGTCTTTTCGCATTCACAGATTTGATCCAAAGCATCCCACGTTGCGTTTTCAAGCCGCAGACTGGTTCTGCGGCCGTTGACGGTCACGTTTCGGCTTATAAGTTTGCTTTGCATAGTCCGACTAACACCCTCTTTTATTGTATGTAGCGATTATTATACTCGCATTACGCCTGTCACCCCAGCAGAACAAATCGCACTGCTGCCTCCGAAACTTTCCCCCACCGGTTCACAGACGCCATAGGAGGGCGCCAAATTACCGACGTTAGGGCGGAATCATCCGCCCACTGCCTTCAGAATTAGAGATAACGCAAGGGAATTCAAGTTAGACGAAGGTTATATGTCTGTTTTTCAACCCTTTGGATAACGGCGGAATCCGGGGGCATTTTCGCCTCCGTAACGTCCACATGTCTTGTCTGGAACAAAGGTCACGCGCATAGTGTCGTCATGGGTGAACTGCTTAAAAATCGCGAATCCCGCCAGGCGGAGTCGGTCTGTGAATGGCCCGGCTGCGACGGCAATGCCGAATTCAAGGCCCCGCGGTCGCGCGATGCCTTGAACGAATACCGTTGGTTCTGCCTGGCCCATGTCCGGGAGTACAATCGCAACTGGAACTATTATAAGGGCATGGACGAAAATCAGGTCGAGGCAGACGTGCGCAACGACACGGTATGGCAGCGCCCGACCTGGAAATTGGGCGCGGGCGACGCCGCCAAGTTCACCCGCGCGCGCATTTTCAATCCCTTCGGCATCGATGACGCCATTCGTGACGCCGGTGCGCGGACGCAAACCTCCCAAACGGACCCGCGCGCGCCCGAAGCCCGCAAGACCGATCCGAAGACCTCGCGGGCCCTTTCCGTATTTGGCCTTGAAATCCCGGTGACCATTGACGACGTGAAGTCCAGGTACAAGGAACTGGTGAAACGCCATCACCCGGACGCCAACGGCGGAACCAAGGCGGCGGAAGAAGAATTCAAGAAAGTTACCGAGGCCTATCAGGCGTTATTGGACTTTCTCGGCCCTTGACGGCCCGCCGCTTAACCCCTACGACGTTTGCCAAACATGACCGATCTTCGCCCCGCGTCCGTCGGGGCGGCCTCAGAAACTGGAACATTTGCATGACAACTCTGGAATCGACCGCCACTCCCGGGATCGATGCGGCCCATCAGGTGCCGGACGTTACCGTCTCCGTGCGCCAGACCTTCGGCATCGACAGCGACATGGAAGTCCCCGCCTTTTCCCAGGCTGAAGAACATGTCCCCGAGCGCGACGAAGCCTACCGCTTCGACCGCGAAACGACGCTGGCGATCCTGGCCGGCTTCGCCCACAACCGGCGCGTCATGATCCAGGGCTATCACGGCACAGGGAAGTCGACCCATATCGAACAGGTCGCGTCGCGCCTCAATTGGCCCTGCGTCCGGGTCAACCTGGACAGCCATATTTCCCGTATCGACCTTATCGGCAAGGACGCCATCGTGCTGCGCGACGGCAAGCAGGTCACCGAATTCCGCGAAGGCATCCTGCCCTGGGCGCTGCGCAATCCGACGGCCCTGGTGTTCGACGAATATGACGCGGGCCGCCCGGACGTGATGTTCGTGATCCAGCGCGTGCTGGAAGTCGACGGCAAGCTGACGTTGCTGGACCAGAACCAGGTCATCAAGCCGCACCCTTATTTCCGCCTGTTCTCGACCGCCAATACGGTCGGCCTGGGCGACACCACGGGCCTGTATCACGGGACCCAGCAGATCAACCAGGGCCAGATGGACCGCTGGAGCATCGTGTCGACCCTTAATTACCTGCCCCATGACGAAGAAGTGGAAATCGTCTGCGCCAAGGTGCCGGAATATGCCTCCAAACAGGGCAAGGAACAGGTCAGCGCCATGGTCGAACTGGCCGATTTGACCCGTTCAGGCTTCATGAACGGTGACATTTCGACCGTCATGTCGCCGCGCACGGTCATCACCTGGGCCGAAAACGCCCGCATCTTCAACGATGAGGGTTATGCCTTCCGGGTGACGTTCCTCAACAAGTGCGACGAGATCGAACGCCCGGTCGTGGCCGAGTATTATCAGCGCTGCATGGGCGAGGAACTTCCCGATTCCGCCATGCGTGCGGTGCTGCAGTAGAACACCCACGCCCATCCGGGCTCTGTCCGGGCGGGAATCGGGGCCATAGGACATGAACAATTCGGAACGCCCGGCAGATCTTCTGAAACGCGTCACGGCGGCCGCGGTCAAGGCGATGTCCAATCGCCATGAGCTTGAGGTTCATTTCCAGGCCTCGGGCGCTTCGGCAACCGAAGAAGCCGTCAACCTGCCCGCCCCATCCGGTCCGCCCAGCGCCGAGGGCATCACCAAACTGCGCGGCGTCGCCGACGCCTTGGCGTTGCGTCTACGCTATCACGATGCCGACGTGCACCGCCGCATGGCGCCCACGGGTCCCGACGGGCACGCCGTGTTCGAAGCCCTGGAACAGGCGCGCTGCGAAAGCCTGGGCGCCCAGCGCATGGTCGGCGTGGCCGGTAACCTGGACTTCCTGTTGGCGGAAAAATGCCGCGCCAAGGGCTATGGCGGCGTGACCGAACGCGAAGACGCGATGTTGCCCGAGGTTCTCGGCCTGCTTGCCCGCGAACGCCTGCCCGGCCAAAACCTGCCCAAGGAAGCCAAACACATCGTCGATCTGTGGCGCGACGAGTTGAACCGCAAGGTCGGCCCACAGCTTGCCGAACTCGAAAAGAACGCCCTGGATCAGGAAGCCTACGGCAACCTGGTGCGCGAGATGATTGTCGCCCTCGACATGATGACCGACGCACCGGCCCCGTCGGAGCCTGAAAATCAGCAGGATTCCGCGGATGACGACGCCGAGCAGGGCCAGGATCAGAACCAGAACCCGGATGCCGACATGGACACCGACGGCTCGCTGTCCAGCGAATCCGGCGAGGCGGAAATGTCCGACGACATGGAATTTTCGACCGAAGGGTTCGACGACGACGTGATGTCCGGCGACGGCGAGGAAGAACCCGCCGGGCCGACCGATTGGGACGACCGCTGGCCGCGCAACGCACCCGACGATCTGGCGCTCTACAAGGCCTTCACCCAGGCCTATGACGAGGTCGTCGAGGCGGAAGAGCTTTGCGATTCCGAGGAACTGAGCCGCCTGCGTGCCCAGTTGGACCAACAGCTGTCGCACCTGCAAGGCGTGGTCGCGCGCCTCGCCAACCGCCTGCAGCGAAAATTGATGGCCAAGCAGACCCGGTCCTGGGACTTCGATCTGGAGGAAGGCGTCCTGGACGCCGCCCGCCTGTCCAGGGTTGTGACCGATCCCCTGCACCCACTGTCGTTCAAGCAGGAACAGGATACGGATTTCCGCGATACGGTCGTTGGTCTGTTGATCGACAATTCGGGATCCATGCGCGGCCGGCCGATCACCGTCGCCGCCATGAGCGCCGACATCCTGGCCCGCACGCTGGAACGCTGCGGGGTCAAGGTCGAGATCATGGGCTTCACCACGCGGTCGTGGAAGGGCGGGCAGTCCCGCGAAGACTGGGTCGAAAAGGGCAAACCCAAGAACCCGGGCCGCCTCAACGACCTGCGCCATATCGTCTACAAGGCCGCCGACATGCCCTGGCGCCGCGCCCGGCGTAACCTGGGTCTGATGCTGCGCGAGGGGCTGCTCAAGGAAAACATCGACGGCGAGGCCCTGATGTGGGCCCACAATCGCCTGTTGGGCCGCCCCGAACAGCGGCGCATCCTGATGGTGATTTCCGACGGTGCGCCGGTCGATGACGCGACCCTGTCCGCCAACCCGGGCAACTATCTGGAAAAGCACCTGCGCGACGTCATCAGCTTCATCGAAAACAAATCCGACGTGGAACTGACCGCCATCGGCATCGGCCATGACGTGACCCGCTATTACCGCCGCGCCGTGACCATCGTCGACGCCGAGGAACTGGGCGGCACCATGATGGCCAATCTGGCCGAACTGTTCGACGAGGACAATCCGGCCGCCGGTTCCGGTGCTGCCCGCGGCCGCCGCCGGGCGGGATGACCGCTTCGGCCCGCCGCCGCGGACCGCTCTTCCCGTCTTCCGGACGGTTTCCCCTTCTGGCCGCCCTTGCCAGCATCCTATTTGTCCTGATCGCCCCGGGTGACAGCCAGGCGCAGAACCTTGTCGATACGGTCTGGCGTCTCCGGCCCATGACCCTGGCCGCCCTGCGCGAGGAACACCGGGGCATCGACCTGGTCGGCATGCAGTTGCCGCCCAAGGCTGATTTCGACATTCCCCTGGCCGATCCCGCCGTCACGGTGGCCAAGATCAAGGCCGCGGTCGACCGTGTGCTGCAAGCGTCCCCCATCGCCGCACAGGGCCTCGACGCCCTGTCCAAGGCCGGGCAGATCCGCATCATCTACGACGCGGCCTTTCCCGAACGCTCGCTGTCCAGGGTCATCATCGCGGCCTTCCTGGTCGGCGAATTTCAGCCCCGGGACGGCAAGCGCGACTTCACGGTCATCGTCAGCCGCTTCGGCGCCAACTGGCCGATGGACGAACTGGCGGCGGTGCTGGTGCATGAATTGATCGGCCATGGCTTGCAACGTCTCAAGAACCGCTTCGGCCACGACCGGCCCATCGACCTGGAGTGCGAGGCGCGCCTGTGGCAGCAGCTGTACATCACTGACGCCGGCATGCCTCAGGACACCCAGGAGATGGTCGCCTTCCGCCGAACCACGGACCGCCGGGTATGCCACGATTTCCGCCGCTACGTCCGCCACATCCGCCCCGACCTGATGCAGCAATGGGATTCCGGCCATTTCGCCATGGCGGACATCATCGCCCTGTTCGACGACTACTACGTGACGATCCGCAAGGGCCGAAAGAAGCTCAAGCAGAAGCCTTAACGCCCCCGCCGCACGGGTTTGGGGGTCATCAAGGTTTCACAGAGATCCCGTAAGATCAGGACCATGAGCCTGACGTCCCGCCCCGTCCGATCCCGCCTAGCCTGCCGAAAAGGAACGCCGCCATGGGCTGGCTGCTGACCCTGATGCTCGCCGTGCCGCAGGTCGAAGGCACAGTCCAGGTCGAGATGTGGTTTTCCCGCGAATCCTACTGCACCTTCGCCCGGTCGAAATTCACCGAACAGCCCATGTACAGCCTGACCCAGGGCGCACCTCGGGTACCGGTTACGGTCAAGGACAGTGCCTGCCGCGAACTGGGTCCCGAGGAAACGAACCGCATGCCGCCCCATATGCGGGCCCAGGCCACGCCCGAGGCGGACACCGGGTTCTGATCCGCGCCCCTGCCCGCGCTGGACAACATCGGCGCGTCCCTCCATCTTGGAAAAAACCAACCCTTGGGAGAGGATCCCGCCGCCATGCACCGCCGCATCGCCCGAACCGCCGCCCGCGTCCTGGCCGGGGCCGCCCTTGTTTTTCTGGCCGCTCAGACCCCGGCGATGGCCGACGCGGTCGAGGTGCGGTCGATCCCCGTTCCCCTGAACGCCGAGAATCCGGACCAGAAGGTGATCGGCAAGCTGACCTACCGGGGCGGGGTCGAATTGATAAGTTCGTCCGACCGCTTCGGCGGGTTCTCCGCCCTGGGGTTGAGCGCCGACGGCAAGCGCCTGGTCTCGCTCACCGACGAGGGCAACCGTCTGGATGCCCATCTGGTCTACGGCCCCGACGGTAACCTGAGCGGGATTACGAATACGGAAATCTTCACCCTGACGGGGCCCGGCGGGATTCCCTTGATCGACAAGTCCATGGCCGATGCGGAATCCATGGCGCCGGGCGTCGATGGCGAGATCATCGTCGCCTTCGAACGCATTCACCGGCTTTGGGCCTATCCGCCGGACCAGACCGAACCAATCCCCCTGCCCCTGCCCGCCGAGATGAAGAACGCCCCCGACAACAGCGGCATCGAGGCCTTGACCCTGCTGGACGACGGCAGCCTGTTCGCCATCGCCGAGGGCAAGGGCCGCGGCGGCACCTATTTGGCTTGGGTCAGCAATCCGAAGGGATGGAGCGTGCTGATCTACCGGACCGAGGATAATTATCGCCCGACCGGGGCCGCGACCCTACCCGGCGGCGACGTGGTGGTGCTCGAACGTTATTTCACCCCGCGTGAAGGGGCCCGGTCGCGCGTCCGGCGCATCAAGGCGGACGGCATCCGCGCCGGCGCCGAGGTGTCCGGCGACCTGCTGGCCGATATCCGCGCCCCCCTGACCGTCGACAATTTCGAAGGCATCGAGGCGATCAAGGGGGCCAAGGGCGAAACCCTGCTGTTCCTGATTTCCGACAACAATTTCAACCGCTTCGGGCCGCAGCGGACGTTGCTGATGATGTTCGAACTGACGGACTGACCGCGTCAGTCCGCCGGGTGCAGGGCCCGGTCCGAAGGCAGCTTCTGTTCGCCCAGGATGTCGGAAAGGATCACCGCCCGGACCTCGTCCGCGTCCAGACCGTGGAGCGCGATCATGTCCTGTGCGTCGGCCAGGATTTCGTCGGCGTCCTGCATCAGCTTCATGCGCTTGAACAGATCCGGATGGCGCAGGCCCAGGCTTTCGCCGATCAGTTCCATATAATTGACGATCTCGAACGGCCATTCGTTCTGATGGCTGACCAGTTCCCGGTGGTCGGCGTGAAACACCCCGGCCAGGACCTGCACGCCCTTGGCCTCGGCCTGACGGAAGGTGCCGGCGATATGGCGTTTCTGAAGGTCCGGCATGGCGTCGAGGGAGGTCAGCTGATAGCCGACCCCGGGCTGTTCCAGGTCGACAAGCTCCAGCCCCGGGATGGCGCCCAACAGCGCCTTCACCGCATCGACCACGCCGGGCGACCCCGGATATTCATGAAGGGCCACACGCTTGTTCACCGGCGTCGTCATCAGCGGGCGCAGGTCGTCCAGGCGATCGGCCAGGAACACGGGCATCATGAGGTTGTCGAAGGGCTTGGGCTGGGCCGGGACGGCGGTCATGATCTCCGACATCTGCATCTGGCAGGTCGGGCACCAGGACACCACCTGGGCTGCCCCCGTGCTGGCGAACCGGTCCATGGTGCTGTTGATCTGGCGTCCGGAATTGGCCGTGTCGCCGGGCCGGAACTGCAGGATGCCGCAACAGTTGGCGGGGCCGCCGAACACTTCGTAGGACACATTCAAACGGTCCAAAATGTCCAGGCACAACAACCCGATGTGCGGCGTCTTCAGCATGTTGCAGCCGGTGTAGAATACGATGTCGGGCGGTGTGTCCCGCTCCGGATGGGATGCCGGGCTAAGCCGGTTCATGAGCTCCGGCGGCAGTTGCAGGCGCGACAGCACGCGCACGCCCCGGCTCATCGCCTTGAAGGCGGCCTTGCCCGCATCCTTGCGTTCGGCCTCGGGCGCCGCCTCGGCCATCCGGCGCCGCGCCATGGCCAGCATGACGCGCGGGTTGATGCCTTCTTCGCAAACGCTAAGGCAATTGCCCGTGCCGCAGCAGGCTCCGGCCCAGGCCGCCGAGACCGCGTCACCCTGGCCATCCCGCAGGATGTCCCGGACCCCGTCCGCGACGGCTTTGCCGTCACCGGCGGCCAGCCCCAGGATCCCCGGCGTCGGGCAGGCCCGCACGCAGGCACCGCAGGCCGTGCAGGCGTCGGCGATGGCGCGCACCTGACCATCCAATCTGTCGATGAAGGTTTCCTGGCCGTCCACGATCTTTGCCTCCGAACGTGATACCCAGACGAAGGCTAGCGGCGGCGGACGGCTACGCGCAATGGAAGTATTGTCACCGGACAATCAAAACGGGAATTTAACAGCCTCTGACACGGTCAGTTCGCGGTCGCCTTTTCGGCCTCGGCGCGCTTGCGCATCTCCGCCGCCAAGCCGGAAAACCCGCTGGCCCGCAACAGGCGGGCATAGTTCACCAGGGTTTCAATGATGTCGGGATGGCCTTCGGGCAGGGTCTTTTCACGCAGGGCCAGACAGCGTTCGTACATCCTGCCTGCCGGCTCGTACCGGCTTTGCCGCTGATACAGCCGCGCGAGCTTGTAGAGCATGGCGGCGACATCGGGGTGTTCCGGCCCAAGCGAGCGTTCCAGGGCTTCCAGTTCCGCCAGATAGGCCTGTTCCGTGTCGGCCAGGCGCGGTGTGTCCGGATAAATCGGCCCCATGTTGCGCTTGGCCTCCCCCAACCGCACGCCAAGGACGGGATGGCGTTTCTCAAGGGCCTTGCGCTGGGCGATTTGCTCGGGCGTTTCCTCGGCGACGGCACGAACCATCAGTTCGGGCGGGGCCGCCGGATCGGCGGCAAGGGCGCGGATGGCCGCCGCATCAACCGGCTGCCCCGCGATCTCGGTCGGCCGGGAATTCCAAGACCGGGCCTCGGCGGGCGACGTCTCGGCCTCGGCCACGACCGGCACCGTTTTCACATCAATTTCCGGGGGCTCGGCGATTGCCGCGATTTCTTCCGGGGCGACGGCGTTCGGTCGGGCGATGGGCGGTGGCGCCCCCCGCAGGGGCAGGCCCGCGGCTTCCGGCGGACGGACACCCGCCAATGTCTGCGGCACGTCAATCGGCGGCGTTGCGGTCATCACCGCAGCCTCGGGCACGGCGGCGTCGGCCACCTCGACCGCCGGCGGCAGCGCGGACGGCGCCGGCGCTGGTGCCGATGCCGGTGAAAGGGGCGTTCCCCGCAAGGGCACAAAACTCCGCGCATTTGGCGCCGGCCGCGCGGCCGAAACAGCCGGCTCGGGTGGCGATCCGGCCGTCGGCAAGGCCGCCTCGGGCACGCTGACTTCGACCGCCGCGACGGCCGGCGGCAGCTTGGCAGCGGCGGTCGGAGGCGACGAGGCCGGAATTGGCGCCAGGACCTCGGCCGGGGGCGGTGGTGGCACCACGGCACCGGCGAGCCGGTAATGGGACAGGACCGGTGCCGACGGCGTGGGCGGCGGCGGAACGGGCACGGGGGCTGCCGCGGACTGGATGGGAGCGGAAACCGGCGCAGACGCCGGGGCCGGGACTGGTCGTGCTGCCGGTTCGGCCTGGGTGCGGATGGGCGGCGGCGATGCCGGGCTCTTCACGCGGGCGGTGGCGATTTCCGGGGTGGCGAGGTAGCGCATGCCG
>CAXAVJ010000118.1:0-9635 GCA_963972065.1 uncultured Rhodospirillaceae bacterium
CATCCCAATTGGTTGGGATGATCGAACGGGGTGAGATCACCTCCACGGAATTGGTTGAGGCCTGCCTCGCGCGGATCGAGGCGAAAGAGGATGCCATCGGCGCCTGGGCCCATCTCGACCCGGATTTCGCCCGCCGCCAAGCCGCCCACTGCGACGAACTGCATGCCAGTGGTGCGCCGACCGGGCCGTTGCACGGCATTCCCGTCGGCATCAAGGACATCTTCGATACGGCGGACCTGCCCACGGAAAACGGCACCGTGTTGTCCAAGGGCCGCCTCCCCGATGACGACAGCGCCGCCGTCCGCCTGTTGCGGGCCGCCGGCGCCGTAATCATGGGCAAAACCGTGACCACGGAACTGGCCGTCTATTCCCCCGGCAAGACCCGCAATCCCCACGATCCGGAGCGTACCCCTGGCGGCTCGTCCAGCGGTTCCGCCGCCGCCGTCGCAGCGGGCATGGTACCCTTGGCGATCGGCTCGCAAACCAATGGATCGGTCATTCGCCCGGCGTCGTTCTGCGGCGTCGTCGGCTTCAAGCCGACGCATGGGCGGATTTCCCGCGCCGGCGCATTGGCCCTATCGCGAACCCTCGACCACGTCGGCGTGTTCGCCCGCACCCTGGAAGACGCCGCCCTGATCAGCGATTGTCTGATCGGCCACGATCCGGCTGATCCGGACACCAAGCCGGCCGCCGCCCCGTGCCTGTCGGAGATCACCCGCCAAGAACCTCCCATCGAACCTCGCTTCGCTTTCGTCAAATCCCCGGTCTGGGATCGCGCGGAACCGGATGCCCAGGAAGCGTTCGAAGAACTGCGCGAGTTCCTTGGCGATCAATGCGAAGAAGTCACCCTGCCCGATCCCTTCAATGGCGCCGTCGACAACTTGCGTAAGATCATGTGCGCCGATCTGGTCCGCTATCTGTCCGGATACGTGGCCCGCGGCGAAGACAAGCTGAGCGACGTGCTGCGCGCCATGATCGAGGAAGGCAAGTCGGTCACGGCCGTCGATTTCAATGAATGCGTCGACATGCGGGTTCACCTGGCCGGCTGGGTGAAAAGCCTGGGCGAGGAATTCGACGCCATCCTGACCCCGGCGACCTGCGGCGAAGCGCCCAAAGGCCTGGATGCCACGGGTGATCCGGTGTTCTGCTCGACCTGGACATACCTGGGTGTACCGGCGGTGACCATTCCCCTGATGCAGGGGGCCAACGGCATGCCCATCGGCGTTCAGTTGGTCAGCGCGCGAAACGATGACGCGCGCCTGCTGCGCACGGCGCGCTGGCTGGTCGAAAAGGTGGCGGCGGAAGGCTGACAAGCGCCCCCCGTTCCTTCCTTCACTATTTATCCTGTGTTCGTCCGCCGATCTTCGTCGACATCAATCCACATTTTTTATATGGTTATTAGACACGGCTCGATGGATGCGAGTCTGGAAGGATAAGCGCATGACCGACCCCAGCGTCGACACCGCGCCGACCGCCCCCCGGGGAACCCGTCCGCCGCCGCCGCAGGTGAACCGGGTCGGCGTCAACGACCTGATCGACGTTCTCGCCCTGGGCTTGCGGGATTTCCGGGCAGCCCCCACCTACGACCTCTTTTTTGCGGGAATTTATGCGCTCGGCGGCTGGCTGCTGATTCTGATGCTGGTCGCCTTCGAGCTGCCGTATCTGGTCTATCCCCTGGCGGCGGGGTTTGCGCTGATCGCGCCCTTCATCGCCAGCGGTTTTTATGTGATCAGCCGGCACCTGGAAGATCCCGCCCCGAACGACGGCGCGGCGCTCAGCTGGGGTATCGTGCTGGGCACCGTGAAATCCATGTTCAGCCATGAATTGGGCTGGATGGCGCTGGTCACCGGGTTTTCCCTGTTTTTCTGGATGGACATTGCCGCCTTGTTGTCCTTCGGTTTCATGGGATTCCAGTTTTTCGGATTCCGCGAACTGATCAACGACATCTTCACGACACCGTCAGGCTGGTTGTTCCTGGTCGTCGGCAATGCAGCCGGCGCCCTCATCGCCTTCGCGGTGTTCTCTTATTCCGTCATCTCCATCCCGATGCTGTTCCACCGCGATGTCGATTTCATCACGGCCATGCTGACCAGCGTCCGGTTTGTCGCCCTGAACCCGCGGGTGATGGCGATCTGGTGCGCCGCCATCGCCACGATGATCGCCCTCGCCCTGCTGTCCGGGTTGATCGGCCTGTTTCTGGTCCTACCGGTCCTGGGACACGCCACCTGGCATCTCTACCGCCGCGCGGTCGCGCCACCCTGAGTGCCCTCTCTGCCTAATCCAGAGGCGCCCTGGCCAGGGGGTGGGCTTGGTCGACCAGTGCCTTCAGGCGCTCTTCCAGAACATGGGTGTAGATCTGCGTGGTCGAGATGTCGGCATGGCCCAGCATCTGCTGCAGGGATCGCAGATCGGCACCGTGAGCCAACAAATGGCTGGCGAAGGAATGTCGCAGAACGTGCGGTGATACCCGTTTCGGCGGAATGCCGGCGACAATCGCCAATTCCTTGAGAATCTGCCCGAAGCGGGCGCGCGTCAGGTGGCCCTGCTGCGCCCGGGACGGGAACAGGAAGGCCGCCCGCGCATCCTTATCCTTGCCCAGGAAGCCATCGCGCACGGCCAGGTAATCGCCAAGCGCATCACGCGCCGGCCCGCCGATCGGCACCATGCGCTCCTTCCCGCCCTTGCCGCGCACGATCAACACCCGTCCGTCGCGGGCGACCGCCGCCATGGGCAGGCCAACCAGTTCCGACACGCGAAGGCCCGTGGCGTAAAGCACTTCCAGCAAGGCCGCCGTGCGCAGACCGTCGGCGCCCGGCCGTTCGCGGGCCGCGGTCAGCAGGCGTTCGACCTCTTCCTCACTCAGGTATTTGGGCAGGGGCCGCGCCTGACGCGGCGCATCGACGGCCTGGGTCGGATCGTCGTCGCGGATGCGTTCCGCCTGGAGAAAGCGAAAGAACTGACGCAAGGCCGACAGCCGCCGGGCCTGGGTGCTGGCCGCCATGCCGGCACCCGACAGGCGCTTCATATAGGCCGTGACGTCATCCGGGCCGGCCGCGTCGGCAGCCGTCTTGCGCCGGGCGCAGAACGACGCGAAGTCGTCCAGATCCCGGCCGTAGGATTCGATCGTATTGCGGGCGGCCCCTCTTTCAGCGGCCAGCATGTCGAGAAATAGGCTGATGTAACGGGACAGGCGTTGCCTCCCTTCGCGAGTTGCCGCCGAGATTACAGGCCCGCCGCGAGCGCCGCCTCCAGCGCCAGGTCGTGGGCTTCCTGATCAAGGCCGATGGCGCGCAGGCTGATCACCGCCTGACGCAGAACCTGAGCCTGAGCCCGCGCCGTGCCGCCATCGCCGATGGCGCCCAGCACCATCAGGATGACCTCGCCGCGATGGGGCGGCAGAACCGTTTCCTCGGCCACGGCGGGTGCCGGCAGCACGTCGGTCGTGCCAAGCTGCGCTTCGCGCACAGGTTCGCCCATCGGCGCCACCTGCGGCGCGCCGAGCGCCGCCGAAGGTTCCGCCGCCGTTTCACGGGCCTCGCGCGCGGCGGTCCATGCGGCCACCTTGTCGGTCACGGACAGCAGGCGGAACCACAGCGCCGGATGGACTGTTTCCGCCGAGGCATGGCCGATCACCGGGCCCATCGCCCGCCAAGCGTCGAGCGGCACATCCTCGCCCAGACCGTCCAGCAGCGCATAGAGCAGCGCCGCCCGGCGGGCCGCATCTTTCTCTTTGGCCACCGAACGCCACCAAACGCTCAGGTCACGTGGCTCGTTCTCCAGCCCCATGGTGCCGACCAACCGAACCAACGGCGTCATGCGGATCAACAAGTCGCGGCTGTCGTCCTGAAACAAAGCACTCGCCTGTAGCAGCTTGAACCAAGCCTCGGCGCCCGTGGGGTCGTCCGTCGACAGCATCAGGCGCACCGCGTCGGGGGCGAACCACAACAGGTCCGCCGAGGGCGGGATATTGGAAACCAGCGGATGGAACACCCGCGCGGCGGCACCATAACGGCCTTCGCCGACGGCGATCTTCAGGGCCTTGTCGATAATTTCCGCCTGGGCCGTCGGCACGGTTTGTGACAAGGCGGAATGGTAGAGCAACGCCCGGGCGACGGGCCCGCCGATTTCCTCGGCCCGCGATAACGAGCGTTTCAGGTCGCCCGGATCGAAGGTAACGCTGGAATAGAGCTGGCGCAGGGCCTCGGTATCAAGGGCGCCGGCGGCCTCGGCACGCTCGGCGGCTTCCAGTCGGATATCCGGCCCCACGTTTGGGTTGACCGCGATGGCCCGCAACACGCCCGGACGGTCGGAGCGGGTGGCATCGGCCGGCAACGGCGTCTTGGCCGCCCGCGCCATGGCCAGCAGCAGACCATCGGCTTCACTCACCGTTGTCAGTTCCCCGGTCACGCCGCCCAATAGGCGGTCGCTCAGGGCATAGAACGCCGGGTCCTTGGCACCCAGTTCGTTGAGCATGGAAATGCCGATTTCCGCCTTTTCCGGCTCCCCGGCCAGGATCTGGCAGAAAATCATCGCCTTCTGCCAGTAAGGTCCTCCGCCGGCCTGAATTTGATGTGCCGTGATGCCGCAGGCGCGGGCATTGTCATTGGCCAGGAAACGGGCGTTAGCTTCGACCTGCAGCAAGGCCCGGTCGGTGATGCTGCCGGGGATCGCCGCCAGAAGGTCGCCAACCCCGGTGACGTCGCCCATGGCGGCAAGCTGTTGCACGCGCAGGGTAATCAGACTGACCGGTTTCGTCTTGGCCGCATCCGCGTCATCGCCTTCAGCCGGTTTGACCACGGCGGGGGGCTGGGCCGCGGTCAACAGCAGACGGCGCATCAATGCGCGCATCACCGGCGAAGGTGCCCGCACGGGCAGGTTCGTCATCAGAGCCGCGACATAGGCGCGGTCCGCACCCTGCCAGAGATCGAAGCCCAGACCACCTTCGTCGGGGCCGATGACGCCCGCCGTCTCCGGATCGACTTTATCCAGGGTATCGACCTGGACACCCGGTTCACCGCCCGAGCCCGAACCCGACACGGACCGGATCGAACCCTGGTCCACCGACGGCTGAACGGGGCCCGCGGGCGCATGAGGTTTCAGGGCCTGCGGCGGCGCCAGCGCGGCCGGCGGCTGCAGGGCCACCGGCTCAGCAACAGGCGGCTGTGTGCCCGGCAGCAGGGCCGCCGGCGCATCCGCCGCGGGCGCCTGGGCCTGCGGCTGGCTTAAGGGGGCGGTCAGCAGCAGCGGCGCCACAGCGAGGGCAGCCAGCCGTAATGCCGAAACCGGGCGCTTAGCGCGGGAATCGGTCATCGGGCAGAACTTTCGTCACGTCCTTGGACGGCGCGGGAAAATCCCAGGTAACCAGGAACGTCCCGCCGCCCAGCACCAAGGCCAGGGCGAGGATGAGAATGATCTTGGAAATGCTTTTCATCGGGAGGGCGGGCCTATTCGTCTTCGCGGGTGATCTTGATGGCCGTCGGATCGGCGTTTGCCACAGTCTTCAGGCTTTCTGCTAGACTGTGACTATGGCATTTTTCCGGCGGCGGCGGGCAAGCCGGAGTTTATCGGCTCGCTCCCCCGCTTTCAACGCCGCCTGCCCGGCGCCATCCGCAGTCCGCAAGTTACAGGTCCATGTCTTCCCAGCCCCTTCAAAAGAAACAGAAAACCATCGTCCTGGTCGGCCTTATGGGTGCCGGAAAAAGTTCCGTCGGCCGGATTTTGGCCGCGAAGCTGGACCAGCCGTTCATCGATTCCGACGACGAGGTGGAAACGGCTGCCGGCTGTAGCATCGAGGACATTTTCGAAATCTACGGCGAACCGGCGTTCCGCGACGTGGAGGAACGGGTCATTGACCGTCTGCTGAACGGCCCGCCCATGGTTCTATCGTCCGGTGGCGGCGCTTTCATGAACCCGCGCACCCGCGCGCGCATCGCCGAGACCGCCATCAGCGTCTGGCTGCGCGCCGATCTGGAGATTCTTGAGCGCCGCACCAAACGGCGGGCCGCCGGGCGCCCGCTGCTTAAGGGCACGGATCCGTCGGAGAAACTGAAGCAATTGATAAATGAGCGTTATCCCGTGTACGAACAGGCGGATATCATCATTGAAAGCGTCGATGAAACACCGGAAAAGACCGCCGACAAGATCATCGAAAAATTGACGGACGGCACGGCATGACCACTCACGGCACGACCATTGATCACCCGGGCAGCGAATGCCTGGGCGTCGACCTGGGCGAGCGCAGCTACGACATCCTGATCGGCGACGGCCTGCTGGCCGACGCCGGGCGGCTGATTGCGCCCGTGCTGCGCTCCAAACAGGTCGCGGTAATCACCGACCGCAACGTCACCGACGCGGGGCATCTGGCGACCTTGGAAACAGCACTGGCCGCCGCCGGCATCGCCAGCCGCACGATCATTTTGGACCCCGGCGAGCAGACCAAGGACTTCGCCCATCTGGAACAGGTCATCGGCGATCTGCTGGCCGGCGGCATCGACCGCAAGACGACGCTGATCGCCCTCGGCGGGGGGGTCATCGGCGACCTGACCGGCGTCTGCGCGGCGCTGACGCTGCGCGGGATCGATTTCGTGCAGGTCCCGACGACCCTGCTGGCGCAGGTCGATTCATCGGTCGGCGGCAAGACCGCCATCAACACGGCTCAGGGCAAGAATCTGGTGGGCGCGTTTTACCAGCCGCGCCTTGTGCTTGCCGATACGGGCGTGCTCGACACCCTGCCGCCCCGCGAGCTGCGGGCCGGCTATGCCGAGGTCGTGAAATACGGCGTCATCGACATGCCCGATTTCTTCGATTGGCTGGAAGGCAACGGTCCCGCCCTGCTGGCCGGGGACGCCGCGGCCCGCCGCCGCGCCATCCTGACCTGCTGCGACGCCAAGGCGCGCATCGTCAGCGCCGACGAAACAGAACAGGGACAGCGCGCGCTGCTGAACCTGGGACATACCTTCGGCCACGCGCTGGAGGCCGAGGCCGGCTACGGCGGCGGCCTGCTGCACGGCGAGGCCGTGGCCATCGGCATGGTCATGGCGCTGACTCTGGCGAACCGCCTGGGGCATTGCAAAGGCAACGACGCGGCGCGGCTTCGCGCCCACCTTGACGCCACGGGCCTGCCGGGCGACCTCGCGCGGCTCGACATCGGCGGCTGGACGGCGGAGCGCCTGCTGGCGCACATGATGAAGGACAAGAAGACCGAGGACGGCAAGCTGACATTCATCCTGGCCCGGGCCATCGGCGACGCGTTCATCGAAAACGACGTGCCGACCGGACCGGTCGCCGATGTCCTCAACGAATTCCTCAGCGCCCGGAGTTGACCCGGGCCGACCCACCGGCGCGCCCAAGACGGCGCCCGGCACATTGAACGAGCGGATGCCATGGAAGACGAAACAAGCCTGATCACGATCTTTTTTCTGCTTTTGATGTCGGCGTTCTTTTCCGGCTCGGAAACGGCACTGACCGCCAGTTCCCAACCGCTCATGCATCGCCTGGAACTGGCCGGCGACAAACGGGCGGCGGTGGTCAACCGGCTCTACGATCAGAAGGAACGCCTGATCGGCGCCATTCTCCTGGGCAACAACCTGGTCAACATCTTGGCGTCCTCTTTGGCGACCAGCCTGCTCATCACCTATTTCGGCGAGGCCGGCGTGGCCTATGCGACCCTGGTCATGACCCTTCTGGTGCTGATCTTCGCCGAGGTCATGCCTAAGACCTACGCGATCAAAAATGCCAATACCATGGCCCTTTTCGTGGGGCCTCCGGTGAGGATTTTGGTCGCCCTGCTGGCTCCCATTACCCATACCGTGGAATTGTTGGTGCGCGGCCTGTTTTACATGGTCGGCGTCGATATCCGTGCATCCGGCGGCAACGATCACGAATCCGAACAGGAACTGCGCGGCGCCATTGAGCTTCACACGGGCGACGAGGAAACAGGCCTGGAACGGGTGATGCTGCGCAGCGTGCTCGACCTGGCCGATGTCCAGGTCGGGGAGATCATGATTCATCGATCCAGCGTCAACACGCTGAACGCCGATCTGTCGGCCGAGGCGATCATCGCGGGCGTCCTGGAAAGCCCCCACACGCGCATCCCCCTGTGGCGGGGCGAGCCGGACAACATCGTCAGCGTGCTCCACGCCAAGGCCCTATTCCGCGCCGTACACGGCGCCAAGGGTGATTTGGCGGAGTTAGACGTCAAATCCTTCGCCGCCGAACCCTGGTTCATTCCGGATACGACGCCGCTGCTGGACCAGCTTCAGGCCTTCCGCGAACGGCGCGAACATTTTGCCCTGGTCGTCGACGAATACGGCAGCCTGCAAGGCATCGTAACCTTGGAAGACATCATCGAAGAGATCGTCGGCGAGATCGACGACGAACATGACCTGAAGGTCGCCGGCGTCGAGCCGCAGGCGGACGGATCCTACCTGGTCGATGGCACAGTGACGATCCGGGATCTCAACCGCCAGTATGAATGGCACCTGCCCGACGAAGAAGCCGCGACCGTCGCGGGCCTCGTCCTGCACGAAGCCCGGCGCATCCCCGAGGTCGGTCAGTCGTTCCGTCTGTTCGGATTCCGCATCGACATCGTGGCCCGTCAGCGCCATCAGATCACCCGCCTGCGCGTAACGCCGCCCAAGCCCGGCGAAGCCACCGACTGACCCTGCGGCCTCAATGTACCAACCGGTTAACGGTTAACATGAGCATCCGTTAATTCTTAACCCAGCGGCACAATTCCCGTACAATGACGCAACAATTGTCGCACCGTGGCAAAGCCCGGCAAACGTCCGGGCGACATGGTCAACGAGAGGAAACGTCCGATGCAGCGCAAGATTATTCCGGACATCGTTCAGCGCACGGAACTGACCGCGACCACCATCGACGCCACGTCGGAACAGGCTGCCAAGGACATGGCTGCGGCCAATGTCGCGGCGGTCGTCGTTCTGGATGCGGATGGGGTGCTGATCGGCATTCTGACGGAACGTGACATGTCCCGCCGCGTGGTGGCGACGAACAAACGCCCCAGCGAAATCAAGGTCGGCGACATCATGACCGCCAATCCGGATACCCTGGCGCCGAATGACCGGGCCTCGGACGCGCTCGAGTTGATGCTGACCCGACGCTATCGCCACCTTCCCGTCGTGGGCGAAGACGGCAAATGCGTCGCCATGGTGTCAATCCGAGATCTTTACCAAGCGGTCAAGGAAGGCCTGGAAGAGAACATCCGCGAGACGGAAGCCTTCGTCTTCGGCGACCGATACAGCGCCTAATATATTGAAATAAATAATTTTTATGAGCAGGTGCGCGACTGCGCGCAGCATCTCTTGCCGCCCGTGGCCGACAGCCGATAAAGTCATTGGACGATATGCCCCGCCCGCTTCCGGGCGGCGGCGCCCAATTCGCCTAACAGGAATCCGCCCATGCCCCTCAGCAAGCCCGCCTCCCGCAAGCATATCCACACCCGTGACATCAAATGTCTCGGCTTTGAGCGCGACGACGGTCTGTGGGACATCGAGGGCCGCCTGACCGACACCAAGACCTACAGTTTCGAAAACCACGACCGCGGCGGGATCGCGGCGGGCGTTGCGCAGATGATCGAGGCGCTCGACATGGAGGGCCGGATGACGGTCTGCAAC
>CAXAVJ010000119.1:0-9537 GCA_963972065.1 uncultured Rhodospirillaceae bacterium
TCAGGCCGACGTCGCCGTCGGGCCCGCCGATGACGAAACGGCCGGTCGGGTTGACGTAAAGCTCAGCGTCGTCACACATCCAGCCCTCGGGCAGCACATTTTCCACGAAGGGGCGGACCATTTCGCGGACCTCGTCCGTGGTCAGGTTTTCCGTGTGCTGGGTCGAGACGACGACCGAGGTCGCGCGCACGGGCTTGCCGTTTTCGTACTGCAGGGTGACCTGGCTTTTGGAATCGGGCAGCAGACCCGGCGTCTTGCCGGCATGGCGCGCGTCGGCCATTTCCTTCAAAATCTGGTGCGAGAAGTGGATCGGCGCCGGCATCAGTTCTTCGGTTTCCGTGCAGGCGAAACCGAACATGATGCCCTGGTCGCCGGCACCTTCGTCCTTGTTGCCGGCGGAATCGACGCCAACGGCGATGTCGGCGGACTGACCGTGCAGATAGACCTGAACCTTCGCGGTCTCCCAGTGGAAGCCTTCCTGTTCGTAGCCGATGTCCTTCACGCAGTCGCGCGCGATCTTTTCGATCAGCGCGGCGTCGGCGTCGCCGTTGGCGTCGAACATCGGGCCACGCCCGTCGTCGCCGCAGCGGCCTTCGCCGCCGACGATGATGCGGTTGGTCGTGGTGAAGGTCTCGCAGCCGAGGCGGCAGTTCAGGGGGTCGCGGCGGATGAATTCGTCGAGCACCGCATCTGAAATACGGTCGGACACCTTGTCCGGGTGGCCTTCGGAAACGGATTCGGACGTAAACAGATAGTTGGATAGAGTCACGGGTGTAGCCTCCGGTAACGTCGTTTACAGATGTAGGACTATGAGGACGAAACGTGCGGGGGCGACGCTCGTCCGCTTAGCGCGTTGTTTTTCGTGGCGGCAAACGGTCCAAATACGCCACGCCCGGACCGCGTGTGCCCGGGCCGCCGTTTGTGCCAGCCTTGCGGGTCCGCGTCAAGGTGATATTGGCGGAAACCCTAGGCTGCGGAGGGGGATTCACCCGTTTCGGCCCGGCGTTGGGCCAGATATCCAAGGGCCGCGAACAGGCCCGCCAGGACCAGCGCCAGGGCGTTTCCGACCCGGGAAAACAGGGTCCGGGCCTCGATCGGCTCGGGCAGGCCGGCGTCGATCGCACCGGCCTTGCCAAGGCCCAGGGCGGCGACCGTGCGGCCCCAGGGATCGATCACGGCCGAGATCCCCGTGTTGGCCACGCGGACCAGCGGCAGGCCTTCCTCGACGCTGCGCAGGCGGGCGGCGGCGAGATGCTGATAGGGGCCGGGCGAGACCCCGAACCAGGCGTCGTTGGTGATGTTCAACAACCAGCGCGCGCGGGGACCATCGACGTTTTCGCCGGCGGTCGGCAACACGGCATGGGGGAAGATCACCTCGTAACAGATGAGCGGCGAAAACGGCGGCAGGCCCTTGACCTCGAGCACCCGGGGGCCGGGGCCGGGCGTAAAATTGCCGCGTCCTTGGGTGATCTTGAGGAAGCCCAACCAGTCCTGAAACGGCACGTACTCGCCGAACGGCACCAGGTGGTGCTTGTCATAGGTCAGGGCGACGCGGCCCGACGCCTCGACCACATAAAGGCTGTTGTACACCCGGGGCGGGCCGCCGGGCGTGTCCTCGATACGCAGCGAGCCGGTCATCAAGGCCCCGGCGATGGGCGTGGCATGGGACAAGGCGCGCAGCAGTACAGGTTCGCGCCCCAGCACATAGGGCACCGCCGTTTCGGCCCAGATGACGTGGGTGGGTTCGGGCGCCGGGACGTAATCCGCGTCCTGATTCTGCAACGCCGCCGGAGCGCCGTTCAGGCCCTTGGGGTTGAGGCTCAATTCAATCTGCCGGGTGACATGGCTTGCCCGCAGGCCCGGTCGCCATTTGTCCGCCTGGGCGATGTTGGGCTGCACCAGGCGAAGGTGAACGCCCGGGGCAAACGCCGTTTCCGCCCCGGCCAGACGCCACAGGCCGCCGCCCCACACGCCCGCAAGAAAGGCCGCGGCGAAGGCCGAAGCCAGCCACGGCCGCCGCCCGGCGCCAACGAGAGCCGCCGGGGTGGCCGCGGCCCAGACCGTGACCAGGCTGAGGCCGAACACGCCGAACATCGACGCCGGCTGGATCATGGCGTCGGCAAAGGTCCAGACCGTGCCCATGAGATTCCAGGGAAAGCCCGTGAACAGCCAGCCGCGCAACCATTCGCCAATGGTCCAGACCCCGGCCAGGATCAGTGCGTCGCCGCCGCCGGGGGCGGCCCCCGCGCGGCGCAGACGGTACAGAAGGGCCGCCGCCAGGGCCGGAAACAGGCCCAGCACGCCCGCGAAGCCCAGCACGGCGATGGGGATCAACCAGCCGTGGCGGGCGAGATCGATGGTCAGGGAATGAGAAATCCAGAACGTGCCGGCCGCCGCATGCCCGGCCCCGAACCACCAGCCGTCGGCCAGGGCCCCGCGCAGGCGCGGGCGCGACGCGACCAGCCAGATCAGGCCCGCGAAAGCGGGGATCAGAAGAAACACAAGATGGAGCGGCGGCAACGCCCCCGCCGCCAGCAGGCCGAGCACCGCGGCAAGCCCCCGCCGCCGCCAGCCCGTCAGGCCCGCGGCAAGGTCATGCAGGCGCCGGACCCCCGTCAGGGCCCCGGTCATCCGGCTTTCGCGTCCTTGTCGGCGGCGTTGCGGCGGCGCACTCGCAGGCGGTGCACCCGCCGGGGGTCGGCCTGGAGAATTTCGAATTCGAAGCCCGAGGGATGGGCGACCAGCTCGCTGCGGATCGGCACGCGGCCGGCCAGGGCGAACACCAGCCCGCCCAGGGTATCGATGTATTCCCGCTCCTCGTCCGTGGCGAAGGCGCCGACCTTTTCCTCCAGGGCCTCGATCTCGACCCGGGCGTCGGCGGTGTAGGAGCCGTCGGGATTTTCCTTGAGCACGGGTTCGGATGAACGATCGTGTTCGTCCTCGATCTCGCCGATGATTTCCTCGACCAGGTCCTCGATGGTCACCAGGCCGTCGACGCCGCCGTATTCATCGACCACCAGCGCCATGTGCGAGCGCCGGGCGCGCATTTCCAGCAGCAGTTCGAGAACCTCCATGGAGGGGGCCACGAACAGGATGCGGCGCAGGTGTTCGGACAGCTTGAAATCCTTATCGTGGCCGTCCCACAGGAACAGGTCCTTGATATGAGCCATGCCGATGACGTCGTCCAAGGTGCCGCGATAGACCGGCAGGCGCGAATGGCCCTGTTCACCGATAATGCGCACGATCTCGCTGAGCGGCGTATCCACCTCGACCGCGACAATGTCGGCGCGCGGCACCATGACGTCCTCGACGGTGAGGCCGCGCAGGTTGAGGATGTTGGACAGGAGCGCGCGTTCGTCATCGCCGATGGGGGCGGCGGGCTCGGCCCGTTCCTCGATGATTTCCTCAAGCGCCTCGCGGACGGAGCCGTTCTGTCCGCCGCGGAACCGGCGCATCAGGCGCTGCCACAGGGAGGGGCCGCGCGCCTCGGTCGGCGGGGTTTGGGATTCCTGCGAAGAGGAATGGGGGGCGGCCCCGGATTCCCGGGGCTGGGGACTCGATGATTGATCGTTCATGTCAGCAGGATAGATGCCCTTGCGAACGGGCGGTCACCGCTCCTTTCCATATGGATCGGGGACGCCGAGGCCCCCAAGGATATCCGTTTCCAGCCGTTCCATCCTGTCGGCCTCGTCCGCGTCGATATGGTCGAAACCCAGAAGGTGCAGCATACCATGAACGCACAGATGCGATAAATGGTCAGCCAGGGGGATGCCCTGGTCGCGCGCCTCGGCCGCCGTGACGCCGAAGGCGATCACCACGTCGCCCAGCATCGCGGGCATGCCGGGCAGCCCCCCTGCGGGCGGCGCATCGCCGTCCTGTTGCGGGAACGACAGCACGTTGGTCGGCCCGTCCTTGCCCCGGTAATCGTGGTTGAGCCCCGCCACCATGGCGTCGTCGGCAAGCACCAGCGAGACCTCGGCCGGGCGGACGTCCACGCCATGGTCCAGGAACCCGTAGGCGGCGGCCAGGGCGCGTTCGGCAATCGTCTCGGCATCGCCGAGCGCCGCCCATTCGGGGGACGCGATGTCGACCGCGATCTCCAATGCCGGTTCGGGCATCACGCCCGCGCCGTCATTCGTCGCTTTGTTCGCGTTCGCTTTCATAATGCTCATATCGTGCGCCGGCGCGGCGCGAGGTTTCCACGTTCTGATAGGCATGGACGATGCGCGACACCAGGGGGTGGCGGACAACGTCCTGTTCCGTGAATTCGACGAAACGAATGCCCTTGGTGCCGATCAGCACTTCCTGGGCGTCGCGCAGGCCCGACCGGGTGCCGCGCGGCAGATCGACCTGGCTGAGGTCGCCGGTCACCACCATGCAGGAATTCTCGCCCAGGCGTGTCAGGAACATCTTCATCTGCACGGGCGTGGTGTTCTGCGCCTCGTCCAGAATGACAAACGCGTTGGACAGCGTGCGGCCGCGCATGAAGGCCAGGGGTGCCACCTCGATCTCGCCGCTTTCCAGGCGCTTTTCCACCTGCTGCTGCGGCAGCATGTCGTAGAGCGCGTCGTACAGCGGACGCAGGTAAGGATCGACCTTTTCGCGCATGTCGCCGGGCAGGAAACCAAGCTGTTCGCCGGCCTCGACCGCCGGGCGCGACAGGATGATGCGGTCGACCCGGCCCTGGACCAGGCGTTCGACCGCCTTGGCCACGGCCAGATAGGTCTTGCCCGTGCCCGCCGGGCCTTGGCCGAACACCAGCGGACATTCGTCGATGGCCCCCAGATAGTCGGCCTGGGTCGAGGTCCGGGCGGTGATCACCTTGTTGCGGGTATGGACCGCGACACCGGCGTCCTTCAGCCCTTCCTTGGGGTCGCCGCCGTCGCCGCCGCGGGCCCCATTGGACATCCGCAGCATGGCGTCGACTTCGGGTGTGTCGACGCTGTGGCCGTGTTTCAGGCGGTCGTATAGGGCCGCCAGGATTGCCGCCGTGCGGTCCACGGATGCCCCGTCGCCGGTGATCGCGACCTCGTTGCCGCGGGCATGGATGGTCACGCCCAGGCCCTGTTCGATCTGCGCCAGATGGGCGTGGTGGGAGCCGAACAGCGCCGCCGCAAGGCCGTTGTTGGCGAAGGTCATCTGTTCCGTGACCATGGCGGCGGCGGGGCCGCCGCCGGTGGATGGGGCCATGGGGATCACGGCCTCGACGCCGCCGCGCGTCTGCCGGCGGGAGCGCCCGCGGCTCATGCCGATCTCCTGGCGGCGGGTTGCTCCGGGGCGTCCACGAGGACCGCCCCCAGGCTGTTGCCGCCGGCCGAGACAATCTTCAGGTCGGCGACGCGGCCCAGCCCGTCGGCCGGAGCCTCGACATGGACCGCCTGCATGTAGGGGCTGCGGCCCAGCAATTGGCCCGCATGGCGGCCGGGCCGGTCGAGCAGCACCGGCAGGGTGCGCCCGACACAAGCTTGGTTGAAGGCAAGCTGCTGCGTGTTGAGAAGATCCTGGAGCTCTTTCAAGCGTGCGTCCTTCACGTCTTCGGGCACCTGCAGTTCCATGGCGGCCGCCGGGGTGCCGGGTCGCGGCGAGTACTTGAACGAATAGGCCTGGACGTAGCCGACCTCGCGGACGAGGGACAGCGTGTCCTGGAAATCGGCGTCGGTTTCGCCGGGAAAGCCGACGATGAAATCCGACGACAGGCCCAGGTCGGGGCGCGCGGCGCGCAGGCGCGCGACCAGGTCGATATAGAAATCACGGCCGTGGCGGCGGTTCATGGCCTTCAACACCCGGTCCGCCCCCGACTGCACGGGCAGGTGCAGGTAAGGCATCAGCTCGGGCACGTCACGGTGGGCGGCGATCAGCGCGTCGTCGACCTCGGCCGGATAGGACGTTGTGTAGCGCAGGCGCGCGATCCCGTCGATTTCGGCGAGCAGACGGATCAGCCCACCCAGGCCAATCTCGGCCCCGTCGGCGCCGATGCCGTGATAGGCATTCACGTTCTGACCGAGCAACGTGATCTCGACGGCGCCCTGGGCGACGAGTTGGCGGGCCTCGGCCAGCACCTGGTCGACCGGGCGCGAGAATTCGGCGCCCCGCGTATAGGGCACAACGCAGAAGGTGCAGAACTTGTCGCAACCTTCCTGCACCGTCAGGAAGGCGGCGCGGCCGTCGACCCGGCCCGGGGCCGTCAGGTGATCGAACTTGGATTCCTCGGGAAAGTCGGTGTCGAGCTGGGCGCCCTTCTCGCGATGCAGGCGGGCGACCATTTCCGGCAGGCGGTGATAGGTCTGCGGCCCGAACACCATGTCGACATAGGGCGCGCGTTTCAAAACCTCCTCGCCCTCGGCCTGGGCGACACAGCCGGCGACACCGAGGATCATGGCCCCGCCGCCGGCCTGGCGCGCCTGCTTTACCTTGTTGATGCGGCCAAGCTCGGAATAGACCTTTTCCGCCGCCTTTTCCCGGATGTGACAGGTATTCAGCAACACCATGTCCGCGTCGTCCACGGCATCCGTCAAGGCATAGCCCAAGGGTGCCAGCAGCCCCGCCATACGATCGGAATCGTAGACGTTCATCTGGCAGCCATAGGTTTTGATATGCAGTTTTTTGGGCGTCGTGTCCGTCACCGGTTACCTCACGCCCCGCTTGTCGTCGGCCCCGAACGCCGGGTTCAGGGAAATGTCGGGTCGGATCATTCCTATTTGCCCGCACCTTTCTTCAGAGGCACGCCGTACAATTCCAGCTTGTGCCCGACCAGACGCATGCCGTGGTCCCGGGCGATGATTTCCTGCAGGCGTTCAATTTCCGTGTTCTGGAATTCGATGACCGCGCCCGACTGCACGTTGATCAGGTGATCGTGGTGCTCCTCGGTCACTTCTTCGTAACGCGCGCGGCCGTCGCCGAAATCATGGCGCTCGATGATGCCCGCTTCCTCGAACAGGCGCACGGTCCGGTAGACCGTGGCGATGGAGATTCGGTCATCGATCTTGGATGATCGGCGGTGGACTTCCTCGACGTCGGGATGATCTTCCGATTCGGACAGCACGCGCGCGATGATGCGGCGCTGGTCCGTCATTTTCATACCTTTGTCGATGCAAAGCTGCTCGATACGTGATTCCGACATCATCTCCCCACGGATTGCCAGCAGGCGTCTGGATTCGCCCATTTACTATACCCCGAACAGGGCAGGTGCCAAAGCCTGAGGATCAACCCGTGAGAAAGGTTAGCGTTTGCGCCGGGGTTTGGTCCCAAGGCCGATCTTCTTGGCCAGATTCGAGCGGTGCTTGGCGTAGCTCGGCGCGACCATCGGATAGTCGACGGGCAGGCCCCAGCGCTCGCGATACTCTTCCGGCGACAGATTATAGGCCGTCTTCAGATGCCGCTTCAGCATCTTCAGCTTCTTGCCGTCTTCCAGGCAGACGATGTAATCGGGGAACACGGATTTCTTCGGCGGCACCGCGGGCTTGGGGCGCTGCGCCTGCGCGGGAACCGTGCCGACGTTGGAAAGGGCGGTATAGACCTCGTTGATGAGGGCCGGAATGTCGCTGGGCGCGATTGTATTGTTGCCGACATGGGCCGCGACGATCTCCGTCGTCAGCTCGATCAGGTCGGAGGCATTCGGTTTTTCAGTCATTAGTTCGCCTTGTCCTTTAAAAGCGTGTCTGCTGGGCGCCATCGGCAGAATAGAGTCCCGATCCGGGAAGATCGCCGAGATGCTGGAAAGTTTCCGTGTTGTCACGGCCAGAAAACATCGGTCAAAACATTTTATTTGACCCGGCGGCGCCTATATAAAGTAGGCGTGTATTGTACACAAGAGTATACGATGGGAAAACCGGAAGAAATGACCGACTCGCCTGAAATCGTGCATTTTTTGGATATTTCCAACGACATTTGCCCGATGACGTTCGTTAAAACCAAACTTTTCCTGGAACGTTTGGATGCCGGCGCGGTACTTGACGTGCGTCTGAAAGGGCCGGAACCGCTGAACAACGTGCCCCGGTCCGTGCGCGACCATGGCCATGAAATTCTGTCCCTGGCGCCGGAAGACCCGGCCCGCCCGGAGACCGACGCCCCCCACCGGCTGGTGATCCGCAAGACCGCCTGAAAACCCCCGAAATCAACACCTTCTGAAATCTAAGGACGCAGCCGGCCCCCATCCTTGGGCCGGATCGCGTCGGGCGGACGCAGATAGATGGGGCCCGGGGCCTGGCCTACGGGCGGCAGGGCGCGGGCCAGGGCGATTTCACCAACCACGGCCGCGTCGGGTACACCGGGAGCATCCGCGCCAAAGGCCGCGATGCCCACCTCGGCCAGGGCCTCAAGGGCCCGGGGGGCGGCATCGCCGACGATGACCAGCGGCCCGCCGACGGCGATTTCAGCAAGGGCTGCCGTCATCATGGCCGCCGGCTCCGTGAGCGGCGTCAGGTTTTCATCGAACATCTGGACATAGAGATCCGCGCGCTTGGAATCGAGGGCGACCAGAACCCGCCCGCCGGCCCGTGCCGCTTCGGGAACCGTGTGGGCCACGGCCTCCAGCGTCGTCACCCCGGCGCAGGGAACGGCCAGGGCCAGGGCCAGGCCATGCGCCGCCGACAGGCCGATGCGCAGGCCCGTAAAGGCGCCGGGCCCGACCGTCACCGCCAGGGCGTCCAGATCGCCGTAAGAACAGCCGCCCTCGGCCAGGACCTCGGCGATCATCGGCATCAGGGCCTCCGACTGGCCGCGCGCCATGGCGGCGGCGCGATGGGCCGCCATGCGGCCGTCCAGGAACAGGGCCGCCGAACAGCCCGTCGTCGCCGTGTCGAAGGCGAGTAGCTTCATGACATGCGGGTCCTTCAGTGCGGGTCGATCAGCTTCCAATAGGCCATGGCGACCGCCGCCACGACCAGAGCGCCCGACAGGGTATACAAGGGGGCGCGCCGCCAGGCGAGGCGGAAGCTGCTTTCTCCGGTCAGGCGCCCGATCACCAAGGTCGTGCCGGACACCGGCGACGACGTCGTCGACAGGCCCCAGGTCCCCAGCATGACCAGGGCCATGACCATGGGCGGCATGCCGAACACTTCCGGCGGCAGGACCGAGCCGACCAGAATGACCAAGACCACCGGGTGCAGGCCGATGCCGCCGGCCAGGATGATGAAGGCGGCCAGCGCCAACGGCTTGGCGACGTCCGGCCAGGCGCCGATGTTGAGCAGGCCCGCCACCGCCGCCGGGTCGAGCACCCTGGCCACCCCGGTGCCGAACAGATTGGCGCCGATGAAGATCAGCGCTTCACCGCGCAACCCCGGCAGGGACGCGACGACGCGGCGCGGCAGGCCCGCCGCCTCGTGCTGGCGGCCCTTGGAAATGAACAGCCAAATCACCGCGAAAGGCGGGGCGAGCATCGCCAGAACCACCGGAATCGACAGATGAAGCTGCGATTCCAGGGTCACGACCGAAATCATCAACGCCCCCAGCAGCAATGACAGCTTGCGCCAGTTGGCGTTCTCGACCTTGGGCCCGGGGGCGCCGCGCGGGCGGGAGCCCCGCACGAACACGCGGTCG